>JAGQTQ010000143.1 GCA_020438905.1 Mycobacterium sp.
CCGTCGGCGGCCACCGCCCAGTCCCGCCGCTCCACGTAGTCCTCACGACGGTAGCCACCCAGGACCGGCTGTTCTCGCAGCAGCACCCGCTGCCCGGTCGCCAGGTCGATGTCGTAGATCCGCATCGGGGTGAGGAACGAGGTCGCGCCCACCCGCAGCCGCGGGGCGTCCCAGTTCGGGTTGCCGCCCAGACCGCAGGCCATCAGCTCGGAGTCGAAGGTGATCTCCTGGGGAGTGCCGTAACCCTGACCGGGTACCAGCGGCCAGAGCTGAAGCCGGGGCAGCGCGTCGGCGCGGTAGTGCACGACGATGTGGCCGGCGAAGGCGTCGACGCCCTCGAGTCGAACGTCGTCGCGCGCCGGGATCAGGGTTCGCTGCGCGGTGGGGTCGTCCACCGGCGCCTCGACGAGGGTGAAATTCGGCGCTCCGTCGTTGTGCAGGATCAGGAATCGGTCCTGGCCGTCGATGATCGCGTGCTCGACGGAGTACTCGACGCCCTCGCGGCGGGGCAGCACAGTGGTGAATTCAGCCTGCGGATCGAAGGCATCGGCGATGCGGACTTCCGAGGTGATGGCCGATCCCGCGGCGATGACGACGTAGGCGTCCGAACGGGTACGGCCCACCGCAACCCAGAACCGTTCGTCGGGCTCGGAGAAGACCTGCTCGTCGTGGCCCTGCGTGCCGAGGCGGTGCCGCCACACGGTGTCGGGGCGCCATGCCTCGTCGACGGTGGTGTAGTAGACCGTCGCATTGTCAGCCGCCCAGGTGACCCCGGCGGCGATACCGGCGATGTGATCGGGATAGAGCTCCCCGGTTCGTAAGTCCTTGAACCGCAGGGTGTAACGCTCGTCGCCGACCACGTCGACCGAGTAGGCCAGCAGATGGCCGTCCGGGCTGACCGTCGCCGCGCCGAGCGCGAAATACTCATGGCCGTCGGCCTCGGCGTTCTCGTCGAGCAGCACCTGTTCGCCGGGAACGTCGGTGTGCTCGTCGAATTTCGGCGGATCCCAGTCGTCCGGGCCGACCACCGGGCAACGGCAGTGCACCCCGTACTGCTTTCCCTCGAAACTGCGGCCGTAGTACCACCAGTCGTCGCGCCGCAGCGGGACCGACAGGTCGGTCTCCTTGGTGCGGGCCTTGATCTCGTCGAAAATCTGCTGGCGCAATGGCTCCTGATAGGAGGTCTCAGCTTCGACGTGGGCGTTTTCCTCCTCGAGGTGGGCGATGACCTCGGGATCGGACTTGTCGCGCATCCACTCGTAGTGGTCGACGAACACGTCGTCGTGGTGGACCCGTTGCGTGCCGACCCGTTTGGGCGCCGGAGCCTTGCTCATGCGCCCGCACCGATCCAATCGGCGAAACTCAACCCGGAGATCCTTTCGTAGGCCTGGATATAGCGTTCCCGCGTGGCCGCAACGATGTCGGCGGGCAGCGGCGGGGGCTGCTCAGTGCCGTGGCGGTCCCAGCCGGACTGCGGCCCGGTAAGCCAATTCCGGACGAACTGCTTGTCGAAGCTGGGCTGCACGACTCCCTCGCGGTAGCTCTCGGCGGGCCAGTACCGAGACGAATCCGGGGTCAGCACCTCGTCGGCGAGCACCAGCAACCCGTCGCGGTCGAGCCCGAACTCGAATTTTGTGTCGGCGATGATGACTCCTCGACCCAGCGCGTGTTCGGCGGCCCGTTGGTAGGTCTGCACCGTCAGATCGCGCAACTCCTCGGCGCGGGTCCGGCCGAGGAGTTCGGCCACCCGATCAAAGGAGATGTTCTCGTCGTGGGCGCCGAACTCGGCCTTGGTGGCGGGGGTGAACAACGGATGGTCGAACCTGCTGGCCTCGGTCAGCCCCGGCGGCAGTTCGATACCGCACACCGCCCCGGTCGCCCGGTAGTCCGACAGTCCCGACCCGGTGAGATAGCCCCGGGCCACGCACTCCACCGGCATCATGTCCAGGGCGCGAACCACCAGAGCGCGACCCAGAACCTCGGCGGGGATTCGCGGGTCGTCGGGCGGGCCGGCCAGGTGGTTGGGGGTGTCGAGGAGGTCGAAGAAGAAGACGCTCATCGCGGTCAGGATGCGGCCCTTGTCCGGGATCAGCGTGTCGAGGATGTGGTCGAACGCCGAGACGCGGTCGGTGGCCACGAACAGCAGATGCTCGTCGTCGATCCGGTAGAGCTCGCGGACCTTGCCGCTGGCCAGGTGGGGATAGTCGGTCAGAGCGGCGCGCACCGGGTCAGCCTAACCGCCCGCCGGCGGGCATCTGTGCTGGGATCGGAGCCATGAAATCGCGCTTCCTGCCCTATGCCACCACCCCGGCACGGCTGACCGCCCAACTCCTCAGCGACCTGCTGATCGCGGCGTGGATCACCGTGTGGGTGCTCGTCGGTATGGCCGTGCACCACGCGATCGCCACCTTCGCCAAGGTCGGCACACAGGTCAAGGACGGCGCCACCGGAATCTCGGACAATCTGGGCTCCGCCGGGGACAGCGCCGACCGGATACCGCTGGTCGGCGACACCGTGGCCAAGCCGCTGCGGGCGGCCAGCGAGGCGGCGCTGGACCTGGCGGGGGCCGGGCAGAGCCTCAACAGCACCGCGACCTGGCTGGCGGTGCTGCTGGCCATCGCCGTGGCGGGGCCTCCGGTCCTGGCGGTCGGCATGCCGTGGCTGTTCCTGCGGATCCGGTTCTTCCGCCGGAAATGGACGGTCATCGCGCTGGCGCAGACCCCGGCCGGTCAGCAGTTGTTGGCGCTGCGCGCGCTGGCCAACCGTCCGCTGCGCAAGCTGACCGAGGTCAACCATGACCCGGTGGGCGCCTGGCGGCGCGAGGATCCGACGGCCGTACAGGGCCTGGCGGCACTGGAACTTCGCTCGGCCGGCGTTGCCCGGGTGCGTTAGAGAATCGCGCCCGGGGAGTACTCGGCGGCGTCGGGGTGGGCACGCACCAGCTCCCCGACCGCGGCCACCACGGTGTCCACCTGGTCGCCGGCCGCCCCGGTGAAGGACTGTTTGTCGGCCAGGGCGGCGTCCAGGGCGCCGCGGTCCAACGGCAGGCGCGGGTCGGCGGCCAGCCGATCCAACAGGTCGGGTTCGGCACCGCGTTCGCGCATCGCCAGCGCCACGGCCACCGCGTGTTCCTTGATCACCTCGTGGGCGGCCTCGCGCCCCATACCCGCGCGCACCGCGGCGATGAGCACCTTGGTGGTGGCCAGGAACGGCAGGTAGCGGTCCAGCTCGCGCTGGATGACCGCCGGGTAGGCGCCGAACTCCTCCAGCACGGTCAGGAACGTCTCGATCTGACCGTCGACGGCGAAGAACGCGTCGGGCAGCGCGACCCGGCGCACCACCGAGCAGAACACGTCGCCCTCGTTCCATTGCGCCCCGGCCAGTTCGGCCGCCATAGAGGCGAAGCCACGCAGGACGACCTGAAGGCCGTTGACCCGTTCGCAACTGCGGGTGTTCATCTTGTGCGGCATCGCCGACGATCCCACCTGACCTGCAGCGAAGCCCTCGGTGACCAGCTCATGGCCCGCCATCAGCCGGATGGTGTGCGCCAGCGAGGACGGCCCGGCCCCGAGTTGAACCAGCGCCGAGAGCACGTCGTGGTCCAGTGAGCGCGGGTACACCTGACCGACACTGTCGAGCACTGCGGCGAACCCGAGGTGCCCGGCGACCCGTCGCTCGAGGTCGGCCAGCCGGGCGGCATCGCCGTCGAAGAGGTCGAGCATGTCCTGGGCGGTGCCCATCGGCCCCTTGATACCGCGCAGCGGGTATCGGTCGATGAGCTCGCCGATGCGGGTCAGCGCGATCAGCGTCTCCTGGGCCGCCGAGGCGAATCGCTTGCCCAGCGTGGTGGCCTGCGCGGCGACATTGTGGCTGCGTCCGGCCATCACCAGGTCGCGGTAGCTCACCGCCCGTTCGGCCAGCCTGGCCGCGACGGCCACCCCGTGGGCATGGACCAGTTCCAGCGACTGGCGGATCTGCAGTTGCTCGACGTTCTCGGTCAGGTCGCGGCTGGTCATGCCCTTGTGCACATGCTCGTGGCCGGCGAGAGCGTTGAACTCCTCTATGCGCGCCTTGACGTCGTGGCGCAGCACCCGTTCCCGGGCGGCGATGGACTCGAGGTCAACCTCGGGGAGCACCCGTTCGTAGTCGGCGATCGCCGCCTCGGGGACCTCAACCCCCAGTTCGCGCTGGGCGCGCAGCACTGCCAGCCACAGCCGCCGTTCGGCGACGATCTTGGCCTGCGGGGACCAGATGGCGACCATCTCGGTGCTGGCGTACCGGTTGGCCAGGACGTCGGGGATTACAGCGCGACCGGTCACGGACAGACAGCTTACGGTTTGCGCTGTGCACTTCGTCGGAGTCGACCTCGCCTGGGGCCGGCGCAGCCCGACCGGCGTGGCCGTGCTCGACGCCGAGGGAACGCTGCGCCACGTCGGGGTGGCCGGCGGCGACGCCGATCTGCTGGCACACCTCGACCCCTGGATCTCCGATGAGTGTGTGGTGGCCGTCGACGCACCGCTGGTGGTCGTCAACGAATCGGGAAACCGGCCCTGCGAGGCGGCCCTGAACCGGGACTTCCGCCGCTTCGACGCCGGGGCGCACCCGGCCAACACCGGGTTGGCGTGGTTCGCCGACGGCGGCCGGGGCGCGCGACTGTGCGCGGCACTGCGCCTGGATCTCGACCCCGCCTCGTGCTCGCCTCGCCGAGCGATGGAGGTCTACCCGCACGCCGCCTCGATAGCGCTGTTCGGACTGCGACGCACGCTGAAGTACAAGCAGAAATCCGGTCGCGATCTGGCGCTGCTCCGTTCCGAACTGCTGCGGCTGATGGACCTGATCGAGGGATTGCGCTCGGCGCACCCGGCGCTGGACGTGGACGTCGACGGATGGGAAAACCTACGCCAGACCGTTACCGGCGCGACGACCAAGGCCCGGCTGCGCCTGGCCGAGGATCCCGTCGACGCGGTTCTGTGCGCCTATATCGGGCGGTACGCCTTCGAGCGGCCTCAGGACGTGACGGTCTACGGCGACACCACTACCGGATGCATCGTCACACCGGCCCTGCCCAGCCGAACCTAGGTCCAGGTCCTCGAGGTCCCGGTCAGGTCGCTGACCTGCTGCAGGAAGCGCCGCACCCGGGCGGGGTTCTCGGCGCGCTGCCAGCCGAAGGTGGTCGGACGCTGGGCGCGGTCGTGCCAGAAGTGCCCGGGTTTGGACGGTGGCCGGGTTGCCACCAGCCAGACCGCGGTGTCGGCACCGTCGGCGACCTCGCGCAGCAAGGGTCGGGTGATGACCCGGAACCGCGGCAGGTACTCGGCCACCCCTGGAGTGTCCACCCACCCGGGGTGCATGCTCTCCACCCGGACATCGGTGCCGGCCAGGCGGTGCGCCCAGGCGTCGGCCAGCACCACCTGCATCCGCTTGGTGCGGGCATAGGTGCGCACGCCGTTGTAGTCCTTGCGGGACTCGATGTCGTCGACCACCAGGGGCGTGCTGTACATCCCGCCCGAGGAGACGAACACCACAGCTGCCCCGCCCGCCGCGCGCAGCAGGGGTAGCAGCCGCTCGGTCATCAGGTGCGGCCCCAGGATGTGGGTCGCCAATTGCAGTTCGTGGCCCTGGCGGGTGGTGATGCGCTCTCGGGGCATCAATCCGGCGTTGTGCACCAGGCCGTCCAGGGCGGGCACCCGGTTGGCGAAATCGGCGGTCCAGTCCTTGACGGCATCCAGATCGGAGACGTCGCAGACCTCGCCGACGACAACGGCGCCGGGCACCTCCTCGACGATTTCGGCGACGCACCGACTGACTTTGGCGGCGTCGCGGCCGAGCAGGTGGACGGTGGCCCCGAGCCCGGCGAAGGCCCGGGCCATGGCCAGGCCGATCCCGGCAGTGGCACCGCTGACCAGCACGCGTTTGCCCATCAGGGAGTCCGGCTCCGGGTCGGCGGGCCACCAGCGCCGCCGCAGCCCCGAGCCGATCCGGGTGTAGCCGAGAACCAGGGCGCGGTCCATCGCGCCGTCCAGAAGTCCCGTCACCGGACGGGTGACCCCAGCCAGATCCACGATCAGATCCGTTGGTCGATGGGTGCCAGTACGTCGATCACATCCACCAGAGTGGCATGAACGCTCTGTCGCGGCCCATCGCCGTCCCCGATCAGGGCCGAAACCACCGCCCCGTCGACCGCGTAGAGCAGCGCGGTCATCATGTCCGGGCGTGCGCGCCGGCCGGACCGGGCCATCGCCTCGCACACCGCAGCGACCCGCTGATCGTGCAGCCGCTGTTCGACGTCACGCAGGCCCGGATGGCGGGCGCAGGCGATATAGCGCTCGTAGCGGGAGATCAGCTGCTCGCGGGTCGGGTCAGCGGCGAGCAGGTCGACCAGCACGTCGGCGGCCGCGTCGGCACCTCGGCGCCGCCGTGGCAATGCCTTCACCCGGGTGCGCAGGTCCGCGACCTCTTCGGCACCGAGATACTCCACCGCGTTCTCGATCAGTTCGTCCAACGACGAGAAGTAGTAGGTCGTCGACGCCAGCGGCAGTCCCGCTCGTTCGGCGACCGCGCGGTGTCGTACCGCCTCGAAACCACCCTCACACAGCAGATCGGCCGCCGCGCAGACCAGCGCGAATCGACGCCGCTCGCCCTTGGGCGTCACCGCTGCGGTCATCCGGCCATGCTGCCAGCACCGCTGCGGCCCGCACCGCGGTTTGCCGCAAAGAGATGGCTTTCGACCGCGTGTCGTTCAGCCTTTGGGCCGGACCGGCCGGGCGGCCGGGGCGTGGCAGGATGGCCGGGTGCCGAATCTGAGCCGGCGGGCCGTTCTGCGATTGGGTGCCGGTGCGGCCGGCGCAGCCACTGTCGGCGCGTTGGTCCGACCGGCCGCTGCGGCCGCCGACCCGACGATGGTGACCGGGAGTTTCGTCTCCGCCGCCCGGGGCGGGGTGCCGACCAACTGGGCCGTCGCCCGCCCCCCGGGCCAGACCGGGCCGTTGCGGCCCGTGATCGCGCTGCACGGCAAGGGCAGTAGCGCCGCGACGGTGATGGCCGGCGGGGTCGAGAGCGGCTTGGCCCAGGCCGTCGATGCCGGATTGCCGCCGTTCGCGGTGGTTGCCGTCGACGGCGGGGGAAGTTACTGGCACCGGCGGGCCTCCGGCGAGGACGCCGGGGCCATGGTCCTCGATGAACTGCTCCCGATGCTTGCCGGACAGGGACTGGACACCTCTCGGGTGGCCTTCATGGGCTGGTCCATGGGCGGCTACGGGGCGTTGCTGCTGGGCGGTCGCCTCGGGCCCGCGCGCACCGCGGCGATCTGCGCGGTCAGTCCGGCACTCTGGCTGACGCCGGGCGCGGCCGCCCCGGGCGCCTTCGACGGTCCCCAGGACTTCGCGGCCAACAGCGTGTTCGGCCTGCCGGCGCTGGGGTCGATCCCGCTGCGGATCGACTGCGGCTACGGAGATCCCTTCTACGCGGCCACCAAGGCCTTCGTCGCCCAGTTGCCCACCCCGCCGGCCGGCGGTTTCTCCCCCGGCGGCCACGACGGCGGCTACTGGAGCGCGCAGCTTCCGGCCGAGATCGCCTGGATAGCACCGCTGCTGACCACTTGAGGCCGTTGCGCCTGAGTGATCTCTGTTGATCATTAGGCGCTCCTCTTGCGAGGTTCCTCGGCGATGCGCTCACGCGTCGTCGCTTTGGTTCTGCCCTCACTGCTCGCGGCCGCCGTTTGACGGGCGGTCTTACGCGAACTCCCCAGGCTGTCGGTCGTGCCGACTGTCTGAGCCGCCGTCTCCAGGGCCGTCCCTGGAACTGCTGACGGGCGGGGGCGACGCCCTGACTGGGCGTCGACTGGCAGCTCCGGCCAGTCGCGGAGGTTGCGGGCCGCGTTGATGTCTCGGTCCACGTCTTCACCGGTGATCGGGCAGCGAAGGACTTTGTCCATCGTGATCTTTCCCGAATCCTGCGTGCTTTCCAGCCGGCACGGCGAACCGTCGGACTGCAAGCAGCCGTGATGGATCTGGCTGGAGGCAAACCAGCGATCCGCCACCGTGAGGGTCACGCCGTGACGGGCGGTTTTGTAGACCAACTGCGGTCTGACCAATCCCATCGCGGCATCAGAGACAGCGCGGCGGAAAGCCCGCCGCCCCATGCTCCGTTTCATGGCGGCCACGTCGAGATCCTCGATCACCACGTGGCCGTACTCACTGGCCAGCTCGGTGGTGAGCTGGTGAGTGGCTTCCCGCCGCAGGTGCACGCACCGGCGGTCCAGCCGGGTCAGCTTGGCTTTCGCTGACATCCAGCCACGGGAGCCGGGAATCCGGCGAGAAAGCTCTCGACCGGTCCGGCGGCGCTCACGCAGAGACGCCCGCAGCGGAGCCGGGTTCGCATACTCGACGATGGTCTCCTCGCCGGTACTCTCATCGACGGTGGCCACGGTCGCCAGGGTGCGCAGGCCGAGGTCCACGCCCGCCCGGACCGTCGGATTCCTCGGCGCCGCAGCCACATTCGGGGTGCGCACCGAGTAGTTGACCGAGACGAACAGCCGACCCCACCGTTCAGAGAGGGTCATGTTCAAGATCCGGGCCCGACCGCAGGCCAGGGGGCGCTGAACACGGCGGGTGTTCTCCATGGCCCGTAACGCTCCGATGACCGGCACCACAATGGTGCGACGGTCGTCGTCAAAGCGCATCGTCCCGGTGGTGAACCGCACCCTCGGGCGGTCGGTCCGCAGCGACTTCAAGCGCGGGAACCCCACCCGTCGTCCCTTGCGGATCCCGGCCTTGCTGGACTTCCAATT
>JAGQTQ010000144.1 GCA_020438905.1 Mycobacterium sp.
ACCCGCTGTCGGTCAAAGCGCTGTCGATCGCCTCACGGACCAGGCCGTTCATCGACACGTCGTGGTGTTTTGTGACGTTCTTGGTCTGTCCGGTGTCCAGCACCGTGGCGTGATGCTTCCCCGGTCCGTCCCCTCCATCACCGCGACCAGATTCTGTTGCAGCACAGGTCCGCTCGTGGCGTGCGCCAGAACCCGTTGTGCCGAGCCGTCGAAGATGTGCCGGGCGGCAAAGCCGATGCGCTCCAGTCCGGCAGAGAACATCGGGTTCGCGGCCAGTGCGCCGCCGGAGGGGTTAACCCGCGTCGCGGGCCCCAGCCCGATCGCCTCGGTAAGGATCAACTGCTGGTGGCTGAACGGTGCGCAGATCTCGGCCACCTCGATGGAGCCGACATCCCCGCCGGTCGCCGACCGGGCCGCCGCCGCGGTGGACACCGACCGGGTCAGGTCGCGGGCGCCGATTACCGGCGTCTCGATTCGGTGATCGAAACCGGTGATCCAGGCGGGCCTTTCGCGCAGTTCCCGGGCGCGGTCCCCGGCGGCGAGCACGACGACCGAGGCGCCGTCGGTGATCGGCGCGATGTCGTGGCGGCGCAACGGGTCGGCGAAAAACGGCCGGGCCAGGAGCTCGGCGACGCTGGTTGCCGGTTCCACCGAGTCAGTGCGACCGGCCGCGGTGATGGCGCCCAGTGACACCTCGGCCATGTCGGTGTCCGTCCACAGCCCGGAATCCAGGCCGAGGCGGGCCTGCAGGCCGGCCAGGGACACTGCGTCGGGCAGCAGTGGCGCGACGGTGTAGGGGTCGGTCTGCAGCGCCAGCACCCGGCGCAGGGTGCCTGCGCTGGACTTGCCGAACCCGTAGACCAGGGCGGTGTCCACCTCCCCGGTGAGCACCTTGATATAGGCCTCGTAGAGAGCCCAGGCGGCGTCCATCTCGACGTGTGACTCGTTGATGGGCGGCACGGCTCCGATCGAATCGATGGCCGAGATGAACGAGAATGCCCGACCCGCAAGGTAATCCGACGACCCCGAGCACCAGAAGTCGATATCGGACCGGCTGATGCCCAGGTCGGAGTAGACCTCGGCGAAGCAGGGCATCAGCATCTCCACACCGTTGGTCGTGCCCCCGGTCCGTCGGACGTGGGGCGCGTGGGCGAAACCGACGACGGCGACGTCTCTGCTCATGTGGCTACCCGGCTCATGTGGTCATCCGCCCCTACAGGTGGTGCTTGTAGCTGTCGTAGTCGGCGTCCGGCTCTCCGGTGGGCCGGAAGTGCTCGATGTTGTCGATGCCCGGCCCCCACTGCTCGCGGGGCCTCCAGACCGCCCGCACCCGCATGCCCATCCGGACCTCGGCGGCATCGACCTCGGTGACCTCGTGCAGAAACGGGATGTCGGCGCCGTCGAGCAGGATGTAGGCGACCACATACGGCGGCTGCATCTTCTGCCCGGGAAAGGCGATATTGATGACGGCGAAGGTCGTGACCGTACCGGTGTCGGGTAGTTCGACGAACTGATCCAGTTCCCTCCCGGTGGCCGGATCCGCCTCCCGCGGAGGGAAGTACACCTTTCCATCGTTCCCGCTGCGGGCGCCGAGCAACCGGCCCTGCTGCAGTGCCCGCAGGTACATGCTCTCCGGGCGTGACGCGGTGTGCTCGATGGAGATGCTCGTCGGGGCGACCACCATGGTGACCGGGTCGCGGTCATCGGTCTGGTCGGGCACCTGTTCGGGTTCGTCGCCGGGCCGGAAGCAGACGATGTCGGTGATGGCCCCGACGGCTTCGTCGCGCCAGTGCGCGTGCACGCGGTCTCCGGTTCGCACCGCACCGTCGACGGCGTGCACCAGTGCGGTGTCGGCGCCGTCGAGTTTGATCAGAGCCCAGGCGAACGGCCGGTCGAGGGGCTGTCCGTCCAAGGGTTCGGGTTGCCACGACCACGACATCACCGTGCCGATACTCGCCACCGGAACGATCTCGGTCAGCCGTTGGTTGGTGACGGGGTCGTACTCGATGACGGGGACGTGGACCCTTCCGTCGGACCCGCGGACCCCGACGATGCGGCGCTGGCGCAGGGCGGTGAAGAACGCGCCGAGTGTGGGCCCGACCGAACGGGTGTAGTCGAAGGACAGCGTCAGTGGCGCCGAGAGAGGCGGTTCGTGCGAAGCGGCCGGGGGCCTCGCTGCCGCGGTGCTGCTTGAGCGGGCTGTCACGGCATCGAGTAGAACAGGTTCTAAGAATCGTGGCAAGGATCGTGTCCTGAGACCGGAAGGCGGCGGTAAATGAAGTTTGGTCTGCAACTGGGGTACTGGGGCGCGCAGCCGCCCACCAACCATGCCGAGCTGGTGGCCGCCGCCGAGGAGGCGGGCTTCGACACCGTCTTCACCGCCGAGGCCTGGGGCTCGGACGCGTTCACCCCACTGGCGTGGTGGGGCCGCCAGACCGTCCGGATGCGCTTGGGCACCTCGGTGGTCCAGTTGTCGGCCCGCACCCCGACCGCCTGCGCCATGGCCTCTTTGACGCTGGACCACCTCTCCGGCGGCCGGCACATCCTGGGTTTGGGAGTGTCTGGCCCGCAGGTGGTGGAGGGCTGGTACGGGCAGCGTTTCCCCAAACCCCTGGCCCGCACTCGCGAGTACGTCGACATCGTCCGTCAGGTGTGGGCACGGGAGGCGCCGGTCACCAGTGCCGGCCCGCACTACCCGCTGCCGCTGGCCGGGGAGGACACCACCGGGCTGGGTAAGGCGCTCAAGCCGATCGTGCACCCACTGCGCGCCGACATCCCGATCATGCTGGGCGCCGAGGGTCCCAAGAACGTCGCACTGTCGGCCGAGATCTGTGACGGCTGGCTGCCGCTGTTCTACTCCCCGCGGCTGGCCGGGATGTACAACGAGTGGCTCGACGAGGGTTTCGCCCGCCCCGGCGCCCGCCGCACCCGGGAGGACTTCGAGATCTGCGCCACCGCCCAGGTCGTCATCACCGACGACCGGCCCGCGACGATGGAGATGATCAAGCCGTTCCTGGCCCTCTATATGGGCGGGATGGGCGCCGAGGAGACCAATTTCCACGCTGACGTCTATCGCCGGATGGGCTACTCGGAGGTGGTCGAGGACGTCACCCGGCTGTTCCGTTCCGGGCGCAAGGACGAGGCGGCCAAGGTCATTCCGGACGAACTGGTCGACGACGCCGCCATCGTCGGCGATGTCGCTTACGTGCGTGAGCAGATCGCGGTGTGGGAGGCGGCGGGGGTGACTATGATGGTGATCGGCGCGCGCAGCCCGGAGCAGATCCGGGATGTCGCCGGGTTGCTGTGAGGTTTGCTTGCGGCCGAGTTAGAACACGTTCTAAATTGGCCGGGTGACGACGGGGCGTTCAGCGCGGCGCGCGGTCGACGGGCAGGGCCTCGCCGAACGTCATCTCCAGGTTGCCCACCGAGGCCGACACCATCGGGCGCCGCGGCAGACCCAGCGAGGCGAGTTCCTCGGCATAGGGATGGTCGCCGAGGCGCAGGCGCGCGCCGGCGGGCCGGAACCGGATTCCGGTGGTCTTCATGTCCCACGGCACCTCGCGAGTGGTGCCGTCGGAATGGGTGTAGGTCTTGAGCACCTGCCGGCGCGGGCGCAGTGCCGGAACGGGTACGCCCCGGCCGAACTCCATGCCGGCGATCAACGCCCCGCCTTCGGAGACCTCGAAGCTGAACGGGTTGGCGTTCCGAACAGCGAAGTCCGCCATGATCTTCGGGAAACCCCAGATGGTCCGACCTGCTTCCAGGGTGAACGCCTGGTCGACCGGAAGGTGATGGACGAAGGCCGCCGCGCCGGCCAGTGCGCGCACCCCGTGTCGCTGCGAGCCGACCGGATTGACCATGACGCAGGTGCCGAACTCGTGGTAGCGGCCCAGGTCGCCGTCGAGGTAGCGGGCCAGTATCAACGTCACCACGGCCCGGCCCGGGCGAAACCGGCAGACTTCCAGACCGCTGTAGTCGATCAGCCGTTGGGCCGCCTCGGCGGGGACCGAGAACATCGCGGTGTGCACATCGGCCTTACGGACCCGCACCGGCATCGTCAGCACCGTCCCGGCGATGGTGTGCGTAGCCGCGGCCATGCGGCCACTGTAGTGCGCCGCCAGAGCGCGACGGAAGCGCGAAGGGTGGACCGATGACTTCAAGACCGGATGTGGACCTGGCCGACGGGAACTTTTTCGCCGACGGCTCGGCCCGCGACGCCTACCGGTGGATGCGGGCCAACGAACCGGTGTTCCGGGACCGTGAGGGCCTGGCCGCTGCGGCCACCTACCAGGCCGTGCTTGACGCCGAACGCAACCCGGAGATCTTCTCCAACACCGGCGGCATTCGCCCCGACCAACCCGCCATGCCGTACATGATCGATATGGACGACCCCGACCACCTGCTGCGCCGCAAACTGGTCAATGCCGGCTTCACCCGTAAGCAGTTGATGGACAAGGCCGCGGGCATCGAGACGCTGTGCCACACGCTCGTCGACGCGGTGTGCGAACTAGGGGAGTGCGACTTCGTCCGGGACCTCGCCGCACCGCTGCCGATGGCCGTCATCGGCGACATGCTCGGAGTTCTGCCGGCCGAACGAGCCACCCTGCTGAAGTGGTCCGACGATCTGGTGTGCGGGCTGAGTTCGGCGGCCGACGAGGCGGCGGTGCAGGCGCTGATGGGGGCCTTCGCCGGTTATCAGGCCTTCGCGATGGAGACCATCGCCCGGCGGCGCGCCGAGCCGGCCGGGGACCTGTTCTCGATCCTGGCCAACGCCGAGGTCGACGGCCACCGGATGTCCGACGACGAGATCGTCTTCGAGACGCTGCTGATTCTGATCGGCGGCGACGAGACCACCCGGCACACCCTCTCGGGTGGCACCGATCAACTGCTGCGTCACCCCGATCAGTGGGAACGTCTCGTCGCTGACTCCGAACTGGTGCCGGGAGCCGTCGAGGAGATGCTGCGCTGGACCTCCCCGGTGAAGAACATGGCGCGCACGGTGCTGCGGGACAACGAGTTCCACGGTGCCGAGCTGCAGCAGGGGGAGAAGATGCTGCTGTTGTTCGAATCGGCGAACTTCGACGAGTCGGTGTTCGGCGACCCGCAGAACTTCCGCATCGACCGCGCCCCCAATGCTCACCTCGCGTTCGGGTTCGGCACCCACTTCTGCCTGGGTAATCAGCTGGCCCGCCTGGAGCTGAGCACCATTCTGCGCACGATCCTTCGTCGCCTGCCGGACCTTCGGCTGGCCGACGAATCCGCGCTGCCGCTGCGGCCGGCCAACTTCGTCAGCGGGCCGGAGCGGATGCCGGTGGTGTTTACCCCGTCGGTGCCGGTGCTCTGACAGCGGGCGTGCACACACTGCGGGATTCGGCGCCGGATCTCGCAGTGTGTGCACTCTCGATGTCGCACGCCGGGCCGGCGGTGTTCAGGTCCTCTGCGCAGTCCTGTGCACAAAGGCCGCGCGAACCCGTCGCAGGATCCCGCCTTCGGTGTCCTCCGCGGTCACCCTGATATGCAGCCAGCCCAGTTCACGCATCGTCTCGGCTCGACGGATGTCCCGGTGGAACTGCCGACGGTCGGTCCGGTGATGGTCGCCGTCGTATTCGGCGGCGATCTTGAGCCCTTCCCAGCCCATGTCGAGGACTGCAACGACGACCCCGTACTCGTTGCGGACCGCGATCTGGGTGGCTGGGGCGGGGAAACCGGCCCGGATCAACAGCAGCCGCAGCCACGTCTCACGGGGTGACTCGGCACCGGGGTCGACAAGTCGCAGGGCTTGGCGGGCGGCTCGGGCACCGCGGCGGCCGGTGCAGCGCTGCGCCAGTGCGTTGAGGTCGGTGCGCTTCAGGCCGGTCGCGCGGGCCAAAGCATCGATCCCGGCGACGGCCTGTTCGGTGGGGTAGCGACAGGCCATGTCCAACGCGGTGCGGACGGGTGTGGTGACCGCGACTCCGTCGATCACCTGGCACTCGTCCTCGGAAACGGCGCCCGACCACACGGTGATGCCGCCCGGCGGCCGTCTGTTGTTCCAATGCACTTCGGCGGGCAGTCGGGCATCTACCCACTTAGCGCCGTGCAGGGCCGCGGCCGACCGGCCCGCGACGACACCCCGGCGGCCGGACCACAGCCATACGGCGTGGGCCCGCGCGAGCGCCGTCACCTCGGTCTCGCGGGGGAGATAGACGTTGGGGTAAACGGCGGTGAATCGGGTTCGCAGCGCGTGGGAGGTGAGTTCACCCCGGGCCAGCGCCTCACTGCCGATGAAGGGAATCATGGCTGGAGTGTTCAGCGGCGCACCGACATCGTCCCGAGCGTGCGCTCAGTGCGGAAATCCGGCCGAATTCCCGCGCTGAGTGCACTCTCGGCGCAGAGAAGCAGAGAAATGGGCTCAGCGCATCTTGAACTGGGGGGGCCGCTTCTCCTTGAACGCCCGAGGCCCCTCCCGGGCGTCCTCGCTGAGGAACACCTCGATGCCGATCTTGGTGTCGATCTTGAAAGCCTCGTTCTCCGGCATCCCCTCGGTGGAACGGATGGAGCGCAGGATCGCCTGCACGGCGAGTGGCCCGTTGGACGCGATCACCTCGGCGATCTCCAGCGCCCGCGCCAAGGCCTGGCCATCGGGCACCACATGACCGATCAGCCCGTAGTCGCGCGCTTCGGCGGCGCTGATGTGCCGGCCGGTCAGCAGCAGGTCGCAGGCGATCGTGTACGGAATCTGGCGGACCAGACGCACCGCCGAGCCGCCCATCGGATACAGACTCCAGCGGGCCTCGGAGATGCCGAACTTCGCGCTCTCGCCGGCCACCCGGATGTCGGTGCCCTGAAGGATCTCGGTGCCACCGGCGATCGCCGGGCCCTCGACGGCGGCGATCAGCGGTTTGGTCAGCCGACGACCCTTGAGCAGGCCGTCGATCCGCGATGGGTCATAGCTGCCGTCGGCGAACGAGTCGCCCGGCGGTTTGGCGCTGGCGGCCTTGAGGTCCATGCCGGCGCAGAAGTATCCGCCGGCCCCGGTCAGGATGCAGACCCGGATGTCGGGATCACTGTCGACGCGGTCCCAGGCCTCCACCATGATGCGCAGCATCTCGCCGGACAGGGCATTGCGGACTTCGGGGCGGTTCATCGTCACGATCAGGACGTGCCCGCGTTGCTCGATCAGGGCATGGGCATCCTCGGTGGCCACGGCCGTCTCCCTCCCGGGTCGCGCTTGTGGAGAACTGTAACAGGTTCTAGTTTGGACCCGTGGCCCTCAATATCGCCGACCTCGCCGAGCACACCATCGACGCCGTTCCCGACCGCGTCGCCCTCATCTGCGGCGAGGAACGGATCACCTTCGCCGAGTTGGAGGAGAAGGCCAACCGGCTGGCGCACTACCTGATGGACCACGGTGTCGGGAAGGGTGACAAGGTCGGTCTCTACTGCCGCAACCGCATCGAGATCGTCATCGCGATGCTGGGCATCGTCAAGGCCGGCGCGATCGCGGTCAACATCAACTACCGCTACGTCGAGGCAGAGCTGCGCTATCTCTTCGAGAACTCCGACATGGTGGCCCTGGTACACGAACGCCGCTACGCCGATCGGGTGGCCAACGTGCTCACGGATACCCCTGAGGTCAGGACCGTGCTCGTCGTTCAGGACGGCACCGACGGCGACTATTCCCGTTACGGCGGAGTCGATTTCGACGAGGCGATCGCCCAGGGCTCACCGGAGCGCGACTTCGGGCCGCGCAGCGCCGACGATATCTATCTGCTCTACACCGGCGGCACCACCGGATTCCCCAAGGGTGTGATGTGGCGCCACGAGGACATCTACCGGGTGCTGCTGGGCGGAACCGATTTCGCCACCGGGGAATTCGTCGCCGACGAGTACGACCATGCCAAACAGGCCGCCGCTGCCCCGCCCATGGTCCGGTTCCCGATCCCCCCGATGATCCACGGCGCCACCCAGTCGGCCACCTGGATGGCGCTGTTCGCCGGGCACACCACCGTTTTGGCGCCGGAGTTCGACGCCGAGGAAGTGTGGCGGACAGTCCAGCAGCACAAGGTGAACCTGCTGTTCTTCACCGGCGACGCGATGGGCCGGCCGCTGCTGGACGCACTGGAGTCCGGCGATTACGAACTGTCCTCGCTGTTCCTGCTGGCCAGCACCGCCGCGCTGTTTTCGCCGAGCCTCAAGGAGCGCTTCATCGAACTGCTCCCCAACCGGATCATCACCGACTCGATCGGTTCCTCGGAGACCGGCTTCGGCGGTACCAGCATCGTCGCCAAGGGGGCATCTCAAGCGGGCGGTCCCCGGGTGATGATCGACCGGAACACCGTCGTGCTCGACGACGAGGGCAACGAGGTCCCCGCGGGCTCCGGGGTGCGCGGCGTCCTCGCCAAGCGCGGCAACATCCCGGTCGGCTACTACAAGGACGAGGAGAAGACCCGGCAGACCTTCCGGGTGTTCAACGGAGTGCGCTACGCGATCCCCGGCGACTACGCCACCGTCGAACACGACGGCACCGTGACGATGCTCGGCCGCGGTTCGGTGTCGATCAACACCGGCGGGGAGAAGGTGTACCCGGAGGAGGTCGAGGCTGTGCTCAAGGGTCATCCGGACGTATTCGACGCTCTCGTCGTCGGGGTCCCCGACCCCCGTTACGGCCAGCACGTCGCGGCGGTGATCGCCCCGCGCACCGGTGCGCGACCCTCCCTGGCCGAACTGGATGCCTTCGTTCGCAGGGACATCGCCGGCTACAAGGTGCCGCGCAGCCTGTGGCTGGTCGAGGAGGTGAAACGTTCCCCGGCCGGCAAGCCCGACTACGCCTGGGCCGGTGCGGAGACCCGGCGCCGACCGGCCGACGAGGTGCTCGGCGAGGGTTCGGCATCGCGGTGAGGCGCACCTGTCTACAGTCGAGGCGATGACCGTCGACGCGTGGATCCAGCATCCGACCCGCCGATTCCTGTCCTCGGACATGTTCGCGTCACTACTGCGGTGGACCGGCGGCCGGATCCCCGACGAGGACCCGCCGATCGAGGTGACCCTGGAACAGATGGACGCCGCCGGAGTCGACGTGGCACTGCTGACCGCCTGGCGCGGACCGCACGGCCAGGACCTGATCTCCAATGATCAAGTCGCACAGTGGGTTGCGGCCCACCCATCCCGGTTCTCCGGCCTGGCTTCCGTGGACCTGGACCGGCCGATGGAGGCGGTGCGGGAGTTGCGGCGGCGGGTGCGCGACGACGGTTTTGTCGGCCTGCGGATGTTGCCATGGTTGTGGGAAGCTCCGCCGACCGACCGCCGCTACTACCCGCTCTACGCGGAGTGCGTCGAACTGGGCGTTCCGTTCTGCACCCAGGTCGGGCACACCGGCCCGCTGCGACCCTCGGAGACCGGCCGGCCGATTCCCTACATCGACCAGATCGCCATCGACTTCCCGGAGATGACGATCGTGTGCGGGCACGTCGGCTACCCCTGGACCGAGGAGATGGTCGCCGTCGCGCGTAAACACCCCAATGTCTACATCGACACCTCGGCCTACACCGTCCGGCGGTTTCCGCCGGAGTTGGTGGCCTTCATGAAAACCAGAACCGGAGGACGAAAAGTGCTGTTCGGCAGCAACTTCCCGATGATCGGGCCCGCGCACTGCCTGGAGGGTCTCGATGATCTCCAACTCTCCGAGGCCACCCGCGCCGACTTCCTCGGCGGCAACGCCGAGCGCATCTTCGCGGTCCGGGGCGGTGCGGCGTGAACGGGGCGCAGGCGCTGATCACCGCACTGGTGGACAACGGCGTGCGGGTCTGTTTCGCCAATCCGGGCACCTCGGAGATGCACTTCGTCGCCGCGCTGGACTCGGTGCCCGAGATGCGTGCGGTGCTGACCCTTTTCGAGGGAGTGGCGACCGGCGCCGCCGACGGGTACGCCCGGATTTCGGGGGATCCGGCCGGTGTGCTGCTGCACCTGGGGCCAGGGCTGGGCAACGGCCTGGCAAACCTGCACAACGCGCGCCGGGCCAGGGTGCCGATGCTCAACGTCGTCGGCGACCACGCGACCTATCACAAGAAGTACGACGCACCCCTGGAGTCGGATATCGACGCGGTGGCCGGCACGGTCTCCGGGTGGGTACGCCGCAGCGCAAGCCCGGCGGCGGTCGCCTCCGACGCCCTCGAGGCGATCGCCTTCGCCCGGGACCAGCAGATGATCTCGACACTCATCCTGCCCGCCGACGTTTCCTGGTCGGACGGCGCCGAACCGGCGGGATCCGTGCCGCCGCCGCCTGTTCCGGCCGCCGAGGGCACCGGTCCGATCGAGCAGGCACTGCGCGGCGGCGAGGCGACGGTGATCCTGATCGGTGGTGACGCCACCCGCGGGCCGGGATTGGCGGCAGCCGCCCGGCTGGCGCAGGCCTGCGGCGCCCGGCTGTTCTGCGAGACCTTTCCCACCCGCCTGGAACGGGGTGCCGGCCTTCCCGCCGTCGAGCGGCTGGCCTATTTCGGTGAGGGGGCGGCGGCCCAACTGGCCGGCACGCGACAGTTGATCCTGGCCGGGGCCGCCTCCCCGGTCACCTTCTTCGGGTACCCGGGTATGCCCAGCGACCTGGTGCCACAAGGATGCACGGTGCACACCCTGGCCGGACCGGTCGGCGCCGCCGGGGCGCTGGCCGATCTGGCCGACATACTCGCACCCGATACCGCCGTCCCCACCGCGCAGCCGGCCAGGCCCGCACTTCCCTCCGGGGCGCTCACGGTGCAGACGACGGCCGAGGCGATCGGCGCGCTGCTTCCCGAGCGGGCCATCGTCGTGGATGAGTCCAACACCTCGGGACTGCTGCTGCCGATGGCCACCGCCGGCGCCCCAGCCCACGACTGGCTCACACTGACCGGCGGCGCGATCGGCTACGCGCTGCCGGTGGCGCTGGGTGCGGCGATCGCCGCGCCGGACCGTCCGGTGCTGTGCCTGGAGTCCGACGGCTCGGCGATGTACACCATCTCCGCCCTGTGGAGCCACGCCCGGGAGAACCTCGACATCACCACCGTCGTCTACGCCAACCACGCCTATGACATCCTGCGCATCGAGCTGCAGCGGGTCGGCGCCCAGAACGATGCCCAGCGCCCGGGGCCGAAGGCGGAGTCGCTGCTGGATCTGACCCCGCCGGCATTGGATTTCGTCAAGATCTCCGAGGGGATGGGCGTCCCGGCCCGCCGCGTCAGCACCGCCGAAGAACTCGCCGCGGCGCTGCAATGGGCGTTCGCCGAGCCGGGGCCGCACCTCATCGAGGCGGTAATGCCCTCGATCGCCGGTTAGCGGGGAATCTCGAAGACCGTGTCTTCGCAGTCCAGTGCCTCAGCGGCGAGACGCCGCTTGAGCACCTTGAACGTCTCGGTCCGGGGCAGCGTGGCCGCGACCCGCACGAAAGACGGGCGCTGTTTGTCCCCGAGGTCGTCCTGCTCGGTCAGGAACCTGGCGAACGCAACGGGATCGAAAGCACTCGGGTCGGGAAGCACAAGGGCCGCCATGACGCGATCGCCGAGCACTGGGTCGGGAATGCCGTACACGGCGACCTCGGTCACCCCCGGCCAGCGCATCAGCACCCGCTCGATCGGTGCGGTGCCGAGGTTCTCCCCGTCCACCCGCAGCCAATCCCCAAGTCGGCCGGCGAAATACAGGTAGCCGTCGGCGTCCCGGTAGGCCAGGTCGCCGCTGTGATAGACCCCGTCGGTCATCCGTTGCGTCTCCGCCCCGTCATCCTTGTAGTAGCCGCGGAACTGGCCGCGGCCGCTGACGTTCACCAGTTCGCCGACCACCCCGGGCGGACAGGGCCGGCCGGTGGTCACGTCGAGGATGTCCAGATCCTCGGTGATCGGGCCGAGCGAGCCCTCCGGGGTCTGCGGGGTGCGGGCGATGGCGACCCCGCCCTCGGTAGACCCGAAGGCGTCGATCACCGTCACCGCGAACCGCCTGGAGAACCGGCCGATGTCCCGCGGCGCCGCCTCGTTGCCGTACATGATGCGCAACGGATTGTCGGCGTCGTCGGGCTTCTCGGGTGTGGCCAGGATGTAGGACAACGGCTTGCCGACGTAGTTGGCGTAGGTGGCGCCGAACCGGCGGACATCGGGGATGAACTGGGACGCAGAGAATCTGCGGCGCAACGCTATCGACGCTCCCACCGCAACCGCGGGGGACCACCCGGCCATCACCGCGTTGGAGTGGAACAGCGGCATCGAGAGATAACAGGTGTCCGAGGGGCCCAGACCTAGTCGCTGAGCCAGCATGACACCCGGTACGGCGACCTTCTCGTGCGTGCACCTCACCGCCTTGGGCTCTCCGCTGGTTCCCGAGGTGAAGATCAACATGAACAGATCGTCGAGTGCGGTGTCGGCCACGGCGAGGGGAGAGCCCCGAAACGAGGCCAGTTCGTCGCCGAAGTCCGGCGATGACGCGTGCACAACCGGGGTACCCGTCGGGGCGAAATCCGGCCCGTGGGACTCCGGGGGTTGGTCGGTGAGGACCAGTTGGCAGTCGGTGTGGGCGATATCGCGGCGGAGCGCCGCCCCGCGACGGGTCGGATTGAGCCCGACCGCCACCAGTCCGGTCAGACCGGCGGCGACCAGCAATGCCGAGAACAGCGGGGTGTTGCCGAGCAGGATGCCGATATGGGGAGGCCGGTCGGGATCCAACCGGGCCCGCAGCAGCGCTGCGAGGTCGGCGGCCTGCGCAACGTGTTGACGCCAGGACGACCGCGAACCGTCCTCGGCCCGGATGCCGCGGTCGTCGGCCTCGGCGAGCGGTAGCAGCAGTTCGGTGACGGTGGGTATGTCGGCCACGGCTTCAGGCCGGGGTCTCGGCCAACTCGCGCCCGATGGCCCGAAGCGCGGCGGTGGCCCCGCCGAGGCTGAACTCGATCTGTTTGGCGGTGATGAAATAGCGGTGCACCGGGTGGTCGACGTCGATGCCGACCCCGCCGTGGACGTGCACGGTGGTGTGGGCGACCCGGTGCCCGGCCTCGGCCGCCCAGAACGCGGCGGTGGCGACCTCGACGCCGGCGGGCAGTTCTTCTGAAACCCGCCAGGCAGCCTGTGTGCAGCTGAGCCGAAGGCCCTTGAGGTCGATGTATGCGTCGGCCAGCCGCTGCGAGACGGCCTGGAAAGTACCGATCGGGCGGTCGAACTGTTCGCGGGTGCGGGCGTATTCGGCGGTGAGTTCCAGAGCGCGTTCGAGGACGCCGAGCTGGAAGGCGGCCAGACCGAGTGCCCGCCGGGTGGCCAGCCAGCTCAGCAGCTGCGCATCGCCGACGAGCCGGTCCGCGCCGAGGTTGACCTCGGACAATCTCAACTCACCGGAGCTGTTGAGCCCGGTGGTCTCCAGTGCCGTGACCTCCACCCCGGGATCGTCCGCGGCCACCAGGAAAATCTTTATGCCGGTGTCGGTTTCCGACGGAACCAGGAAGGCGTCGGCGATCGGCCCGAACGGGACCTGCGTCCGGGCGCCGGTCAGCAGGAAGCCCCGATCGGAGGAGGCCGCCCGAACCGGGCCCTGGCCGGTTTCGCCGTCGAGTGCGACCGTCAGCACCTTCTCCCCGGCGATCGCCGGTACGCCCCAGTCCTGTCGCAGTCCCCCGGCAGCGGAGCGGTCCATCGCCCCGGCGCCGAGGACCACCGATTCGAGATAGGGGACCGCGGCCAGTTGGCGTCCCAGCGCCGTCAGGACGGCGGTCTGCTCGAGAACCCCGAAGCCCGCCCCGCCGAGGGCTTCGGGCACGGCGGCACCGAGGACGCCGGCGTCGCGCAGCGTGCTCCAGAGCTCCTCATCGAAGCGCTGGCCGAGCCCATCGAGCTCACGTTGACGCTGGGGTGTGCACACAGCATCGACGATGGTGCCGACCAGCTGTGAGAGATCCTGTGCTGCTTCGGTTCTGGTGAAGTCCATCGGGGTGCCTTTCAGCGTTCGGCCCTGGGCAGTCCCAGCGCGACCATGCCGATGATGTCGCGCTGGACCTCGTTGGTTCCGCCGCCGAAGGTCAGAATCAGCGCCGCGCGGTGCATCCGCTCGACCCGGCCCCGCAGCAGCGCGCCGGGCGAGTCCTGTCGCAGCGTGGCCGACGGGCCCAGGATTTCCATAAGCAGCCGGTACGCCTCGGTGGCCAGTTCGGTGCCGAACACCTTGGCCGCCGATGCGTCGGCAGGTGAGGGGGCAGCCGAGTCGGAAGACGCCAACTCCCAGTTGATCAGTTTCAGGCACTCGGCCTTTGCGTAGACCCGGGCGAGATTGAGCTGGACCCATTCGGAGTCGATCAGGCGCACCCCGCGCTCGTCCTTGGTGTTTTGCGCCCACTCCCGGACCTGGTTCAGCGCGGTGAGGATCGGCTGGGCCGAAACCAATGCGACGCGTTCGTGATTGAGCTGGTTGGTGACCAGTTTCCAGCCGGCGTTCTCCTCGCCGACGCGGTTGGCGACCGGAACCCGGACGTCGGAGTAGTAGGTGGCGCTGGTTCCCGGACCGGCCATGGTGTGAACCGGGGTCCAAGAGAACCCCTCGGCCGTGGTCGGCACGATCAGCACCGATATGCCGCGATGTTTGTTCGGTCCGGTGCGGACGGCCAACCAGACGTAGTCGGCGTATTGGATGAGGCTGGTCCACATCTTCTGGCCGTTGACCACATAGTCGTCGCAGTCGCGAACTGCGGTGGTTCGCAGTGCGGCAAGGTCGGTGCCGGCGCCGGGCTCGGAGTAGCCGATGGAGAAGTGCAGGTCCCCGGAGGCGATTCGCGGCAGGTAGAAGTGCTTCTGCTCCTCGGTGCCGAAGGCCATGATCGTCGGCGCCACGCTGTTGATGGTCAGAAACGGAACCGGGGCGCCGGCCACGGCCGCCTCGTCGGTGAAGATCAGCTGGTCCATCGCCGAGCGGGCCTGCCCGCCGTATTCGGTGGGCCAGCCCAGGGCGAGCCAGCCATCCCGACCCATCTGCGCCACCGTCTCGCGGTAGACGTTCCCGGTGCCGTATTCGCCGGACGTCGACATCAACGCCGCGCGCCGCTCGGGCGTGATGAGGCCGGCGAAGTAGGCGCGCAGTTCGCGGCGTAACTCCTCCTGCTGGGGGGTGTAGCTGATCCGCATCCGCCTGGGGACCTCCGGGGTGATGATCGTCGGGGCGACCCGCCGCCTTCGTCGGTTGTAACACGTTCTAGTCTTGGAATCCAGCAGGGGGTGCGACCAGCGGCCGACGGTCGCGCCCGGGTGGCCGTATCGTGAGGCGGTAGGGAGTCGAGGAGGAGTCATGCGAGTCGAAGTGGACCGTGATCGTTGTGAGGGCAACGCCATCTGCGTGGGAATCGCCCCGGATCTGTTCGTTCTGGACGACGACGACTACGTGATGGTGACCAAGGACCCGATTCCGGCCGACGAGGAGGAGCTGGCCGAACAGGCCGTCGCCGAATGTCCGCGGGCGGCGCTGACCCGTCGAGACTAGAGGCATTCGTCAGTTGAACGCCTCCGAACTGACTCTGGATCTGTCCGGGCGGGTCGCGGTGGTGACCGGCGCGGCGGCGGGGCTGGGCCGGGCCGAGGCCGTCGGCCTGGCCCGTTCCGGGGCTGCGGTGGTGGTCAACGACCTCGCGCCGGCGCTGGATGCCTCCGACGTCCTCGACGAGATCGCCGCCACCGGCAGCCGGGGCGTCGCGGTGGCCGGCGACATCAGCCAGCGCTCCACCGCCGACGACATCGTGGCGTGCGCCGAGGGGCTTGGCGGTCTGGACGTCGTCGTCAACAACGCGGGCATGACCCGTGACCGGATGTTGTTCAACATGACCGACGAGGACTGGGACGCGGTCATCGCCGTGCATCTTCGCGGCCATTTCCTGCTGACCCGCAATGCGGCCGCCTACTGGCGGGCCAAAGCCCGTGGCCAGGCGCCCGACGGCGGGGGCCTGGTCTACGGCCGGATCATCAACACCTCGTCGGAAGCCGGCTTGTCCGGTCCGGCCGGGCAGGCCAACTACGGTGCGGCGAAAGCCGGTATCACCGCGCTGACCATGACCGCGGCCAAGGCACTCGGGCGGTACGGGGTGAGGTCCAACGCCATCTGCCCGCGGGCCCGCACGGCGATGACGGCCGAGGTGTTCGGCCCCGCACCAGATCTGGGCGCCGGGGAGGTCGACCCGCTGTCGCCGGAGCATGTCGTGAGCCTGGTGCGCTTCCTGGCATCGCCAGCCGCCGAAGGGGTCAACGGGCAGTTGTTCGTGGTCTATGGACCGACCGTGACCCTGGTCGCGGCGCCCACCGCCGAGCACCGTTTCCACGCCGATTCGCCGGCCTGGGATCCGGCCGCCCTGGGCGAGACCATGCGCGAGTACTTCGCCGATCGCGACCCGCACCGCACGTTCGGTGTCATCGGGCTGATGGGCGACTGAACGATCAGGCCTGCGACTTGGTGTGCGCCAGCGCATCGAGGAACGCCCGGGCCCAACCGTCCACGTCGTGGGTCAGAACCTGGCGGCGCATCGCCCGCATCCGCCGTCGGCCCTCCTCGGGATCCTGATTGAGCGCGGCTTCGATGGCGTCTTTCACGCCTTCCAGATCGTGCGGGTTGGTCAGATAGGCCTGCTTCAATTCGGCTGCGGCGCCGGTGAATTCGCTGAGCACCAGCGCACCGCCCAGATCGCTTCGGCAGGCCACGTACTCCTTGGCGACCAGGTTCATCCCGTCGCGTAGCGGCGTGACCAGCATGACGTCACTGGCCACGAAGAAGGCGATCAACTCGTCGCGCGGGACCGGCCGGTGCAGGTAGTGCACCACCGGGTGGCCGACCTCGGCGTATTCGCCGTTGATATGGCCGACCTGGCGCTCGACATCGTCGCGCAGGATCCGGTAGCTGTCCACCCGTTCGCGGCTGGGCGTGGCCAACTGCACCAGCACGGTGTCGTCGCCTCGCACCCGGCCCTCGGCGAGCAGCTCCGAGAAGGCCTTGAGCCGGACGTCGATGCCCTTGGTGTAATCCAGGCGGTCCACTCCCAGTAGAAGCTTGCGCGGGCTGCCCAGTTCGGCGCGAATCTGTTTGGCGCGCCGCCGGATATCGCGGTTGCGGGCCTTGTTGTCGAGGTCGGCCGAGTCGATGGAAATCGGGAACGCGCCGACCTTGACGATTCTCCCGTCGGCCAGCCGGGCCTCGCCGAACTTGGACCGGACACCCACCGCCGCGCGGGTGGCCTCGGCGCCGGCCAGCTGACGGGACAGAAACAGGAAGTTCTGGGCGCCCCCGGACAGGTGGAAGCCGACCAGATCGGCCCCCAGTAACCCGTCGATGATCTCCGCGCGCCAGGGCATCTGCATGAACAGTTCCACCGGTGGGAACGGGATGTGCAGGAAGAAACCGATGGTCAGGTCCGGCCGCAGGGTTCGCAACATCTTCGGGACCAGCTGCAATTGATAGTCCTGGACCCATACCGTCGCTCCGGGCGCTGCGGCCCTCGAGGTGGCCTCGGCGAATCGCCGGTTGACATCGACGTAGCGGTCCCACCATTCCCGGTGGTAGGTCGGCTTGACGATCACGTCGTGATACAGCGGCCACAAGGTGGCGTTGGAGAACCCCTCGTAGTACTCGGCGACGTCTTGACCGCTCAGCTGCACCGGGTAGAGGTTCAGGTCCTCCTCGAAGATCGGATCTTCGGGCCCGTCGACTATTCCGGGCCAGCCGATCCAGGCGCCCCGGTTGCGCCGCAACAGCGGCTCCAAGGCGGTGACCAGACCGCCGGGGCTGCGCTTCCACGCCAGGCTGCCGTCCGCCTGCCGCTCCATGTCGATGGGTAGCCGGTTGGCGACGACCACGAAATCGGAGTTGCCGGAATCCGCACCGGCTCCGGCGCCCCCTGGGGACATCTAGGCCTCGAGCTTGGACGGCCCAATGCCGAGCATCGACAGGAACACCCGGCACTCGTCGGCGTCGGTGGCATACGCCGCCACCACCCGACGGGCCTGCCGTGCTGTGCTGTCGGCCAGCGGCTCGACTTCGACGATCTCAGCGGTGTCAGGTTTTCCAGCCATGAGACAACTCTAGGTCACCCCGGGTGCCGGCGCCGAGGCCGCGCCCGCTAGGGGCTGCTCGAAAGGGTGGACCGGGGGGTGACGCCGGGAGGGGAGTCGCCCATGTTCTCCGCATAGCAGGCGACCGACATCCAGTAGCCGGTGCACGGTGTGCCGTTCATGTTCGGGACCAGATCGGAGGGCACACCGGATTGGGTGGTCGAGGAGTGGGAGTCGGTGAGACGCAGCGGGGCCTCGGGAACGGCCTCGTCGACGGTGCTGCTCAGTGGCGCCATCGCCGGGATGCAGTTCCCGTACTGCATGACCTCGCCGTTCTGGCACATGCTGGAGGAACCGCCCTCGGTGGCGGATCCGCTCTCGGTGGTCGGCGGCGCCGGGACCGGCACCGGCTCCGGACCCGGAACGGGTGCCGCGGCGGCCGTCGGGGCGATGCCCAACATCACCCCGGCGGCCAGCAGGCCTGCGGCGATAATCCTCGTCTGCATACAGCGGTTCTCCTGGTTACCCGGTCACACCGGTGTTGACGTGCGGAACGTTGACGTCTGGGGCACTTTGTTCTAGGCCGATGCACTCGCCGGTGCCGCCGCCGCCGCCGTGATTGCCGTTGCAGGGAATTCCGTCGACCTCCGGCAGTCTGCCCACGTTGCCGGTCTCCGCTGAGGTGATCGCATTCGGCTGCAGTTTGACCGCGCCCGGCTCGATGGGGTTGAGCGTGGTCGGGGTCTGGTCGGTCAGCGGTTTGCATGCACCACTGGCGGTGTCGAGAACCTCGCCGGATGGGCAGGCGAAGACGCCGGGCGGCGTGGCGGTGGAGGCCGCCGAGATCAGGATGGGCGCGGCCAGGGCGGCAACGGCAAAGCCACCAGCGAGTAGCAGTCGCTGCGCTGAGTTCATAAGTGAATCCATGGTCGGTGCTTTCTGTCGTGCCGGCTGCGCCCGGCGCGGCGACGGTAACCGCGTGGGAGCAGTGACAATGTCGTGTTGACAACGTCATTGTGATCAATCGCGAACCCTGGCACCGACGTTACGGTCAATACTAATGTCGAATCGGGCGGGGGTCATCCCGTGCCCGATGGGAGGACTACCCATGCAACTCTCTTTCACCGGCCGGACTTTTCTGGTCACCGGCGGCGGCAGCGGAATCGGCAGGGGGGTGGCGGCCGGTTTGGCCTTCTCCGGCGCCGACGTGATGATCGTCGGCCGCGACGCCGGGCGATTGTCGGAGGCCGCCGAGGAACTCTCGGCGCAGGCGGCGGGCGCCGGGGCCGGCGGACAGGTTCGCTTCGAGCCCGCCGACGTCACCGATGAGGAGCAGGTAGAGCGCGTCGTCCAAGCGGCGACCGGTTGGAACGGCCGGCTGCACGGCGTGGTGCACTGCGCCGGCGGCTCCCAGACCATCGGCCCGATAACCCAGACCGATTCCGAGGCGTGGCGGCGCACCGTCGACCTCAACGTCAACGGAACCATGTACGTGCTCAAACACTCCTCCCGTGAGATGGTCCGCGCCGGTGGCGGTTCCTTCGTCGGAATCTCCTCGATCGCGGCCAGCAACGTTCACCGCTGGTTCGGCGCCTACGGGGTGACCAAGTCGGCGGTGGACCATCTGCTCATGCTGGCCGCCGACGAACTGGGACCGTCCTGGGTGCGGGTCAACGGAATCCGGCCGGGTCTGATCCGCACCGACCTGGTTCGGGTGATCCTCGACTCCCCGGAGGTCAGCGAGGACTACCGGCAGTGCACCCCGCTGCCGCGCATCGGCGAGGTCGGCGATATCGCGAACCTGGCGATGTTCCTGCTCAGCGATGCCGCGAGCTGGATCACCGGCCAGGTCATCAACGTCGACGGCGGGCACGGGCTGCGGCGCGGACCGGACATGTCGGCGATGCTGGAGCCGGTCTTCGGGCCCGACGGTCTGCGCGGAGTGGTCTGAGGGGGCTGGGAGCATCGTGGGTCCGCAACCGGTGCAACCCGGCCCGGGGCAGGAGTCGGTGTGGGACTATCCACGCCCGCCGCGGCTGGAAAGGATCGCTGCCACCATCACCGTCGAACTCGGCGGCGAGACGATCGCGACGGCCGACCATGCCTGGCGGGTGCTCGAGACCAGCCATCCGCCCACGTATTACCTGCCGCGAAACGCGTTCCGCCCCGGCGTTCTGCGGGAAGCCCCGGGAAGGTCGTGGTGCGAATGGAAGGGGCGGGCCCGCTATTTCGACTTGGTCACCCCGGCGAGGGTGGCCGTGCGGGCGGCGTGGAGCTACCCGGCTCCGACCGCCGGCTTCGAACCCATCGCCGATGCCGTCGCGGTCATGGCGGGGCAGGTGGACCGCTGCACCGTCGACGGCGAGACGGTCGTGCCGCAGCCGGGCGGGTTCTACGGCGGCTGGATCACCAGCCGGGTGGTCGGTCCGTTCAAGGGCGGCCCGGGCACGACAGGCTGGTAGGTCGGGGTACGTAGATTCGGGCCGGCAGCACCGACGACCGGCGAAACACGGCCGAAACATCACTGCCGCGTTTTGGAAACACCGCGCCGACATCCTCGTCGACGACCGCCGGCACAACCACTCCCCGGCGATGCCGAAGGAGAGTCGACGTTGGACATCGATCCCGCTGCCACAGCATGGTTGCTGACCAGCACTGCGTTGGTCCTGCTGATGACCCCCGGTCTGGCGATCTTCTACGGCGGCATGGTGCGCACTACCGGCGTGCTCAACATGATCATGATGAGCTTCATCTCGATCCCACTGGTCACGGTGGCGTGGTTGCTCGTCGGGTACAGCCTGGCGTTCTCCGAGGGATCGGTTGACGGCCTGGTCGGCGGACTGGCGCACGTCGGGATGCGGGGGATCGGCCCGGACACCGTGCATGGGGCCGTTCCCGAACTTCTCTACGCCACCTTCCAGCTGAGCTTCGCGATCATCACCGCGGCATTGGTCAGCGGGGCGATCGCAGATCGGGCGCGCTTCGCCGCCTGGATGGTGTTCGTCCCGGTGTGGTCGGTCCTGGTGTACGCGGTGGTGGCGCACTGGGTGTGGGCTCCCGGCGGCTGGCTGCTGAAAATGGGGGCTCTGGATTACGCCGGTGGGCTGGTCGTCGAGATCGTCTCGGGTTCCTCGGCGCTGGCGCTGGCGCTGGTGCTCGGACCCCGCATCGGTTTCAAGGTGGATGCGATGCGCCCGCACAACCTGCCCTTCGTGCTGCTCGGCGTGGGGTTGTTGTGGTTCGGTTGGTTCGGCTTCAACGCCGGCTCCGCGCTGGCCGCCGACGGCCTGGCGGCCGCTATCTTCCTGAACACCCTGGTGGCCGGCTGCCTGGGCATGCTGGGCTGGCTTTCGGTCGAGCAGGTCCGCGACGGCAAGCCCACCACGTTCGGCGCTGCCTCCGGTGTGGTGGCGGGCCTGGTGGCGATCACCCCGTCGTGCGGCACCGTAAGCACCCTCGGCGCGGTGGTGGTGGGGCTGGTGGCCGGGATCGTGTGCTCCTTCGCGATCGGGCTGAAGTTCAAGCTCAACTACGACGACTCGCTCGACGTCGTGGGCGTGCACTTCGTCGGTGGCGTGGTGGGCGTGCTGCTGATCGGTCTGCTGGCCACCTCGGCGATGACAGGTGGCCCGCAGGGCCTGTTCTACGGTGGCGGTCTGGGCCAGCTCGGCAGGCAGGTGCTGGCGATGCTGGTCGTCGCCCTCTATGCCTTCGTGGTCAGCTACGGGCTGGCCAAGCTGATCGACCGGTTCATGGGTTTCCGGCTCAGTGCCGAGGACGAGGCCAGCGGTGTGGACTTCACCCAGCACGCCGA
>JAGQTQ010000003.1 GCA_020438905.1 Mycobacterium sp.
GCACCTCGCCGTTTCGCGCGAACGCAACCACCGACGGGGTCGTGCGGGAGCCCTCGGAGTTGGCGACGACGACAGGGTCGCCACCCTCGAGAACCGCGACGACGGAGTTGGTGGTCCCGAGGTCGATACCGACCGCACGAGCCATGTTGTGTTCCTCCTGATAGAGAGTTGCCGATAAAAACGCAGGTCTGAGCGAACCAGGCTCAAGCTTGCTGGAGACTGCGTGGGCTGTCAACCAACAGTTGAGTCGGACTGGCTCAAGTTGCCGCTCTGAGTAACCGCGGTGCGTCCGGTTTTGTTCCCGGCCGGCGCCCGCCGGCGCGATCGGGGGCCTGACCTGCGCTCAGCGCCCGGGCATCTTGTCCCACGCCTCGAAGGCCAAAAACGACCCGGCCGCCAGCAGCAGCGTCGCGGTGATCCACCGGCCGTGCACCTTCATCGCCTGCTCGTAGCCGACTTTGATCCGGGTCGTGGCCCGCGGGTTGATCAGGTCGATCACCATGGGCAGCAGGGCGGGGACGACGGCGATGAACCCGAACATCACCACGGCGAGGACCTGGAGCGGACCGTCGCCGATCTGCACGATCTGATGACCGGCCGCGATCGCGATGGGGAACACCTTCGGGTGCAGCCCGCACATGGCGAACCCGGCGGCCCCAGCCCGGCCCAGCCGCTGGCCGGTCGGCAGATCGGCATTCAGGTCGAGCTGGCGGGCCAGCGCCGGGAAGTGCTCGGTCAGCGCGGTACGCACCCGGCCCGGCTTGTAGCCGGGCTCGGAGATGTCGTCGATCGGCTTCTTGCGCACGGCGCCGAACGCGCGGCGCGCCCCGATGGCCAGCAGTGCCGCGGCGATCAATACCCGCACGACGAATCCCGGCCAGCCGTGGTGCTTCGGCTCCCCCGCCCCGACACCGGCGAGATGGGCGATCCACAGGCCGATGCCGGTGGCGAAGGCGATACCCAGGACGCCGCCGATCGCGAAGGCCATGGCGGCCAGTCGGGGAACCTTCCTGTCGCCGGCCATGATGAGACCGACGACCAGCGTCTCCGGGCTCAGGAAGATGGCCAGCGCCAGCGAGGCGAGCACGGCCAGATGCGAACTCATCGGCCGTCACACTAATGACATTCCCCCGCACACGGGGTCCGGGGCGCAGAATTCCCCTAGGTTGGTCGGCAGTCCGTCGACAGGAGGCCGCTCGACAGGAGGCAACAGTGATCCGCAACCGGACAGCCACGGCGCCACTGGCCGTCGCCGTGGCCGTGCTCGTCCTCTCCGGGTGCGCGGCGCCGGCCCAACCGCCCGCCGTCGTCGCAGCACCCATCACCAGCGCCGCACCGATCACCAAGATGGACGGCGGCGAGCAGCCCCCCGCCGGGGCCCAACCGCGGCTGGCCGACAATCCCGCCCAGATCGGCCGGGACCTGGTGGCCGACGAGCTGGCCCTGCGCGATCCGGCCACGCCTGAGCCGGCCCGGGTCTCGGCAGCCCGGCGCCAGCAGGTGGCCTACCGCGCAATCGGACGAAACCCCCAGTGGGACAGCGTGATACGACCGGAGATTCCCGAAAACCTGATCGCGACCTATGACCGCAACATCGACGCCCGCCGGCAGCTGACCGCGCTGGCCCCGGTGCGCGACACCCTGCCCGCCTGGCGGATCATCCCGCCCGCCCCGGCCGAGGACCTGCTGGGCTTCTACCGTGAGACCGAAGCGGCCACCGGCGTCGGGTGGAACTACCTGGCGGCCATCAACCTGATCGAGACCCGGTTCGGCAGCGTCGCCGGCACCAGCACCGCCGGAGCCCAGGGTCCGATGCAGTTCATGCCGGCGACCTGGGCGGCCTACGGCCGCGGCGGGGACGTCAACTCGCCCCGCGACGCCATCATGTCCGCGGGTCACTACCTGGCCGCCAGCGGGTTCGCCACCAGCCCCGACCGCGCGATCTTCGCCTACAACCACGCCGACGAATACGTCCGCGCGGTCAACGACTACGCGGCAATCCTCGCCGAGGACCCCGCAGCCTTCGGCGGCTACTACCTTTGGGAGGTGTATTACTACACCACCGCCGGTGATGTGCTGCTGCCCGTCGGCTACGACGAGCCGTCACGCATTCCGGTGGCCGGTTACCTGGCCACCCACCCCCAGTAGAGACGGCGCCCAGTAGACGAGGAGAACACCATGACCAAGAACATGGGCACTGCCGACCGGGCGCTGCGCCTGCTGGCCGGCGCACTGATCCTGGTGCTGTATCTGACCCACGTGATCTCCGGTGGGCTGGCGATCGTGCTCGGCGTGATCGCCGCGGTACTCATCCTGACCAGCTTCGTCGGGGTGTGCCCGGCCTATCTCCCGTTGAAGATTTCGACGCTCAAGAAATAAATTCGGCCGCCCTGCGGATTCAGCCGAGTCCGCCGTAACGCGCCCCCGTAACGCACCCACGTTGCTATCGTCGCCGGCGACCGATTCCTCAGACGACCTCCGGAGGTCCAAGGTGACAACCTCGAGAAAACTAGGTGCCGCCACCCTCGTCGCAGCGGGACTGCTCAGCCTGGGCATGTCGGGCTGTTCAGCCAAGGACGACAAAAAAGCCGCCGACGACAAGAAGGACACGACCAGCAGCGCCCCGTCGATGAGCGCGGCGGACCTACAGAAGAGCCTTGCCGGCCGGATCTCCACGGCCACTCCGCCGCAGTCGATCACCTGCTCCGGCGACCTGATCGGCGAGGTCGGCAAGACCGACAGCTGTGAGGTCGCGATCAACGACACCACATCGGTTCAGGCCAACGTCACGGTGACCAGCGTCAACGGCTCCAACATCGGATACGACTTCACGCCGTCGATGACACAGGCTCAGCTGGAGAAGGCGTTCTCGGCAAACGTCTCCGCCGAGGTCACCTGCGATGCGGGACTGGACGGCACAGTCGGCTCGAGCACCACCTGCCAGGTCACCAAGGACGGGACCACCGACACCACCACCGTCTCGGTCAGCAAGGTGCAGGGCCTCTACATGAGCCTGTCGACCAGCCAGTCATGACCGGCCGTCGGTTGCGCCGTTCCGCGGCCTTGGGCGCAGGTGTCATGTCCCTGGCCCTGATGTCGGCCCCGCCCGGACACGCGCTCGACGATTGCGGCGTCGGCATGTACTACAACAACGCCAACGGCCAATGCGAGCCCTGGGCTCCGGTGGGGGTGGATTTCGCGCCTGCCGTGCCGGTACCGGTCGTCGATCCCGTGCCCATCGGCATCGGTTTCAATCCCGTGCCCATCGGCATCGGATTCGACCCGGGTTTCGGCCTGAACATCCCGAACGTCGCTCCCTACCTTCGGGTTCCCGGCGTGCCGGGAATCCCGGGCGTTCACGTGCCCGGCGTGCCGGGCGTGCCGGGAATCCCGGGCGTTCACGTGCCCGGCGTGCCGGGCGTGCACGTGCCCGACGTGCGGGCGCCTGAAGTTCGGACACCGGAGGTTCGGGTGCCCGAAGTTCGGGCCCCGGAGGTTCATCCCCGACGCTGACGCGGCTCAGCCGAATCCGCCGCTGACCGCCAGTCCCAACAGATAGGTGATAGCGGCCGCCCCGTAGCCGATCAGCAACTGGCGCAGCGCCCGTCTCAGCGGCGGCGCGCCGGAGAGCAGCCCGACGATCACGCCGGTGCTCAGCAAGGCCAGGCCTACCAGGACCGCAGCGGCGATCATCGCGGGAGTTCCACTGAGCCCCAACAGGTATGGCAGCACCGGGACGACCGCCCCGGTGGCGAAGAACAGGAAACTGGAAATCGCCGCTCCCAGGCCCGTCCCGATCGCCTCGTTCCGCTCCACGCCATACCCGGTGACCTCGTGGCGTCCGGAGCCGGCCTCACGCAGCACCTTGTCGGCGTGCGCGCCGGCCTGCTCGGCGCTCATCCCACGTGCCCGGTAGACGAGTTCGAGTTCGTTGGCGTTGACGTCGAGTTGGGTCAAAGCGGTGCCGACGTTGGGACTCGGCGCAGAGGCCTCCAGCAGTTCGCGCTGCGAGCTGACCGAGACGTACTCCCCGGCCCCCATGGACAACGCCCCGGCCAGTAGCCCGGCCAGGCCGGTCACCAGAACGGCCTGGTTGGACACCCCGCTCGCACTCACCCCGAGGATCAGCGCCAGGTTGCTCACCAAGCCGTCGTTGGCGCCGAACACCGCGGCCCGGAAACTGCCCGACAACCGGTCGCGCCCGCGTGCCGCCAGCGCCCGGATGACCTCCTCGTGGATCTGTTCGTCGGCGGCCATGGTGGCGGTGGCGTCGTCGTCGCCGTCGTAGCTGGCGCGGGCTTCGAACCGCTGGACCAGGGCCAGCACGAACACCGACCCGAAATGTCGGGCCAGGAAGGCCAGGATCCGGGTGCCCAGGTCGGCGCGCACCGGTGGGCCGGCCCGATCGCCCAGCAGGCTCAGCCAATGCTGTTCGTGACGTTCCTCGGCGGCGGCGATGGCGGCCAGGATCTCGCGTTCCTCGCCGTCGTGTTTGAGGGCAAGGTCGCGGTAGACCGCCGCCTCGGCGCGCTCGTTGGCCAGATGCCGGCGCCAGCGACGCAGGTCCTCCGGGCCGGGCGCCCGGCCAGCCATCTCGGAATTCTCAGCCATCTCCGAATACACCGTCGACGAAGGCCTCACTGCCCTCTTTCCAGGCGACGATGAAGTTGCCGACATCATCGCGGCTGATGGCCAGTGCGGGGCAGAACCAGCTGCCGCCGACAGCGGTGAAGAAGTGCGGGGATCCGATGACGCCGCGCTCCTTGCCCTCGGCCCAGTCGGCCTCGACAGCCGCCACGGTTGCGTCGTGGTCGAGCGGCTCGAGGCCGAAGCGTTCGGCGATCGCGGCGACCACCTCGGGCCGGCCGATGTCGAGGCCCTGTTCGAAAAGCGCGTCGCGCAGCGCCATCCCGACGGCCTCGCTGATCGCGGGGTCGCCGGTGCGGTCGGCGGCGGCGGTCAGCGCGAACGCGGTCATCGTCGTCGTCGGGAAGGTCTCGGTGCGGAACCCGGAGAACAGGTCGGGGCGCACCGATCCGCGTAACGCCACGATCTCGGTCTCGACGTGGTGCGCCTCGAGCGGTTTGCCGTTGATCAGCTCCAGCGGCCAGGCCCGGATCCGCAGCCGCGGACCGTCCTGCCCGCGCTGGTTGCGCCGGTCGATCAGCGTGTGCAGGCCCACGTGGGTGAATGGACACAGGACATCGGCGAAGACCTCGACTGTTGTCACACCAGCCAGGCTAGCCCCCGGCACCGGCGGACGCCGGGTTGCCGCTCACAGGCTCCCTCCGCTGACCCGCGAGACCGAGAGCTCGTGCAGATAGACCTCCAGATCGGTGTAGCCGACCGAGGACAGCGTGTGGTCATTGTGTCCGGCGAGGTTGGGGTTCAGACCTCGGGCGATCTCCCAGGTGTCGGGCATGCCGTCGTTGTCGCTGTCGACGGGGGCCACCGGCGCGCCGCCGGAGTAGGCCGGCAGCAACGCGTCGCCCGCCGGGTTGAGGTTGGGCGGGGCCGAGGCGATGGTGTCGGTGGCGACCGACTGCATCAAGCGGACGTCCATCGGATCACGCGGCCAGGCCCCGGCGGTGGTCAGCAGAAGGGTGCGCAACTGGTCGGTCGGGGTGTATGAGATGGCCGGGAAGGGATGGCGTTCGGTGCGGGCCTGCGCGCGCCGGGAGGTGGCGTCCGGAGCGGCTTCGGACGGATAGTCGTTGCAGCAGTAGAAGAGCTGGTAGTCGGCCCGTGCCGGATAGAGACTCATCCTGTTGCCGCTGACATAGAGTTCGTTGCGGGCGACGTTAAGGATCTGGTCGTCGAACATGCCGAACCGGAAGCCGTTGGAAGTCCGGAAATAGTTGTTGACGGCGTTGAGTTTCCAGTAGATCGGCTGGCCCCCCGCCACGGCGGTGTCCACGCCGAGGGCGATGAAGAACCGCGGGTCCCAGTACAAGTTGTTGGACAACTCCAGGTTCATGAACGACCCTGCCGCAGCGGCTGATTCGCGACTGCCCTCCGGCAGCCGGCCCTCGATGCGGTTGAACACGTTGTGATGCAGCGAGACGTTGTCCAGACCGAACCCGTGGGCGGGGTTGGAGTAGTTCATCAGGACGCCGCCGTAGAACGAATGCCCGCCGAGGGTCTCGGCGATGATGGTGTTCTGCACGGTGATGTTGTTGGAGTAGGAGATCTCCAGCGCTTCGTCGATGGCGTTGCCGATGGAGACGTGGTCGACGATCGCGTTGCGCGTGTAGCGCAGTCGCAGGCCGTCGTCGCTGGGGCCGGAGGAACCGGGGCGAATCCGGATGTGCTGCAGGATCCAGTTCTCGGCGAAATCGGCGGGCGCCCGCACGGCCTGGTCCTGGTAGGGGCTTTCGTCGGTGACGAAGCCGCGGATGGTGACACCGCCCGGCGAAGTCTGCCCGGCGATGGTCACGTCGCCGTTGGTGAGGTGAATCTGGGTGTCGATCACCCCGCTGACCTTGAACAGGATGTACTTCGGGCCGGGTTGGTCGACGGCCCACTGCAACGATCCGGGCCCGTCGGCGTTGAGGTTCGTCACATAAACGACGGCTCCGCCGCGGCCGCCGGTGGCCGATGCGCCGAACCCCTCGGCGCCGGGAAATGCGGCCAGTGCGGGTTCCGGTTCGGAGGAGGGACCGACCTGGACCGTCACCGCTGCTGTCGTGGTGCCGCCGTGGCCGTCGGCGATGCTGACGCTGAAAGCATCCTGCCGGTCGGCGTCGGTGGCATCCGGCGCCGCGGCGTTCTGCCTGGCAGAGACCGTGGGGGTGTAGACGAAGGCGCCGCTGGCGGAATTGATGCTGAGACTGCCCTTGGCCGTGCCGGCCGGCGCACTGAATACCAGGCCGTCCCCGTCGGCGTCGGTGGCGTTGACCGTTCCCGTCACGACCCCGGTGGAGTTGTTCGGGGCGTTGACGGTCGGGGTGCCGGCCACCGGGGCGGTATTGGCGCCGGTGATCGTCACGGTGACCGGCACCGTGGCCACCCCGCCCCGGCCGTCCGACACGGTGACGGCGAATCCGTCCCGGCGATCATCGGCGATCGCGGTGAGGGAGGCGGCGTTGTGACGTGCCGTCGCGGTCGGGCTGTAGGTGAACGCCCCTGAGGGGGAGACGATCACGCCGCCCTTCGACGTGGTTCCCGACCCACCGAAGACAAGCGGGTCGCCGTCGACGTCGCTGCCGATCGCGGCGCCGGTCACGACTCCGGTCAGCGGGTCGGTGGCGATGATGGAGGCGGTGCCGGTAGGTGCGTGGTTGACCGGACCCACAGCGGTGACGGTCACCGAAACCGTGCTGGTGCTGGAATCCCCGCGCCGCCCGAGCAGGCCGAAGGTGAGCAGGTTGATCAGGCCGGCAAGACCATGGATCGCGAATCCACTGGGAGCGTCGCTCACGGTGACCTGGAACGAGTCGGTGATCCCGGTCAGAGCCGCTGCCGTGCCCGGGGTGTAGACGTAGCTCCCGTCGCCATTGACCACGGCGGTTCCGTGCGCGGGCGCTCGCGCGATCGTGAAGGACAACACCGGGCTGTCGGGGTCCACGGGGTTGAGGTCGCCGGTGATGACCCCCGACGGGCTCTGCCCGAGCTGGATCGGAGTCAACCGCGGTGTCTGATTGTTGAAGAAGGTCGAGATTCCTTCGAAGAACCCGCTGATCGGATCGTCCCCCACCGCCTCGGCCGAGAGACTCTGCTGCACCGGCGCATCGGAGGCGGTTTCGCGGCCCGGGAGGGACGGTGCGACGGCCTCGGCCGCAGTGGGCGTCGACCGCGCCGTCGGGGTGTCATCGAATGCCGCTGCGGACAGCGCAAGAGGCGGCGCAGGTCGCGGCCGACCGTGCGCGACGGACCGCTTCGCGACGCCCACCCGGGCGGGTACCGAACCGGTGAGTCCGCGGGCTCGTGGAGAAGGCCCTTTCGTAGCGGGCCCTTTGGCGGCCGGAGCGCTTCGGGCAGCCCCACCTGCCGGGTTCGAGATACCGCCGCCGGCCGATCCGGCCGACTCAGCTCCATCGGCCCATGCGACACCCGATCCACCCGCCAGGATGGCCGCGCCCACGCCCAGGGCCGCACTCAACGAACCGAAACGCCCAACGAGATCTCCGACGTCCATGGCCGCCTCCCCGCGCCAACTGTGCTGATTGCACCACAGAAACGGCCCGTCGAGAAGGGGTCAAATCGCCCGGTGGCCGAGCAACGCCGCGCCGGCGCGTCGTCGGCCGCGCGGAATTGTGTGAAGACCCTGTGAATACGCGGGAAAACCGCTAACCTCACGCCCAAATCAAGACTCGAAGAACAGGGGATTTCCGATGAACTCCATCAAGCAGGTCTGCCTGGGCGTTGCGGTCGCCGGTGCACTCGCCGGCGGAGGTGCGACGGCGGTAGCCAATGCGGAGCCATCCACCTCCCCCGGCACCGACTCGGCGGCATCGTCGTCGAGCCCCTCCCGGAGCGCCACCGGGCCGACCCGGTCCCGGGCCAGGGTCGCACAGCCCGCCGCCGCGGCACCGGCCGAGAGTGGATCGCTCGGCAATGGCACCCCAAGCGCCGCGGCGCCGAAGAACGCCAGGGGCTCCCGCAACTCCGGCCGTAACCGGTCCGCCGCCAACGACCTCAGCGTGCCCGTCACAGCGCCGGAGGCCGGCCAAAGCATGGTGACCGCGCCGCCGGCTCCGGCGCCCGCGGTCGTGGTGACCGACTCCATCGCTGCCGAGGCATCGGTCCAGCCGGCCGCAGTCACCGCCGTCGAGCCGGAAATCTCAGTGCCGGAGACGGTTTCGGCAGCACCGGTATCCGACACGGTGTCCCCCGCCCCGGCGGACCCGGCTCCGCAGCCCCTGCCCGTCCCACTGCTCCCCGTCCTGCCTGTCCTGCCCGCCATGCCGGCCAGTGCGGTCAGCATCAGCAGCACCTCGGGCGCCGGCAGCCGGGTTCGCGCAGCGAGCGCGGTCGCCCAGGCCGAACTCCTCGCCGACCCGCCGGCCGGTCTGGCATCGCTGACCGCCGGCACCAGCATCAGCGCCATCGTCGAGGGCGTCGTGAGCACCATCACCGATCAGTTGCAGGCCATCGTCGACCAGAACATCTTCGTGGTCAGCGAACTGGCCGGCGCGGCCAAGGCCGTCGTTCAACTCGTCGGTCAGGGCCTGGTCGCAGCCGCCCAGGCGATCGATCAGGTGATCGCCTACATCACCGGCTCGGCCGTCATCCTGCCGACCGAGGCCTCGCTGACGGCCGCGTTGGCGACCGAGAGCGCGAATCTATTGGCCAATCCGGGTGCGGAGTTCGGCGACCCGTCGCTGACCGGACAAAGTTCGGTGTCGATTCCAGGCTGGACTTTGACCGGTACCCCGATGGTGATGGAGTACGGGACACCGCGTAACTCCTGGCCCATCGGCGCCAGCTTCGCCTTCCCCGACCTGCCCTCGTTCATGAGCTTCCCCAAGCCCGGCAGCGGACCAGCCGACGGCGGAAACCAGTTCTTCGGCGGCGGCAACGTCGGCGACGCCACCTTGACCCAGACCGTAGACCTCAGCGCCGCCGGCGCGGAGATCGACCTCGGCGGGGTTGCCTACAACCTCAGCGGCTGGCTGGGCGGATGGCTCTACAACCCCTCGCAGGCCTCGGTCAAGGTGAACTTCCTCGACGCCAACAAGACCTACCTCGGCCAGACCTCCATCGGCGCGGTCGGCGTCTTCGAGCGTTTCTTCCAAACCGGCCTGAAGGAACGCCAGACCACCGGCGAACTCCCCCAGGGCACCCGCTTCGCCGAGGTGGTGGTCGACCTCGACCAGCGCGCGGTGTTCAACATCGGCATCAACCAGGCCTACAACTCCGCCTTCGCCGACAACATCTCCTTCACCATCGGCGCGGACCTGCCCGCACCGCCGGACCCGACCCCGCCGGTCTCCGCCGTCGGCGAACTCGACCACGTGTTCATGGTCTACATGGAGAACAAGGGCTATGACAGCATCGTCGGCAGTTCCAACGCACCCTTCCTCAACAGCCTGATCAACGCCTACGGCTTCGCCGACAACTACTACGGCCTGACCCACGGCAGCCTGCCCAACTACTACGCGGTCATCGGAGGATCCACCTTCGACATCACCTACAACTGCGCCTCACCGTGCATCGACGCCACCACCACCCTGGCGTCCAACATCGACGACGCCGGCAAGACCTGGCGGGCCTACGCCCAGAGCCTGGAACCGGGCGCCAATCCATTGGTCAGTTCCGGGGACTACTCCAACGACGAGACCGGTTTCCCGGCGTTCACCTCGATCGCCAACGACGTCGACTACGCCAAGGCCCACATCCTGCCGCTGGAGCAGATGGCCGTCGACCTCGCCGACCCGGCAACCGCCCCGAACTTCGCCTGGTTCGCCGCCAACGAGGACTTCAACGGCGAGGGCCCGGTCGACTTCCCCTGGGGCATGCTGCGCTTCGCGATCAGCCAGATCAGCCCCGGACACCAATACAACGTTCCGGCCCTGGACCAGTTCCTCTCCGAGACCGTCCCGGTGGTCCTGAACTCCGAGACCTTCAAGACCACCAAGTCGGTCCTGGTGGTCACCTTCGACGAGGACAACGACAACACCTCACTGGGCTTCGGCAATGAGGGCAACCACATCGTGACCGTGGTGATCCCCTCACCGCTGGCCGTCACCGAGGGCGGAATGCGCGGCGGGGCCTTTGTCGCCACCGATCACTACACCCACTACAGCCTGCTGAGCATGATCAACTCCGCACTCGGACTGCCCAACCTGTCCAACAACGACCTCTTCGCCAACCCGATGAACGAGTTCTGGACCGCCGGGGTCACCGGCGGAACCGGCACGCTCGTCTAACCAGGGCCGAGGCGGTGGAATCCGTTTCCACCGCCTCGGGATGCGGCGCTCCAACAGGTCAGCCGCCCCACGAAAAAGTATGAAAAGCCTGTGAAAAGGCTGGAACGCAACTAACGTCCCGTCCACAGCGTCTTCGAGGATGGGGAGTCCCGATGCATTCCATCAAGCAGGTCTGCCTGGGCGTGGCGGTCGCCGGCATGGTCGCCGGGGGCGGTGCGACCGCAGTGGCCCACGCCGAACCCTCCGCGACGGACTCGACCACCTCCACCGGTGCCACCGGATCGGAGTCCAAGGGCCGGGCCGCCGGAGGGACATCACGTTCGCGCAACCGGGCGGCACAGCCTGCCCCGACGGCTGGGGCGCCGGCCGAGCGTGGCGTTCCCGGCAGTGCGGGCTCCGCGACGACTACCAACGGCAAGACCGACGACGGCCGCTCCCGTGGCTCGTCGCGCAACCACTCTGCGGCTGACCTGACCGTGCCGGTGGCAGGCACCGAGACAGCCCAGGGAGCCCCAACGTCCGCGGAGACCTCGGTTCCCACCGCTGTGCTCACCGATTCCACCCCAGGCTCGCCAGCGGCCCAGCCCGCGGCCGACACCACGGTGTCGGAAATCTCTGTGCCGGAAATCTCTGTGGCAGAACCGGTTTCGGCCACACCTCCTCCGGCAGAGGTGTCGGTGACCCCAGCCGATCCGGCTCCCCAGCCGCTCCCGGTGCCGCTGCTTCCGGTCCTTCCCGCACTGCCCGCGCTACCGGCCAGCGCGGTCAGTGTCAGCGCCGCATCGGGCACTGGCAGCCGGGTTCGCGCCGCCAGCGCGGTCGCCCAGGCGCAGGTGCTGGCCGACCCGCCGCCCGCCCACGTGCTGCTGATCGGCACCGACGGCACCAACCTCAGCAAGATCCTCGCCGACCCGGCCAACGTCGGGTTCTTCGACCTGATGGACCAGAGCGTGACCGGGGCGGCCAGCATCGTCGGGCACACCACCATCTCCGGACCGTCCTGGTCGACGATCCTGACCGGCGCCTGGGACAACAAGACCGGTGTCATCAACAACCTGTTCAACCCGGCGCCGTATGACAGCTGGCCGACGGTGTTCAACCTGCTCGAGGCCTACGACTCGAGCATCGACACCGCGGTGGTCGCGGACTGGCGGTACATGAACGACATCGCCGGCGCCGGCGCGTTCCCGGTGGCCGAGGCCGACAACCACTTCTACGCGTTCGACACCAGCTGGGCCGACACCGACCAGCTGGTGGTGGACAAGACCATCGAACTGATCAGCGGCACCGCCGCGGAGACCTCGACGTTCATCTTCTCCTACCAGGTGCAGGTCGACGAGGCCGGTCACGCCTATGGCGGCGGTTCGGCGGAGTACAAGCAGGCCGTCACCAATGTCAGTGACAACATCGCCGAGATCATGGCGGCGGTCGGCGCCTGGGAGACGGCCACCGGCGAGGACTGGACGGTCATCGTCACCACCGACCACGGCCATCAGCAGTCGGTGGGCTTCGGTCACGGCTTCCAAAGCCCCAACGAGACATCGAGTTTCGTGATCTTCGACCTGGCGGGTGATTCGGCCAACGACGGTAACCAGAACCTGGCCTACAGCACCGCCGATGTAACCCCTACCATCGTCAGCCTGTTCGGCGCCCCGTTGCGGTCGGACTTCGACGGGGTCCCGATGCAGAGTGACGCCGCCGTCCTCAACAGCATCGTCGACCCGGTCGACCTCCAGCAGGCACTGTCCGAGGCGATCTCGATGTTCGGCTACCCGGATATCGGCACCGACCTGGCGCTGGGCACCCGTACGGTGTTCGCCTCGATCCCGTACTTCCTCGACGGCTTCGTCACCACCATCACCGACCAGTTGCAGGCCATCGTCGACGCCGACATCTTCCTCGTCAGCACCCTGGCCGGGGTGACCCAGTTCGCGGTGCAGGCGATCGGCGACGCTCTGGTCGCGGTGACCCAGGCGGTGGCCAGGGTGGTCGCCTACGCGACCGGGGCGGGCACCATCGCGCCGACCGACCCGCCGTTGACCGCGCCCACCCAGTCCGCCCAGGTCCTGCTCACCGCAGCGCAGACCGCTCTGGTCACCCAGAGCGAGAATCTGCTGACCAATCCGGGTGCGGAGTTCGGCGACCCGGCGCTGTCGGGAAACAGCGCGGTGACCATCCCGGGTTGGACCGTGACCGGAACCCCCACGGTGATCCAGTACGGAACACCACGCAACTTCTGGCCGGTCGGCCTCTCTTTTCCGATGCCGGATCTGCCCTCCTTCATGAGCTTCCCGAAGGCCAATAGCGGCCCGCCGGACGGCGGCGTTCAATTCTTCGGCGGCGGAAACGTCGCCGATGCGACCCTGACCCAGCTCGTCGACCTCGGCGCAGCGTCAACCGACATCGACACCGGCGCGGCGACCTACAACCTCAGCGGCTGGCTGGGCGGATGGCTGTTCAATCTGTCATCGGCCTCGGTCAAGGTCGACTTCCTCGACTCGAACAAGACCTACCTCGGCACCGCGAGCATCGGTCCGGTGGGGGTCTTGGAGCGCTTCTTCAACACCGGGTTGAAGCAACGCCAGACCGCTGGGGCGATCCCGATCGGAACCCGTTACGCACAGGTGGATGTGATCCTCGACCAGCGCAACGTCTTACCGCTCGGTTTCAACATCGACTACAACTCGGCATTCGCCGACAACATCTCCTTCACCATCAGCTCCGACCTGCCGGCACCCCCGGACCCGACCCCACCGGTGTCGACCGTCGGCGAACTCGACCACGTGTTCATGGTCTATATGGAGAACAAGGGTTACGACGACATCGTCGGCAGCCCCAACGCCCCGTACCTCAACAGCCTCATCAACGCCTACGGACTTGCGCAGAACTACTACGGCCTGACCCATCCGAGCCTGCCCAACTACTACTGGGTCGTCAACGGCATCGACACCGGCATCACCTACGAGTGCGAGCAGGTGTGCATCTTCGACCACGGAACACTCCTGACCGACAACATCGATGCCGCCGGCATGACGTGGCGGGGTTATGCACAGAGCCAGCCCCCCGGAAAGCCGCTGGAGAACTCGGGCGATTACTCGGTCTCGGAGCTGCCCTTCGTCGCGTTCGACGGCATAGGCAACAACGAGGCCTACGCGGTGCAGCACCTGTTCCCGCTGGAACAGATGGCGATCGACCTTTCCTCTTCGGAGACCGCCCCGAATTTCGCCTGGTACGCCGCCAACGAGAGTTTCAACGGGGAAGGCCCGATTGACTCCATCTTCGACGTGCTGAAGTTCTTCGGCAGCCAACTCTCCCCCACCCACCAGTACAACGTCGCAGCGCTGGACCAGTTTCTGAGCGAGACGGTCTCGGTCGTCTTGAATTCGGAGGTGTGGCAGGACCCCGCGGAGAGGTCCGTCCTCGTCGTCACCTTCGACGAGGACAACGACAACCTTTCGCTGGGCTTCGGCGACGAAGGCAACCACATCGTGACGGTGGTGATTCCGTCGCCGGCGGCCATCGCAGCCGGAATGCGCAGCGGCCCCTTCGTCGCCACCGACCACTACAACCACTACAGCCTGCTGCGAATGATCGAGGATTCACTCGGGTTGCCGAACCTGACCAACAACGACAAGTTCGCACCACCGATGAACGAGTTCTGGACCGACGGCCTCACCGCCGGGGCCGGCATCCAGGCCTAACCACCAAACGGCCGAAATCGCGAAACCGACAACTGTGCGTCACCGCGGAACCTGAGAGGGACTTAAGTCCCGATATTGCCGCTGTTGTACCCCAGCAGCCGCCCTATCGACTCCTGAGCCTGTGGCCCCGCCTTACGATTCCTCTCGCAGGTCGGCTGCAACTGGGATTCCCCAACTCCCCTGGGGATCAAGAGAATAGGTAGACAATCATGGTTCAGCACACACCGGCGCAGCCGAGGGTTCGCGGCGCTCTGATCCTCGGGGCACTGACCGCCACCGCATTGGGGATCGCCGCAGTGGAATCCGTTCCCACCGCCAACGCCACCTGCGCGTCCTTCTTCGGCCTGGGCTCCGGCGGGCAGTGCACCAGCACCATCACCAGCATCGCGATCGCCATCGGGGAGAACGCCGAGGCGCACGCCGACGGCCTCCTGGGCGCGGCGTTGACGCTGGGCAGCAACTCGGTTGCCACGACCTTCTCGGGAAGCCTGTTCAACCTCGCCGCAACGCTGGGTAACAACAACGGCTCCTTTGCCGGCGGCATCGGTTCGCTCGCACTGGTGGCCAACGGCATCAACCAGGTCGTGCTGGCCGGCGAGTCGCCCACCAGCGGCGATTTCGGGAATATCGCCGCCTCCTTCGGTGCCCCGGAGGGCGGAGACACCATCGCAAAAGGTGTGGGGAACATCTCGGTGAACCTCTTCGGCAGCGGTGACCTCGACGGAAACGGCGTCGGACTGTCGACCTTCAACGTGGTCGGCCTCAGCAACAGCCTCACCAACCGGGGCGTGCTGAACAACATCACCAACCTCAGCGGCAACAACAACACGATCACCAACGACATCGGTGACGGCGGTATCGGGAACCTGGCGTTCAACGCCATCGGAAGCGATAACACCATCCGGACTTCTGGCACCGTCGCCATCGCCGGCGCGCTCGGCAGCACCGGGCAGACGGTGACCCAGGACGGTTTCGGCATCAATGTCGCCGTCGGGCGCAGCGGCGCCCAGGCCGCCGCCGCGAAGTCCGCAGCAGCCGGCCTCACCGCCGCCGCGGCGTCGGCCGACAACACCAAGAAGTCGGCACCCTCGCGCAACCGGGGCAAGCGCGCCGGACGCTAGTTCCTGGCCCGGCGGCGGCATCCACCTTCGGGGGATGCCGCCGTCGGGCGTTCGGAATATCGCTGCCCGCCGAGGAGCACACCGCGCCGGATACTTGGGCCCGCCATACTTGGGCCCGCCATACTTGGGCCCGCCATACTTGGGCCCGCCATACTTGGGCGGTGGGAACCTATGCGGTCACCGGCTCGGCATCCGGCATGGGGGCCGCGGTCGCCGGGAAACTACGGGCGAGCGGCCACACCGTCATCGGGGTGGACCGCAAGGACGCCACCGTCACGGCCGACCTGTCCACGCCGGCGGGCCGGCGGGGCGCCGGCGCCGACGTGCTGACGGCGTGTTCCGGGATTCTGGACGGCGCGGTTCTCGCCGCCGGGCTGGGTCCCACCAAGGGCGCCGAGCGCCCCATCACCGAGGTCAACTACTTCGGGGTGACCGACCTGCTGGCGGCCTGGCGGCCCGCTCTGGCCGCTGCCGGGAGCGCCAAAGTGGTTGTCTTCTCGAGTAACTCGACCACAACGGTGCCGATGGTTCCCACTCGGGCCATCCGGGCACTGCTCGCCGGGGACGCCGAGAAGGCCCTTCGCACCTACCGATGGTTCGGACCCGGTTCGCCCCCGATGGCCTACGCGGCCTCGAAGATCGCCATCAGCCGCTGGGTGCGCCACCACGCGGTGACCGCCGACTGGGCCGGGGCCGGAATCCGGCTCAACGCCCTGGCTCCGGGCGCCATCCTCACCCCATTGCTGGAGGGCCAGTTGGCCACCCCGGTCGAGGCGCGCCGCATCCGGCGGTTCCCGGTGCCGATCGGCGGATTCGGCGATCCTGGACAACTCGCCGACTGGGCAGTGTTCATGTTGTCCGACTCGGCGGACTTTCTGTGTGGCAGCATCGTTTTCGTCGACGGCGGGTCGGACGCCTATTTCCGGGCCGATGACTGGCCGCGCCCCGTCCCGGCCCGCGGGCTGCCGTCCTACCTGTGGCGGACCCGGAAGTTCTTCGAGAGGAGCAGGCAGTGAAATCACAGATCACCAGAAGGCGTCTTGCGGTGATGGCGGCAGCGATGGTCGTCGCGGTCCCGTTGGCGGGGTGCTCGGGGAGCAAGGACAAAGAGGAGACCCAGGCCAAGCCCGAGGCCAAGGGTCCGCAGACCACCACCATCGAGATCTCCTACGACGATCTGCTCAAGGACAAGCAGGTCAGCCGCAGCGTCAACCTGGCGGTGGGTGACTTCCTCCAGCTCAGCCTGGGCAACAACGCCTCGACAGGCTTCCAGTGGTCCGAGGAACTGCTGATCTCCGACAAGGCGGTGCTGGCGCAGACCGCCCACGAGTCGGTCGCGTCGGGAGCGGACCGCCCGGGCGCGCCCGGCAAGGACGTCTGGGTGGTGCAGGCGATGGCCGCCGGGAATGCCACCGCATCGGCGACCTACGGACAGCCCTGGCCCGGCGGGGAGAAGGAAGCCTGGGTGGTCTCGGTCAACGTGACCGTCGACTGAGACCCCGCGAGTCACTCAGGTAACTCGCGTCACTCGTTGCGTACGCTGGGCGGGTGCGCGTCTCCAACGGGGTGAGGGCCGGTCTCGCCGCCGCCTGGCTGGTCGCCGCCGCGGCGGGATGCAGCACCACCGTCGACGGTGTGGCGATCTGCCCGGGCTGCGGAATCGGCACCGAACCGGACTTCCCGACCACCAGGCCGACCACACCGGAGTCCCCAACGCCGTCTCCAGCGCCGCCGGGCGCAGAGACCCTGGAACCCAGCGCCACCGGGTACGTCTACATCGAGACCAGGTCCGGCAAGACCCGCTGCCAGCTCTCGGCGGACGTGGTGGGTTGCGAGTCGGAGTTCACCGACTCCCCGGTCATCGGCGGCGAACAGGCCACCGGGGTCGAGGTGTCCTCCGACGGGAGCCACCGTTGGGTCGTGGGCAACCTGGGCGCCATGCCGACCACGACGATCGACTACTCCACCTACAGCGCCGTGGGCTGGACCATCGAGGCCGACAGCAGCGGCACCCGCTTCACCAACGCCGCGACCGGCCACGGGATGTTCGTCAGCACCGAAAGCGTCGACTTCTTCTGAGCTCCCCATAGGCTGGCCGGGTGGACTTCCGCATCTTCGTCGAACCGCAGCAGGGTGCCAGCTATGACGATCAGCTCGCGGTCGCCCGGGCGGCCGAATCCTGCGGATACTCGGCGTTCTTCCGCTCGGATCACTACCTGGCGATGAACGCGGCGGGCCTGCCGGGGCCCACCGACTCCTGGGTGACCCTGGCCGGGATCGCCCGCGAGACATCGACGATCCGGCTGGGAACGCTGGTGACCTCGGCGACGTTCCGCCACCCCGGCCCGCTGGCGATCTCGGTGGCCGAAGTGGACGCGATGAGCGGCGGCCGCGTCGAATTCGGTATCGGCGCAGGATGGTTCGAAGCCGAACACCGCGCCTACGGCATTCCGTTCCCCGGCCTGGGCGAGCGGTTCGAGCGACTGGAGGAGCAACTCGAACTGATCACCGGATTGTGGGCCACCCCGGTCGGGGAGACGTTCGACTACCGCGGCACCCACTACAGCGTCGCGGATTCCCCTGCCCTGCCCAAACCGGCGCAACGTCCCCACCCGCCCATCGTGATCGGAGGCGGCGGCCCGAAACGCACTCCGGCACTGGCGGCGCGGTTCGCCACGGAGTTCAATCTCGCCTTTCCCACCCTCGATTTCGTACCGGTCCAATACGGCCGGGTCCGAGCCGCCCTGCAGCGCGCCGGCCGCCCAACCGACGACATCGTCTACTCCGCGGCGTTCGTGGTGTGCGCGGGCCGCGACGAGTCCGAGCTGGCCCGCCGCGCCGCCGCCATCGGCCGGAACCTCGACGAGTTGCGCACCAACTCCCCGCTGGTGGGTACTCCGGGTGAGATCGCCGAGCGACTGGCGGCGTTCTCCGATGCCGGTGTGGAACGTGTCTACCTGCAGCTTCTGGATATGTCCGATCTGGATCACCTGGAGTTCTTCGCGGCCGAGGTGATGCCCGCCTTCGGCGCCGCCCACTGAGAGTCGGCCACTAGGATCTGCAGCCGTGGCGCCCAACAGCGGTTCTCCCGGAGATCCCAACGACTACCCGCCGAACGAGCCGACCCAGTACGCCGACTACAGCGGCGGCCAGGCCTACAGCGATTACGGGGCCCCGGGCTATCCGGAACCCACCGGCTATGGCCAGTACCCGGCCCCGACGCCACCGCCCTGGTATCAGCGGCCGGCTGCCCTGGTCGGGCTCGGCGTGCTGACCGCCGTCGTCCTGGCACTGCTGGTCTACGCGGTGGTCAAGTTCACCGGCGCCGGCACCTCCAACAGCCCGGCGGGCACCTCCAGCAGCATCAGCCCCACCACCTCCTCGGCGCCCGGCCCGACCGAGTCCGCGGCCCCCGCGCCGGCGCCCACGGGCCAGACCACCGCGGCCCCCGCGCCGGAAACCACAACGATCACCTCGACGGTGCCGCCGACCTCCGCCACGCCGACCACCACCGAAGCGCCGACCCCCTCGACGACCACCTCCGTCACCACGTCGGTGACCACCGTGACCGAGACCACCACCAAGAAGCCGTGGTTCCCGACGCTGCCGACGCTCAAACCGACCCTTCTGGAACCTCCGGGCGAAGGGTGAGCGCCGCTCACCTCCCGCGCAAACCCCTCTGGTGACCCGCATGGCCTGCCCGGCCATGGGGCTCGGCGCGGCTATCGTGAATAGCCGCCGCCGGAAAGGGAATGCCACGTGAGCCAAGCGCTGGGTCTGTCGATCGGGACGACGAACCTCGTGGCAGCCCGCCCGGGCCGCCGTCCCGTGACCCGCCGCTCGGTGGTGACGCTGTGGGACGGCCGGCCCGCCGAGGTCGGAGTCCCCTCGGAGAACCCCGAACTCACCAGCCCCGACCTGACCGAAGCGGGCCTGGTGCTGCGCGGCTTCGTCGAGCGGGTCGGCGACCCGGTCGCGCTGGTGGCCGCCGACGGCTCGGCACATCGGGGCGAGAACCTGGTGGCCGCGGCACTGGAGGCGATGGCCCGCTCGGTCGAGGACGGCACACCGCCGACTCCGGTGGTGGTGGCCGCTCCCGCCTACTGGGGGCCGGCCACTCTCGGGGCGTTGCGGGGGGCCCTGCGGCACAGCACCACGCTGGCGCCCGGCGGGGTTGCCCCGACGATCGTGTCCGACGCCGAGGCCGCACTGGCCGCCCTGCAGGCCGATCCCGGACTGCCCGGGACCGGGGTGGTGGTGCTGTGTGACTTCGGCGCGGGCGGCACCTCGATCACGCTCGCCGACGCGGGGGCGAACCTGGCGATCATCGGCGAGACGATCCGATTCCGGGACTTCTCCGGTGATCAGATCGACCGGGCACTGCTCGACCGCGTGCTGGCCGGTATCCACGGCCCCGGGAGTTCCGAGCCCGACAGCACCGCCCCGGTGGGTGCGCTGACCCGGCTGCGCGATGAATGCCGGCTGGCCAAGGAACGCCTGTCGACCGACACCGCCACCGTGATCCCGGTTGATCTGCCCGGCAACCGTTCCGACGTCCGGATCACCCGGGCCGACCTGGACGCCGCGATCTCCGACCCGCTCGCCGGGTTCCTCGACTCCCTGGCAGATGTTCTGGAGCGCAACCGGATCCCGGCGGCCCGACTCGGCGCGGTGGCCATCGTCGGCGGTGGCGCGGCGATCCCGGCGATCCGCTCGCGCCTCTCGGAGACACTGCGCGTGCCGGTGATCAGCACGCCGGAGCCCGGCACCGCCGCGGCGGTGGGCGCCGCCACCCTGGCCGCGCGGGGACCACTGCCCGAGGCGCCCACCTCGACGGCGACCTCCGCGGCCGATGCGCCGACCTCGATGGCCACCTCCGCCGCCGACGCGCCGACCAACCTGGCCCCCGCGGCGTGGGCGTCCGGGGCAGCTGGACAGGCCGCCACGGAATCAGCCTCCGACGGATCCCCTTCTGCGACGTTCCGGGCGCTGGCCTGGTCCCAGGACGACGACGCCGCGGGCGAACCCGTTCCCTACAGCGGCGAGGACTACTCGGTCCCCCCACCGACCGGACCGGCACCCCAGGAGGTCTTCGAGGCCGACGACGGCGAGACGGTGGTCGTTGACACCACACTGCCCTGGTATCGCCGGCCCCCCCTGCTGTTCGGTCTGGCGGCCGCGCTGGCGGCCCTGGCCGTCGGCGGATTGGCGATCACGCTGACCGCCGTCGACAGCGCTCCCACCACGACCACCACCCGGGTGACCAAACCCGGTGAGAGCCCGGGGAGTTCGGCCGCGAACCCGGCGGTGCCGCAAACCGTCACCGTCACGGGGGGTAACGGAGAGACCACCGTCTCCACCATCACCCCGACCACCACGGAGTCGACCGCCACCACGACAACCCCGACGACCACCACGACCACCACGACGACCCCGACGACGACAACGACCACGACGACAACGACGACGCCCACGACAACGACGACGACTCCGACGACGACCCGGACCACCACGACCACAGCGCCGCCGACCACCACCGCGGCGCCGACGACGACGACCGTGGCCCCGACCACCACCGTCGCGCCAACGACCACCGCAGCGCCGGAACCGACCACCGCGGCCCCGGAGCCGACCACCGCCGCGCCGCAGCCGACCGCCACCGTCGAGCCCGCCGCCACAACGCAGGCGATCATTCCCGACGAACCGCTTCCCGAGATCAAACCCGCCCCGGAGGAGTAGCCCGGAATTCCCGACCTCCCTCGCGCGCAGAGGGCCCAAGATGCGACTATGGGACCTCAACAAGCACCCGTTACCCACTGGTAACGACAGTCAAGTTGCCGCCCGCGGCAACCAAACTGGAGAGGGACGTCGTGGACACCCAGACGCTCATCCGGCTGATCATCGGCCTCACCATGACCGCCATCGTCGGGGTTCTGGCCGTCAAGCGGATCCTGTGGCTGACCAAGCTCATCAGTTCGGGTCAGCCCACCGCCGACGAGCGCGGCCGCAAGAACCACCTCGGTGAACGGATCGCCAACCAGATCAAAGAGGTGTTCGGGCAGACACGTCTGCTGCGCTGGTCGATACCCGGCACGGCGCACTTCTTCACCATGTGGGGCTTCTTCATCCTCGCCACGGTCTACCTCGAGGCCTACGGTGTGCTCTTCGACCCGAAGTTCCACATCCCGCTCGTCGGAAAATGGGCGATCCTGGGCTTCCTGCAGGACTTCTTCGCCGTGGCGGTCCTGCTCGGCGTAATCGTCTTCGCCATCATCCGCATGCGCGCTGAGCCCAAGGAGTACGGCCGCGCGTCACGGTTCTACGGCTCGCACAACGGCGGCGCCTGGCTGATCCTTTTCATGATCTTCAACGTCATCTGGACCTACGCCCTGTTCCGTGGTTCGGCGGTGAACAACGGCAACCTCCCGTATGACAAGGCCGCGTTCTTCTCCCACGGGATGGCGGCGCTGCTCAAGCCACTGGGCGCCCACGGCAACGAGATCATGGAGACCGTTGCGCTACTGCTGCACATCGGCGTCATGCTGGTGTTCCTGCTGATCGTTCTGCACTCCAAGCACCTGCACATCGGCCTGGCACCGCTCAACGTCACCTTCAAGCGGCTGCCCAACGCGCTGGGGCCGCTGCTGCCGATGGAGTCCAAGGGCACCTATATCAACTTCGAGGATCCCGCCGAGGACGCCGTGTTCGGACACGGCAAGATCGAGGACTTCACCTGGAAGGGCTACCTGGACCTCACCACCTGCACCGAGTGCGGCCGCTGCCAGTCGCAGTGCCCGGCGTGGAACACCGGCAAACCACTGTCACCGAAGCTGCTGATGATGGACCTGCGCGACCACCTGTTCGCCAAGGCGCCCTACATCTTCGGTGAGAAGGACACGACCGCCGACGCCCTCGTCGACACCGAAGGCGGCCTCGAGCTGGCCCACGCCGGCGACGGACACCATGTTCCCGAGTCCGGTTTCGGCCGGGTGCCCGAGGGTTCCCCGCTGCAGGCCACCCGGCCGCTGGTCGGCGACGCCGAGGCGCTCGGCGTGATCGACCCCGACGTGCTGTGGTCGTGCACGACCTGTGGTGCGTGCGTCGAGCAGTGCCCGGTCGACATCGAACACATCGACCACATCGTCGACATGCGCCGCTACCAGGTGATGATGGAATCGGAGTTCCCCGGCGAACTCGGAGGCCTCTACAAGAGCCTGGAGACCAAGGGCAACCCGTGGGGCCAGAACGCCAAGGAGCGCCTCACCTGGATCGACGAGGTCGACTTCGACGTCCCGGTCTACGGCAAGGACGTGGACTCCTTCGCCGGGTTCGAGTACCTGTTCTGGGTCGGTTGTGCGGGCGCACTCGACGACCGCGCCAAGAAGACCACCAAGGCGGTCGCCGAACTGCTCTCCGCCGCCGGGGTGAAGTTCCTGGTGCTCGGCGAGGCCGAGACCTGCACCGG
>JAGQTQ010000145.1 GCA_020438905.1 Mycobacterium sp.
CGGCGTCCATGCCGGAACGCACCCCACCGGAAGCCACCAGTGGCAGCCACGGGAGTTCGCGTCGTACCTCGATCAGTGCCTGGGCGGTCGGGATGCCCCAGTCGGCCACCGCCGGATACCGCACCTCGCCGTAGCGGACCACCTGTTCGACCCGGGCCCAGGACGTCCCGCCGGCCCCGGCCACGTCCACCGCGGCAATCGGCAGGCTGCGCAGCTGCCGCGCGGCCGTCGCGCCGATGCCGTGGCCCACCTCCTTGACCAGCACCGGGTAGTCCAGCTCGGCGGCCAGCCGGCCCAACCGCTCCAGAGACCCGGCGAAGTCGGTGTCGCCGTCGGCCTGCATCGCCTCCTGGAGTGGATTCACGTGCACCGCGACGGCGTTCGCGCCCACCCGCTCCAGGGCCGCGGTGAGCCGCGGGGCCAATGTGTCAGACACCTGTGCCAGGCCGATGTTCCCGATCAGCAGCACGTCGGGTGCCACGTCGCGAACCTCGAAACTCAGCGCGGCCCGCCGCGCGGCGGGTTCATCGCCGAGCATGATGCGCTGCGAGCCCAGCATCATGCCGATTCCCAGCTGCTGGGCCGCGGCGGCCAGATTGCGGTTGATGGTGCGCGCCAGTTCGGCCCCGCCGGTCATCGCGCCGATCAGGACCGGAGCCCGCAGCGGCATCCCCAGAAAGCGGGTGCCCAGGTCCACGGCGGCCAGGTTGGTCTGGGTCAGCGCGTCGTAGGGCAACTCGAACCGCTCGAGGCCGGTGGTGACCCCGACGTACTCCACCGGCCCGGTCAGGCAGGCGTCGATGTGTCGCAGCTTGCGGGTGCCCAGATTCATCGGGCGGGACCCTGGAACAATGACACGGTGTCCCAGGGTCTCTGGATCGCCATCGCGGTCATCGCCGTCCTCGTCCTCGTTGCCCTCGTCGTCGGGTCGGTGCTTTATCGCCGGCGCCAGATCAGCCTGCGCGCCACCCCCGACACCGCCATCGAGGCTGCCACACCGCCGGACCGCTCCGGCGGGTACACCGCGACATCGGGAATAAGCTTTACACAATCGTCAGGCCCGGCCACGGTGGAGCGGCCGGGTGCGCTGGACACCACCGGTCTGCCGGGTGTCGGTGACGATGCCGCGGTCCCGCGGGACTCGCTGAAACGGCCCATCTCGGAGGTCCGCCTTCCCGAGCCGCCGGTGCTCGACGAGACCGCGGCCCGAGACGCCGGCGTCATCCCGCCCAGCCCCCCGGTCACCGAAGAGACCCCGGAAGAGATCCCGGCCCCCGAACCGGAGCCCGCGCCGCCGGCTGCCGAACCCGCCGGCACGGCTCCCGCCGTCGAGGCCATCGCGCCCCCGGCCGGCAGGCTAGAACGCCTGCGTGGGCGGCTGTCCAAGTCCCAGAACGCCTTCGGCCGCAGCATGCTGGGCCTGCTGGGCGGCGGAGACCTCGACGAGGAGTCGTGGGAGGAGGTCGAGGACACCCTGCTGGTGGCCGACCTCGGCCCGACGGCGACCGCGTCGGTCGCCGAGCACCTCCGCTCCGCGATGGCCAGCGGCAGCGTGCGCAACGAGGCCCAGGCCCGGGCAGTGCTGCGCGAGGTCCTCGTCAGCGAACTCAATCCCGGCCTGGACCGCTCCATCAGGGCGTTGCCGCACGCCGACAAACCCTCGGTGCTGCTGGTGGTCGGGGTCAACGGCACCGGCAAGACCACCACGGTGGGCAAGCTGGCCCGGGTGCTGGTGGCCGACGGCCGTCGGGTGGTATTGGGCGCGGCCGACACCTTCCGGGCCGCGGCCGCCGACCAGTTGCAGAGCTGGGCTTCCCGAGTGGGCGCGGAGGTGGTGCGCGGTCCCGAGGGTGCCGACCCGGCGTCGGTGGCCTTCGACGCCGTAGACAACGGGATTGCCGCCGGCGCCGATGTCGTCGTCATCGACACCGCCGGCCGGTTGCACACCAAGACCGGCCTGATGGACGAACTCGGCAAGGTCAAACGGGTCGTGGAGAAACGTGCTGCCGTCGACGAGGTGCTGCTGGTTCTCGATGCCACCATCGGGCAGAACGGACTGGTCCAGGCGCGGGTGTTCGCCGACGTCGTCGACATCACCGGTGTGGTGCTGACCAAGCTCGACGGAACCGCTAAGGGCGGCATCGTTTTCCGCGTCCAACAAGAGCTCGGGGTGCCGGTCAAGCTGGTCGGTCTGGGCGAGGGCCCGGATGACCTGGCCCCCTTCGAACCCGGTGCCTTCGTCGACGCTCTGCTCGGCTAGTCGCGGGACGTAACAACACCGAAACGTAAGGCCGTCATCCGTTCACGCCGGTGAAACACCAGGGATCGGCCCCTGAAACAACCACTGCGCAATGTCTTCTCAGCGCGGCGAACGGCCGCGGCGTGAAGGAGGAAAC
>JAGQTQ010000031.1:0-13499 GCA_020438905.1 Mycobacterium sp.
ACCATCCGCCGGGTCACCCGCTACATGAACGAGAAGCACTACCGGGTTGTGGCGTTGGGCAAACCCACCGAGGAGCAGCGCAGCCAGTGGTACTTCCAGCGCTATGTCGGCCAGTTCCCGACCGGCGGGGAGATGGTCCTGTTCGACCGTTCCTGGTACAACCGGGCCATGGTGGAGCCGGTCTTCGGCTTCTGCACCGACGAGGAGTACCGCAACTTCCTCAAGGGCGTGGTGGGCTTCGAGAAGGATCTGGTCCGCCAGGGCACCACCCTGGTGAAGCTCTACTTCAGCGTCACCAAGGAGGAACAGGCCCGCCGGTTCGAGCGTCGCCGCGACGACCCGCTGCGTCAGTGGAAGCTGTCCGAGATCGACGTCCAGGCCCAGGAGCATTGGGACGACTTCACCGAGGCCAAGTACCGGATGCTGCGCCGGACCAGCACTCCCGACGCGCCGTGGACCATCGTTCGCTCGGAGAACAAGCACCGCGCCCGGCTCAACGCCATCCGGGTGATCCTCGACGCCGTCCCCTATAGCGACCGCGGCGAGGATGTCGACTTCGTTCCCGATCCGGAGATCGTCATCCCCGGCGCCCAGGAACTGGCGCTGATGGAGGCCGACCGAATCCGCAGCGGCAAGTTCACCGGGTGAGTCCGGTCAGGACTCCTTGACCCAGGAGTACCAGATCCGGTCGGCGACCGACACGATGTCGTCGGAGATGGCCGAGATCCGGCGGTAGAGCTCGCGGCGCGCGGTCAGGACACCGATATCGGTGACGTCGAGCAGATCGCAGGCCGCCTGCCGGTAGATCCGTTCCAGATCGCGCTGCGACTTCACCGCGGCGTCGGCGGCCTCGGTGGCCGCCTCGGCCGTTTCGCCGTGGCGGGTATCCAGGCGACTGAACGCCGCACGGATGTGTCCGGCCCCTTCGGCGAGTTGAACGCTCATCGCGGCGGTGGCGCGGTCCGGCGGGAAGTCCATCGCCTCGGCCTCGCGGACGGTGTTCTTTGCGCCGTTGATCACCTTGTCCAGATCACGGGACAGCTGGAACAGATCCTCGGGTTCCAATGGCGTGGTGAAGGCCTGACTGACGGCGGCCACGAGTTGCCGCCGCACCACGTCGCAGTCGTGCTCGGCCTGCCGCACGTCCTCGGCGCGGCCGACATCTCCTCCCGCCCAGTCGGCGAAGGCGTCCATCCCGGCGGCGGTGATGTCGGCCTGAGCCTTCAGCATTCCGACGACGTCGGGGGCTTCCGGCAGGAACCAACGCCTGCGCTTGCGGACCGAGATGCTCATAGTGCTGTCCTCCAGACGAGCAGGACGACGACCGCCAGCAGTGCGGCCGCCGGGATCGTGGTCAGCCAGGCGATTCCCATCCCCCGCACAACCTCCCAGCGCACGTGCTGCCAGCGGTGCCGGCCCGCGCCCACGCCGACGACCGAGGAAGCCACCACCTGGGTGGTGCTGACCGGCGCGCCGATCAGCGACGCACCCAGAATGACGGCGGTGGACGAGGTCTGGCTGGAGACCGAGTCGACGGGGGTGAGGCTGAAGATACGCCGGCCGATGGTCCGTACGATCCGCCAGCCGCCCAGCGCGGTGCCCGCAGTGAGCGCAAGGCCGGTGGCGACCTTGGCCCATAGCGGCACCGCGATCTCGGTGGTGTCCCCGGCGGCCAGCAGCAGGACGGCGATCACGCCCATCGCCTTCTGGGCGTCGTTGCCGCCGTGGCTGAACGACAGGCCGGCCGCCGCGACCCAGCCCGCGCCCCGAACCGGACCGTTCCACCGGGTCGTCCACCGCCGGGAGATCCGCCGCACGAACCGAACGATCACCAGCGCGAAGGCGAATCCCAGGACAGGCGAGATGAGCAGGGCGACAAGCACCCCGAACACACCGGTCGGGTGCCAGCCCTCGAATCCGCCCCAGTGCACCGAGGCCAGTCCGCCGTCTCCGGAGATGACGCCCTCGGCCACCGCCGATCCGACGAGGCCGCCGACCAGCGCGTGTCCGGATGACGACGGGAGCCCGAGCCACCAGGTCAGCAGGTTCCAGGCCGTCGCGCCGGCCAACCCCGAGCCGACGACCACCACCACCTGGGTCTGCGGCACCGTGACGATGGAGCCGATGGTGTCGGCGACGGCCGTGCCCAGCAGCACCGCGCCGGCCATGTTGAACACCGCCGACAACGCGACCGCCTGACCCGGGGTGGCTCCGCGGGTGGCCACCAGGGTGGCGATGGCGTTGGAGGCGTCGTGAAATCCGTTGGTGAGCGCGAAGGACAGCGCAAAGCCGACCGCGATGATCAGCCCGACGTCCACTGCCCCTCCCGCCGTCCCGGGCGCTGGTGTCGGCACACGGCCACCCTGGTGAACTCAGGGTGAACATAGCAATGACGGCAGGTGAATCGCGGATGCCCCTGGCGTTGCGCGGCGTCATGCGGCGTTGTTATCCGTAGCTGACCCGGATCCGCTGGGTGCCGAGGTCGATTGCTCTCCCGGTAACGCCCCTTGATCGCTGTGCAACCGGTCCGTGCGCGACTACGAAACCCCTCATCCGGAACTCTCCGTACTGATGACGAAATCGTCACATTCGATGGATAGGTCGGTCCAGTGCCCCCGCGGCGGTTACCGGCGACCGGTTGAATACGGCCGGGGCCGACGAAGCGATTCCGTAGTGTGGGGCCGATGGCCTTCACCCACATCGTCACGTTCAAGTGGAACGACTGCGATGTCGTCGATGCGGCGATCGCTGACGCCCTGCGGACCCTGGTCTCCGGGCTCGACGGTGTCCGCGACTATCTCTGCGGCTCCGATGCGGGCCTGTCACCCGGCGCATACGACTTCGCGGTCGTCGGCACGTTCGAGGACCGCGACAGTTTCATCGCCTACCGCGACCATCCCGAACACCAGCGGATCCTCGGCGAGATGATCCGGCCGAACCTGGAGTCCCGCACCGTCGTGCAGCTCGAGCACTAGGAGACTTCCGATGCCCGAACCGTCCCCGCAGAACCCGATCAACACCGTCGCGTTTCCCGACGGCCCGCAACTGCAGGGCCTGATGGGACATCTCAACGGCACGGCCGGGCCGCGCGTGGTCCCCGGACGCGATATCCCGGTGCCGGATTCGGTCAGTCCGGAATTGGGCCAGGCCATCGCGATGCCCTACCGCAACAGCGAGTGGTTGTTGAACCCGCCCGACGCGGCCGGCTGGAAGTCCGCGATCGCCGATCTGGCCGCGCAGTCCATCCCGCCGATCGAGAAGACCATCGAGCGCCTCGGCGTAAGTGTCGAGGAAATGACCATCGGCGGTGTACCAGCCTTTGTCGTCACCCCGCCGAACCTGCCGGCCGCCAATGCCAACCGGCTTCTGGTCAACACCCACGGCGGGGCCTATCTGTTCAACCCCGGCCGGGCCTCCCTGCTGGAACCCGCGGTCATCGCCGCCACCTGCGGGATCAGGGTGATCGAGGTCGATTACCGGATGCCGCCGGAGTATCCGTACCCGGCCGCCTCCGATGACGCGATGGCCGTGTGGAAGGCCGCGCTGACGATGGCCCCACCGGCCAATATCGGACTGTGCGGCGGCTCGGCCGGCGGCGGCCTCGCGCTGTCGACGGTGCTACGCGCCAAGCGGGACGGCGTGACACCGCCGGCGGCGGTCGCCGTGCAGACCCCGTGGTGTGACCTCGCGCCGGTCGGAGATTCGCTCAAGGTGCACGAGTGGGTCGACAACGTACTCGTCACCTATGACGCCGTCGCCAGCCGCGGAGCGAGGCTGTACGCCGGCGACGCCGATATCACCGATCCGCTGCTCTCGCCGCTGCGCGGCGAGCTCTCCGGCTTCCCACCCACCATGCTGGTCTCCGGAACCCGTGACCTGATCCTCAGCCAGACCGTGCTCATGCACCGCAAGCTCCGCAAGGCCGGTGTCGACGCCGAGCTCCATCTCGTCGAAGGAGCCTCGCACTTCACCTATTTCATCGAGCCGTTCGCCCCGGAATCGCAGGACGTGTTCACCGAGATGGCCCGGTTCTGGGACAGGCACCTGGGCCGCTGACCGCAAAGCCGCCGACGCCCGGGCCCACTGTGGCACAGTGGGTTCCACGGACAGCTGCATGCCACAACCGAGTTCAGGGGGACCGCCGTGTCAGACCAGCGCCACCACGGAATCATCGTCGGGGTCGACGGCTCATCCTCATCGCTCGCCGCAGTCGAATGGGCGGCCCGCGACGCCGCGATGCGCAATGTCGCGCTGACGGTCCTGCACGTCGTGGCGCCCATCGTGACCGGGACCCAGGGGTGGCCGGGAGTGCCGGTGACAGCCGACTACGTCGAGCTGCAGGAAGATCAAACGGCCCGGATCGTCGAGCAGGCCAACGCGGCCGCGGTCGCCGCCGCCCCGGCCCACGCCGACCAGATGGGCTACGAGGTCGTCTACGAACCGGTCCTGCCCGCCCTCGTCGAGTTCTCCCGGCAGGCCGAGATGATGGTCGTCGGCTGCCGCGGCCAGGGTGGGGTCGCCCAGACCCTGCTCGGATCGATCAGCGCGGGCCTGGTGCACCACGCACACTGTCCCGTCGCGGTCATCCACCATCACCAACCCGGGGCCGGCCCCTCCCCGACGGCGCCGGTACTCGTCGGCGTCGACGGTTCCCCGACCTCGGAGCTGGCGACCGAAATCGCCTTCGACGAAGCCTCCCGGAGCGGTGTCGATCTGGTGGCGTTGCACGCCTGGAGCGATATGAACTCCCTGGGGATAGCCAGCATCGGCTGGGCACCCATCGAGTGGCGCAACATCAAGGACCAGGAGACTGAGGTCCTCGCCGAGCGGCTCTGCGGCTGGCACGACCGCTACCCCGATGTCGTCGTGCACAAAGAGGTGGTGTGCGACCAACCCGCGCTACGGCTGATCGAGCGGGCCGAGAAGGCCCAGCTGGTGGTGCTGGGCAGCCACGGCCGCGGCGGCTTCCCCGGGATGCTGCTGGGCTCGGTCAGCACCGCTGTGGTCAACTCCGCCCACATCCCGGTGATCGTCGCCCGGCTGCCCCGACCCGACTGAGCGCTCCCCGGCCCTCTGCGTCCCCTCTGTCAGCAGGTCGGCGGTGATTCGTCGTACGCCCCGTCGGTCATCCCGGGTGCGGCCTACGCCGTGGGCCGGTCGTTCCCGAATGAGCTAGGAACCCGACGGCGTCAGGTATTCGTAACCCGGCGGTGGCGGCCCATCGAGGGGGTAGTAACCGGGCGGCAGCGCTGGACGTCCGGCCTCTGATCCGCCGCCGGTGGAGGTCGACGGGGTCTCCGAACCCGGGGCGTTGGTCGAGACGTAGCCGGGGGGCAGCGGCGGAGCCGGTCCCGCGCCGGGCGGTGGCGACGGCCTCCCGGAGCCCACTCCCATGATCTCGTCCTGGGCGAACATGGGATTTCGTGCTTGGTCCCACAGGTCCCGCAGGGTTCCCAGCACCCCGCCGCCGTACTTTCCGGACCCGTACTGGGCGTTCGGTATCTCGGGGACGGACGGCTGGAAGTTCGGGACGATCGGCGGTGCGTCGCCGGGCTCGCCGACCGGCACCGCGGGCTGGTGGGGCGTCATCGGGTTCTTCGGCGCCGGTTCCGGGGGCGGCACCAGAAGGGTGGGAGGCGGCGGGGGCGCCGGCTCGGCCGGCTCGGCCGTCGCGGGGCCCGCCCCGCTCAGCGCCAGACCACTCAGGGCTGCCAAGAGCCAGGCCAGGCCGGCCAGCGCCGGCACCATCCGGCGCCGCGGATCGGTCATCAATGCGGCCATCCCCTCTGTCGGCTCGCCAGCCCGGCTGGTGCGGACGTCGTCACCGGACTCCCACCCGATCGTCGCACACGGCCGCCGGGGCGTTACTGGCCTGCGTTGCGGACCAGGCTGATCGCGTACTGGTTGATGAACTGGCCGGCCCGCGGTTCGCCACGGTCGCAGGAGCCGTCAGACTCTCCGGGCCGTTTGACCCACAGGTAGGCATCGGCGTGCGGGCCCGCGGTGGCCGTGGTGGGCGGGGTGCCCATCGCGCGGCCGGTCGGGTTACACCAGTTCAGTGGGGAGTCGTCGGCCGGGCCCACACCATTGCGCGAGGTGTCGATCACGTAGTGCGAACCTCCCGTCATCGCCGAGACGGTCTCGCCGTAACCGATCTCCTCCTCGGTGGTGTAGAAGTTCGCGGTGTTGAGGCTGAAGCCGCGCGCCTGATCCACACCGACCATGTTGAGCCGGCCGGCCATGTCCTCGGCGCTGAGCCAGCGCGAGTGCCCGGCATCGACGTACACCGCAGCGCCCGGCAGGCTGGTGAGGGTGTCTACCGCGTAGCTGATCAGGTCGAAGCGTTCCTGGCGCTGATCTCCCGAGAGGCAGTCCGCCATGGCCAGGGCATCCGGTTCAAGGATGATCGCCGCCGGAGCGGAGCCCACACCGGCGGACACCGCATCGATCCACTGGCGGTAGGCCGCACCGCTGGGGAGTCCGCCGGCCGCGAAGCTGCCGCAGTCGCGATGCGGGATCCCGTAGATGGTCAGGACCGGCATCGCACCGGCCGCCTGGGCCGCGCCGGTGTACCTCGAGACCGTCCGGGAGACCGTCGAGGCCGGGAACGCCTCGTCCAGCCAGTAGGACGCCGGGGTGTTGGCGATGGTCGTCAGCTCGGGGCTCGGGGGGCTGGCGTTGTTCGCCGCGGCCATCGCCCTGGAGATGGGATCGACGTAGAACGGCTTGCCGGCCAGCGGGTTGACCTCGTCGACCAGGCGTACCGATGGCGCCGGACCGGCCGCCATGATCCCGCCCGACCAACCCAGGAGGGCGACCGCGGCGATCGGCAGGGCATGCGGGGCGAAGCGGACGAGGGCTCTGAACGTGCGGGACATCACCCCGAAAAAATAGTGCGGACCGCTCGAACGCGCCATTGACCCCTGTGGCAGCTGGGGCCGATGTGCACGATGATGACGATGTTGTCGAACTTCGGATGCTTTTTTGTGGCCCCAGCGCCCGGCAGCCTTCATGGCCAGGCACCCCCGATTGGTCAAAGCCTCCCCCAAACCGGTTCGGTCAGGGTACGAACAGTGACTCAGGGTACGAACAGGGACAAGGTTGCAGGCGCGGTTGAGAGGTGTCGGATTTGACCAGTTTGGGAAGGGCCGCGGGCGTCGTCACGGCGTCGCTCACCGTCTCGTCGCTGCTCGCCGCGTGCGGGGCCGCGGCCAACGACGCCACCCGGGATCCGGACAGCCCGTATCCGGACTACACGGCCACCTTCCTGCAAGGGCCGCCCGACCAGGCCCACATGGAGGCCAAGCCGCTGTCCAAGGACGGTCACCGCTTCTGGATGCTGCCGGCGACCCCGCAGACCACGCAGTGGGGCGTCTACGACAACACCATCGCGCCGGTGCTTCGGATCGACCCCGGTGACACCGTCGCGATCGAGACCGAAACCGCCGGTGGCGGTCAGGTCGCACCCGGTATCAGCGAAGGCCAGATCGAAAAGATCAACGGTGCGGTCAAGAACCGCGGCCCGCACACCGTCACCGGGCCGATCTACGTCAACGGTGCCGAACCGGGCGACCTGCTGGCGATCCACATCAACCGGATCCAGCTGCCCATGTACGCCACCAACAACACCGCCAAGGGCAAGGGCCTGTTCCCCGACGAGTTCCCCGAACAGGTCACCAGCTACTACCTGGATTCCGAGACGATGACGATGCGGTTTTCGCCCAATGTGCTGGTGCCGCTGGAGCCGTTCCCCGGGATTCTGGCCGTGGGGCGCGCCGACACCAGCGGCCCGTGGTGCACCGACGGCAAGTGCAGCACCGAACAGCCCGGGCCCTGGGGCGGCAACCTGGACCTGCCGGAGATGCAGGTCGGCAGCACCACCTATCTGCCCGTGCAGGTCGAGGGCGGCCTGATCTGGACGGGTGACTCACACGCCAAGCAGGGCAACGGGGAGATCGACCTCGACGCACTCGAGACCTGGTATCCGGAATTGAACGTCACCGTCGAGCTGATCAAGAACCAGCCACAGGACTGGCCGACCGTCGAGACGCCGACGGGCTGGGTCGCCGTCGGCTACGACGAGGACCTGGACAAAGCCCTTGAACTCAACAAGGCCGAGACAGTCAAGCTGATCATGGCCAAACAGGGGCTTTCCGAACCGGAGGCCGCCGCGGCCATGGACAAGACGTGGGACTGCCGGATCTCGGAGGTGGTCGACCAGGTCCGGGGAACCTACTGCGTGGTGCCCAAGGATCCGAAAGCGCTACGGGCGCCGAGCCTTCCGAACTCCGACACGGCCACCGCGTGGGTGTCCAGCGGCACAGCACCGAAAACCCTGGACGCCATGAAGATCGCCGCATCCGCGGCGCTGGACAAGATGGCGGCCAACCTCGACATCACCCGCAACGAGGCCTATCACCTCGCAACGATGATCCTGGACTGCCGAATCGACCGGTGGAACGCCGGCGACAAGACGGTGGCCTGCATGGTGCCCAAGAGCGTGAAGGTGCCGCAGTAGGCGACTGCAGATCCCCGCAGCGGCCACCGCACTGACGCCGGTGGTCAATGCCCGTGGAACTCGTCCATCGAGTTGTAGACGCCGACCTTGCGCAGGTACACATCGCGCAGCCATACCGGCAGCAGTGCGGTGAGCACCTTGTTCATCCTCGACGTCCACGGCATGACGACGAACGGCCTGCCCTCCAGCATCGCGCTCCACGTCGCCTCGACGACGTCCTCCTGCTTGAGCATCGGGGTGAACAGGATGCCCTTGGCGCCGTCGAACATCCCGGTGTCGATGTAGGTCGGGCACACGGTGGTGACCTTCACCCGATCGTGTCCGGCCTGTTCGAGTTCCAGTCGCACGGAGTCGGAGAAGCCGACCGCCGCCCACTTCGAGGCTGCGTAGGCCGCCATCCGCGGGATGGCGTTGAGACCGGCCGAGGAAGCCAGGTTGACCAGCCGGCACGGCGTGCCGGACTCGATCATCCCGGGCAGGAACTCCCGGGCCACCCGCATCGGGCCGACGGAGTTGACCTCCATGGTCAGCGTGAAGTCCTTCGGGCTGCTCTCCCAGAAGTAGCCGTTGCCCCGCACGATCCCGGCGTTGTTGAACACCACGTGGATCGTTCCGAGACGGTCGCGGATCCGCTCGGCGGCCGCCACCACCCGGTCCTCGGAGGTGACGTCAACGGTCTCATGGTGAATGACCCCCCCGAGCGCCTCGAGTTCCGCCGCGGTCTGCTGCAAAGCGGTCTCGTTGGCGTCCCACAGCACCACCGCGGCGGCGCCCTCCTCGACCGCGCGGGTGGCGAAAAGCTTGCCCAGGCCCATCGCAGCGCCGGTGACCAGAACATTCATTCCCGAGACGGACTGCATGGCGGCGCTCCTCATGGTTGCTGACGGCGGTTCGGGGACGGGGCCCGTAAACGTTTTACCCCACCGGCGGAAGAGCCAATCGCAGAGCGGGCCGATCACCCGGGCGCATCACCCCCGGTCCAGCGCGGCACGGGCCGCCGCCGCGGTCTGCTGCGCGTAACCGGCCCCGAAGAGGACCACGTGCGCCAACAGCGGGTAGAGCTGATGTAGCCCAAGTCGGTCACCCCACCCCGCCCGCAGGGGGCGCACGCTCTGATATCCATCGAGCACCGCCTCCAGGTGCGGACATCCGAACAGCGCGAGCATGGCCAGGTCGGTCTCCCGGTGGCCGCCGTGAGCCGCGGGATCGATCAGCACGACGCCCCGGGACGTCCACATCAGGTTGCCGCTCCACAGGTCGCCGTGCAGGCGCGCCGGCCGGTCGTCGTCGTCGAACTCACCGGCACGGCACCTGCCGATCACATCGTCGACCAGCTCCAGTGTCCGGGCATCCAGCGAACCCGTGGCGTACCCGCGCATCGGCCCGAGTCGCTCCTGGGCGTAGAAGCTGCCCCAGCTGTCGTGCGGGATCAGACTCATCGGGAGGGGGCGCGCCAGCGGGCCGAAGAAACCGGAGCCCGACCACCCTTTCGGCGCCGCTCCGAAGCCGGCGGCGCCGCCGTCGTGGGTGGCGGCCAGCCGGCGGCCGAACTCCCGGGCCGCATCTTCGGACGGCGAGATCGACTCCAGGCGCTGCAGGGTCAGGCTTGTCTCGTTCCAGCGCAGCACCGGCACGCACGGCACACCACCCGGTGCGGCCGACAACCAATCCAATCCGCTTGCCTCGCAGGCGAAAAAGCCCGGTGGCGCTCTGCGATTGACCTTGACGAACTCGGTCATCCGCGCGGAGGTCGCACCGACGGTCGGCGAGGGAACATGATCCGACGTTAAACTAGCGGCGTCCGCGTCGCAGTCGATGCCGCTGCGCCGACGTGCGCCCGGCGGCCTCGGTCCGCGGCGGGGTGGTATTGCCGGCTAGACGAAGGCGTCGACATGAGCACCGAGCGCTTCTGATGAACACCGGGTTCTTCTGATGAACACCGAGTCCGTGCCGCACCAGGCGGGGAATGGTAAATCGGTTCGCTTGTCCCCCAGCTCATGGGGCAGCGGCCTGATCTTCGGCACCGCAGCGATGTACGTCTTTTTTCAGATGGTGTTGCAGACGTTCCCGAGCGTGATGCGGGAGGGGCTGGTCGTCGACCTCTCGCTGAATGAAGCGGGATTCGGTGGCCTGTCCTCGAGCTTCTATTACCCCTACATCCTTCTGCAGGTGCCTGCGGGAATCCTGGTTGCCCGCTTTGGAGCTCGCTCCGTGCTCATCACCGGCGCATCCCTGTGCACGGTCGCGTCGTTTCTTTTCGCGATGTCGAAGACCGCCGCGACGGCGGAGGCCACCCGCATCCTGATGGGGCTGGGCGCCGCGCCCACCGTCGTCTGCGCGATGGCCCTGGCCTCCCAATGGTTTCCGGCGCGGGTCTTCCCGCTGCTGGCCGCGCTGACCGAGGTGGCCGGAATGACCGGGGCCGCACTCGGCCAGGAGACACTGGGTTTCATCGTCGAAAATGCCGGGTGGCGGGTCGCGATGACCGCCTGCGGGGCGTTCTCGGCCTTCCTGCTCATCCTCATCGTCATGTTCGTCAGGAACGCCAACCGCGCCGAAAGCGGGCCCGATACGCAATGGCCGGAGACCGCCCAGATCGGCCGGCTTCTGGTGTCCCTGCCGATCCTGTCCCGCGGAATAGCCGGAGGTCTGGTGGCAGCAGCCGGAATCGCCTTCGGAATGCTCTGGGGCGTCTCGTATTTCCAGGCCTATCACAACATGAGCCTGTCGACCGCCTCGGTCTGCGCGTCCTTCTACTTCTGGGGATGCCTGCCCGGGTTCATCGGCTCGGCCTGGCTGTGCGCCCGTTCCGGACGACCCGCGCTACTGCTGGCGGTGGGCGCCGTCGGGACGGCGGTCACGATGGTGCTCATCCTGTTCGCCTTGCAGGGCCAGTTCGCATTGTCCGCGGCGATGTTCTTCCTCGGGATCTTCAACGGGTTCTACGTCTTGTCCTTCACCATGGTGAAGGATCAAGCGCCCGAGGAACTTTCCGGTGTGGCGATGGGTATGACCAACATGTTGATCATGGGCGTCGGCGGGGTGATCCTGCAGCCGTTGATCGGCGTGCTCGCCCATATCCGCGGCCAGGAGGTGCCCGACGCGATCACACTGAGCATCACCGTCATCGCCCCAGTCCTGGCGTTGGTGGTACTGGCCGGCATCGGAATGGGTCAGAAGCGCCGGAGCCTCAGATGAGGGTCGGACCCACCTCGCTGTCCAACCCGGTGTCCAGTGAGGTGTCCTTGGTCTCCCGCATGACCAGCAGCGCAACGAACGTCAGGGCCGCCGCGGCGAACAGGTACACCCCCACCCAGCCCACGCCATACTCGGTGGCCAGCCAGGTGGCCAGGAACGGTGCCACCGCCGCGCCCAGGATGCTGGCGGCGTTGTAGGAGACGCCCGACCCGGTGTAGCGGACATTGGTCGGGAACAACTCGGGCAGGACGGCGCTCATCGGCCCGAAGGTCAGGCCCATCAACGTCATCCCGATGATCAGGAACGCCAGCATCGTGGTCTGGGAGCTGGACGAGGGCGAGAGCATCGGCGCGAACAACGCGCCGTAGGCCATGATGCCGGCGGTCACCACCAGCAGCGTCCTGCGCCGGCCGAAGCGGTCGGCCAGCCGCCCGGCCACCGGCAGCAGCGCGGCGAAGAACAACACCGCGATCAACTGCCATTTCAGGAAGGACACATAGTCGAAGCCGAGTCCCTTGCCGGCCGGCGGCCGCTTGGCGGTGCCATAGCTCAGCGCCCACGTCGTGACTATGTAGAACAGCGTGTAGGTGGCCAGCATGACGAAGGTTCCGACGATCAGTTGCCGCCAGCTGTTCCGGAACACCTCGGCCAGCGGTGATCTGACCCGCTCCCCGCGGTCGACGGCGCGGACGAACACCGGTGTCTCGGCGAGCCGCACGCGCACGTACAGGCCGATCACCACCATCACCGCGCTGAGCAGGAACGGAATCCGCCAGCCCCAGGTCAGAAACGCCCCACCCAGATCGGCGTTGGCCGTGCTGTGCCCCAACCAGCCGATCAGAGCCAGGAACAGTCCGTTGGCAAACAGGAAGCCGATCGGCGCCCCCAGTTGCGGCCACATCGCCGCCCAGGCCCTCTTCCCGGGACGGGCGGTCTCGGTGGCCAGCAACGCCGCGCCGCTCCACTCCCCGCCCAGGGCCAGGCCCTGGGTGAAGCGCAACACCGCCAGCAGCGCAGGAGCCAGCAGTCCGGCCTGATGGTAGGTGGGCAGCAGGCCGATCGCGAAGGTCGCGATGCCCATGGTCAGCAGCGAACCCACCAGGGTCGCCTTTCGGCCGACCCGGTCACCGAAATGCCCGAACAGCACCGAGCCGAGTGGGCGGGCCACGAACGCCAGGCCGAAGGTCGCCAGCGAGGCCAGCAACGCCGTCGTGGGATTCCCCTTGGGGAAGAACAGCACGGGAAACACCGAGACCGCAGCGGTGGCGTAGATGTAGAAGTCGTAGAACTCGATCGTGGTGCCCACCATCGAGGCGATCACGATGCGGCGACGCTCCGCCGGGCCCAGGGGGTCGGTCTCGGCGATATCAGTATTCAACGATGCGGCCGTTCATTCCGGGGGGGCAGGGACGGGAAAGGTTCATATCATCGCTGATCGGAGCGGGCAAACCGGGAAGGTGGCCCGGAATCCGCTCAGCCGCCGGCCGACGTCCCGGCCCGGCTGGCGCCGGCCTCCTGCCGCAGGATCGCGACGAGGCAGCCGGCCGCGAGCACCCCGACGGCCACCGCGAACAGAATTCCTCCGGTGCGCAGGCCCCAAAGCTGGGCCGCGATGCCGACGCCGACCACCGGTACCGAGATCGCGATGTAGGAGACCAGGAAATACGCCGAGCCGACCTCGGCGCGGGAATCGGCGGGGGTTCTCTCGGCGACCGCGGCGAGTCCCCGGCTGAAGCTGATGCCCTGCCCGACGCCGGAGATCACCGAGGCGGCGACCAGGCCG
>JAGQTQ010000031.1:13569-36054 GCA_020438905.1 Mycobacterium sp.
CGCCCGGGCGCGATACCGGACGCGAAAATCTGCGCCACCGCCGAGGCCGCGAAGATCGAGCCGGCCAGCAGTCCGGCCACCGCATGATTGGAGATGCCGATGACGGAGGCGATGAACGACGGCGCCACGGCGGCGAACAGCCCGGTGACGGCGAACCCGGCGAAGGCCGCCAACGCAGCGATGATGAATATCGAGCGGACCTCGGAGGGCACCGACAACGGCTGCACCCGGATTCGCCCCGAGCGGCTCGAGGTTTCCGGCACCAGCAGCACCGCACCGGCGGCCAGAACCACCAGCACGATATGGACGACAAACGACAACCGCAGCGGCGCCGGCGCGTACTGCACCAGCACGCCGGCCAGAATCGGTCCGCTGCTCAGCCCGCCCATGTTGGCGATCGTGGCCACCGTGGGAGCCCGGGTTCGCCAGTTCGGCGGCGCCGCCTCGATCACCGCGGCCGTCGCGGTCCCGGTGAACAGACCCGCCGACAGCCCGGACAGCAACCGGCCCGCCAGCAGCACCGGCACCGAATCCGCCGCCAGGAAGACCACCGCGCTGCCCAGTGCGCACAATGTGCCGGCCAGCAGAACCGGGCGACGACCGACGGCATCCGACCAGCTGCCGAAAACCACCAACGCGAACAGCACTCCCGCGGCGTAGGTGGCGTAGATCACCGTGGTGGTCGCCACGGAAAAGTGCAGGTGCTCCGAGTACAGCGCGTACATCGGACTGGGCATCGTGGTGCCCAGCATGATCGCCGCGAACGCGTAGGCCAGCAGCGCGAAGGCCGCCAAGGAGGGGCCTCGCGGTCCGGCGCTCATGGCCCGCAGTATGACAACCGGCGGCGTGGCGCGGGTATACCGGGGACACCCGGCGGCCCATTGGCGTGTGTTCGCCCGACCCGGCCCATTAGGGTGCATTCGTCGGCCTCCCCGAACCCGCCGATAGGACAGATGGGCGAATTCATGACCGCAGCATCAGAGGCGTCGGCGATCGAGGCCCGGGTCGGCCATTACTACCAGATGGACGGCACGTACCTCGTCGGCCGCGAGAAGGTGCGCGAGTACGCCCGCGCAGTCCAGGACTACCACCCCGCGCACTGGGATGTCGCCGCCGCCGCGGAGCTGGGTTATTCGGGTCTGGTGGCACCGCTGACGTTCACCTCAACCCCGGGCATGGCCTGCAACCGCCGGATGTTCGAGTCGATAGTCGTCGGCTACGACACCTACCTGCAGACCGAGGAGGTCTTCGAGCAACACCGCCCGATCGTGGCCGGAGACGAACTGACCATCGATGTCGAACTGACCTCGGTGCGCCGGACCGCCGGCCGGGACTTCATCACCGTCACCAACACCTTCACCGACGCCGCCGGCGAGCGGGTGCACACCCTGCACACCACCGTCGTCGGCGTCACCGCCGAAGACATCAACCCCGAGGTCAAGGTGGCCGTGCAGAAGGCGATGATGCACGACGTCGACATCATGGGAGTCGGTGGTGAGCCCTACCAGAAGGAGGTACGTCCCGACGGCGGGTTCCGGCTCGCCGGCGACGCGCCCCGCACCCCGGGCACCCCGGTGTTCGAGGACCTGACGGCCGGCGACCCACTCCCGGTGCACCACACCCGGTTGTCCCGCGGCGATCTGGTGAACTACGCCGGCGTCGCCGGGGACGCCAACCCGATCCACTGGGACGAGGACATCGCCAAACTGGCGGGGTTGCCCGACGTGATCGCCCACGGAATGCTCACCATGGGCCTGGGCGCCGGCTTCGTCTCCGCGTGGTCCGGGGACCCGGGCGCGGTCACCCGGTACGCGGTGCGGCTGTCCCAGCCCGCGATAGTCTCCGCCGCCGAGGGTGCCGACATCGAGTTCGGCGGCAAGATCAAGTCGCTGGACCCGGAAACCCGCACCGGCGTCGTGCTGGTCACCGCCAAGGCGGGCGGCACGAAGATCTTCGGCCTGGCGACGATGGACATCCGCTTCCGCTGACCGCTGCGGTGACCGAAAGCCCGATCCCCGGCACAGACCGGTGGAAGCACGTCCTGCGCCTGCTGGCGTTCGCGGCATTCCTGCTCGCGCTGTTCTATCTGGTCGCCGTCCGACGAGTGCTCGACGTCGACGCCGTACGGGCGGCCGTCGCGGCCAGTGGGCCGGTCGCTCCGCTGGTCTACATCGTGGTGGCCGCCGTCCTGGCCTCGATCTTCGTCCCCGGCCCGCTGCTGGCGGCCGGCAGCGGGCTGCTGTTCGGCCCGGTTCTCGGCACGTTCGTCACCCTTGGCTCCACCGCCACCACCGCCACCATCGCCGCCCTGGTGGGCAGGCGCGCCGGCCGGGACAGCGCGCGGACGCTGATCGGCGCGGACTGGGCCGAGCGCATCGACGCACAGATCAAACGGCGCGGGCTGTGGGCGGTAGTCGGTCAGCGATTCATCCCCGGCATCTCCGACGCCCTTGCCTCCTACGCCTTCGGAGCGTTCGGGATGCCGTTGTGGCAGATGGCGATCGGGGCACTCATCGGCTCGGCCCCCCGGGCGTTCGTCTACACCGCGCTGGGAGCCTCGATTTCCGACCTCAGCTCACCGCTGGCGTTCGCGGCCGTCGCCGTCTGGTGCGTCACCGCGATCATCGGTGCGTTCGCCGCCCACCGCGGTTATCGCAGTTGGCGTGCCGGCCGGCGGTGATCGACCTGCGGGCGACACCCCGGGATTGGCCGGTTGTGGGCCGCGGCCAATAGCATCGGCACCGAGATGACCGAACAAGCCCCGCAAGCACACCCGGCCCAGGGTGGGAACACCGCGAAATTGTCGGCGGAAGCCGCTCGCCGGCGCACCTTCGCCGTGATCAGCCACCCCGACGCCGGCAAGTCGACCCTGACCGAAGCGCTGGTGCTGCATGCCCGCGCGATCACCGAGGCCGGCGCCATCCACGGCAAAGCCGGTCGCCGGACGACGGTCTCGGACTGGATGGAGATGGAGCAGGCCCGGGGCATCTCCATCACCTCCACCGCACTGCAGTTCCCCTACACCTCGCCCGACGGGCAGGACTGCGTGATCAACCTGCTCGACACCCCCGGGCACGCCGACTTCTCCGAGGACACCTACCGGGTCCTCAGCGCCGTGGACTGCGCGGTCATGCTCATCGACGCGGCCAAGGGTCTGGAACCGCAGACCCTCAAGCTCTTTCAGGTGTGCCGCCACCGGGGGATCCCGATCCTGACGGTGATCAACAAATGGGACCGCCCTGGTCGGCACGCGCTGGAACTCCTCGACGAGATCAACGACCGGATCGGCCTCAAACCCACGCCGTTGACCTGGCCGGTGGGCATCGCCGGGGACTTCCACGGCGTCCTGGACCGCCGGACCGGCAATTTCATCCGGTTCACCCGCACGGCGGGCGGGGCCAAGGCCGCACCGGAAGAGCACATCCCGCCCGAGCGCGCGCACGCGGCCGCCGGCGATGACTGGGTCAACGCGACCGAGGAGTGCGAACTGCTCTCCGCCGACGGCGGGGACCACGACCAGGAGACGTTCCTCCGGGGTGAGACGACGCCGGTGCTGTTCACCTCCGCCGCGCTGAACTTCGGAGTGAACCAGCTGCTGGACAATCTTGCCCGCCTTGCACCGGCGCCGGGCGGTCAGCGCGACGCCGATGGTGTGCTGCGCCCGGTCGAGGCACCGTTCAGTGCCTTCGTCTTCAAGGTCCAGGCCGGAATGGACTCCGCCCACCGCGATCGGATCGCCTACGCCCGGGTCTGTTCGGGCACCTTCGAGCGGGGCGACGTGCTGACCCATGCCGCGACCGGGAAACCGTTCGTCACCAAGTACGCCCAGTCGGTGTTCGGCCAGCAGCGCTCGACACTGGACAGCGCCTGGCCCGGAGATGTGATCGGCCTTGCCAACGCGGCGGCGCTCCGCCCGGGCGACACCCTGTTCCGGGATGTCCCGGTGCGTTTCCCACCGATACCCAGTTTCTCCCCCGAGCAATTCGCCGTCGCCCGGGGCACCGACCCCAGTAAGCACAAGCAGTTCCGCCGCGGCATCGAGCAACTGGGGCAGGAAGGCGTCGTCCAGATCCTGACGTCGGACCGCCGAGGCGACCAGGCGCCCGTCCTCGCGGCGGTCGGCCCCCTTCAGTTCGAGGTGGCCAGCCACCGGATGGCCAAGGAGTTCAACGCGCCGATTTCGCTGGAGTCCTTGCCCTACAACGTCGCCCGCGCCGTGGACCCGCAGGACGCGCCGTTCGTGGACAAGCAGGTGTCGGTGGAGGTGCTCACCCGTACCGACGGCGTCATGCTCGCGCTCTTCCCCACCAAATGGCGGCTGCAGGGGTTCGTGCAGGACAACCCCGAGGTGCGCCTGAGCTCACTGGTGGCCGCCGGAGACAACTGATCACGCCTCCGCGACGCGGCCCCGGTCCACCACCCACGATCGGTCCAGACGGACGTTACCGAGCATCCGCCGGTCATGGGTCACCAAGAGCAGTGCGCCGTCATAGCTCTCCAGCGCCTGCTCGAGTTGCTCGATCGCGGGCAGATCCAGATGGTTGGTGGGCTCGTCGAGGACGAGCACATTGGTGCCCCTGGCCTGCAGCAGCGCCAAGCCGGCGCGAGTCCGCTCGCCGGGGGAAAGCTCGCAGACCGGGCGTTCCACGTGATCGGCCCGGAGCCCGAATTTCGCAAGCAGTGTTCGCACCTCCGCGCTCGACAACTCGGGAACGTAGGACTCGAAAAGATCTACCAGCAGGCCGGGACCGCTGAACTCGGCTCGCACCTGGTCGATCTCGCCGACGGCGACGTTGGCCCCGAGGCTTGCGCGGCCGCTGTCGGGCAAACGCCGGCCCAGGAGAAGCTGCAGGAGAGTCGACTTACCGGCTCCGTTCGGCCCGGTGATACCGATCCGGTCGCCGGCATCCACCTGCAGCGACACCGGACCGAGCACGAAATCGCCCTGTCGCACAACGGCATCGGCGAGCGTTGCGACCACCGAGCTGGACCGGGGAGCGGTTCCGATACTCATCTGCAACCGCCACTCCTTACGCGGCTCGGCGACCTCCTCGAGGCGGGCGATCCGGCTCTCCATCTGCCGCACCTTCTGCGCCTGCTTCTCGCTGGACTCCGCGGCCGCGCGGCGCCGGATCTTGTCGTTGTCCGGAGACTTGCGTATCGCGTTGCGAACACCCTGACTGGACCACTCCCGTTGCTTACGGGCCCGCGCCACCAGATCGGCCTTCTTCTCGGCGAACTCGTCGTACTGTTCCCGGCGGTGCCGGCGGGCCACCTCACGCTCTTCGAGATAGCTTTCGTATCCGCCTCCGAACACCGTGGTGGTGTTCTGCGCCAGATCGAGTTCGAGAACGCGGGTCACGCTGCGCGCCAGGAACTCCCGGTCGTGACTCACCAGAACCACACCGCTGCGCAGATCGGCCACGAACCGCTCCAGCCGGTCCAGGCCGTCGAGGTCGAGATCGTTGGTGGGCTCGTCGAGCAGCACTATGTCGAACCGCGACAGCATCAGCGCCGCCAGTCCGACGCGGGCCGCCTGCCCGCCCGACAGCGAGGTCATCGGCGTCGACTCCGGTCCAACCAGATCCGAATCAAGACCGAGATCGGCCAGCACGGCGGGTAACCGCTCCTCAAGATCCGCCGCCCCGGTCGCCAGCCAGTGATCCAAGGCCGCGGAATAGGTCTCGGCCGAATCGCCGTCCCCAGTGGCGGGAGCGGAGCCAGCCATCTCTGCGGCCGCCGCTTCCATCGCCGCGGTCGCCGCGGCGCATCCGGTCCGGCGGGCGATATAGGCGGTCACGGTCTCGCCCGGAATCCGTTGGTGCTCCTGCGGAAGCCATCCGACGAACGCATCGGCCGGAGCGGTGCTGACCGTCCCCTCGAGCGGTTCGATCTCGCCGGCGAGGATTCTGAGCAGGGTGCTCTTTCCCGCCCCGTTGGCGCCGACGACTCCGACGACGTCACCCGGCGCCACGGTGAGGTCGAGTCCTTCGAAAAGGGTCCGGTGCGCGAAGCCGCCGGCGAGATTGCTGGCGACGAGCGTTCCGGTCATGGGATCCATCCTCGCACCCGCACAGGCGAAGGGATCAGCCTGTGGGAAGCGGAACCGGCGTCGGCTTGAGTTGTTGATTCGTCGACGGCGGCTGCCCCCAGGACGGGTCGACCGCGCCTTCCCACCAGACCCCGGCGTGGAACGGGATGTCGCCGTAGTAGTCGGTGTCCCACGGCCCGCCGGTGGCGACCTGGTCGGGGTCGGTGTAGGAGGACATCAGCGCATACGGCAGATCCTCGGTGTAGAACGCCAGGGTGTCGGTCGTGACGGTGCCGGTGGCGGCCTTGTTGTACTGCTGTCCGATGAACCCGTCGATCAGGCCGTTGGCGTAGGCCAACGACAGGAAGTTCCACTCCCCGTCGCTACCCGCCGCCGGGTTCTCGGGAAGACCTACCAGCCCCAGTGACGCCAGATACGGCGTCGTGCCGTCGCCGTTGATGATGTGGTCGGAGCTGTAGGCGCCCTGGGTTTCGCTGCCGAGCGTCTTGAACAGGCTGCTGGAGGGCACCGGGAAGATCTTCACGGCGTCGCCGAGGACCTGCTTACCGGCCCACATGACGGCCAGCACCCCGGCGTAGGCGCCGTCGGTCGACGTCGATCCGGGGTTGAATTCGAAGTCCTGGGCCCAGAAGACGTAACCGCCCTTCGCCGTCGCGGTGCCCTCCGCCTGGGTGGGAAACTCACCCGGGTTGACCAGCGCCTGGGACAGGATGTTCTGCGCCAGTTGCAACTTCTCACCGTCGGGAACCGGCGCCGATGAGGTGAAGAGGCCGGATATCCGCGGCCACAGGCTGTAGCCGTCGGTGCCGTCGTTGTTGTGCAACGCGGCGGACTCCCCCACGATCCGGCCGGTGGCGGTCAGCGCGCTCCGGCCGTTGAAATCGAACTCCCCGATCACCCCGTAAGCGGTCGGGGTGTTGGACACCTGAGAGGTGTCGTCGAGGAAGTAGACCAGCGAATTGTCCAGGCCGGTCGAACCATTCCGCGGGATCACCAACAGCAGCCGGCCCTGACCCGCCTGGCCCGCCGCCCCGGCGGTGCCCGTAGCGCCGCCGTCACCGCCGAAACCGAACAAATAGCTGCCGTTCCCGCCGGCCCCGCCGTCACCGCCCTTTCCTGCTGTGCCTCCGTCACCGCCGCTGCCGTAGACCGACAGCAACCCGGTGCTGCCACCGGTCCCACCGTCACCACCGGGTCCGCCGGCGGTCACCGCAACCCCGCCCGCCCCGCCGTTGCCGCCGTCGCCCGCGAACAAACCGCCGGTGCCGCCCGCACCGCCGTCACCACCCGGAACCCCGGCGCCACCGTCGCCGCCGGTGCCGAACCAGCCAGCCGAGCCTCCGGTGCCCCCGTTGGCGCCGTTGCCGCCGTTGCCCAACAGGCCTGCGTTGCCGCCGTTGCAGGCGCTGACGCCCGGGCAGGTCTGGGCGTCGTAGCTGAAGCCGTTACCGATGAGGATGCCGCCGTTGGGGTTTTCCGCGGTGCCGTCACCGAAGAGGTACGAGAAAATCGACCCGAGACCGGTTGCCGAGCCGACGACCGCCGCACGCGCCACGGCGGGCCTGGCAGAAGTTGCGGCAGGGTTGGCCGCCGAGACCTCGCCGGTCACGGCGCTCGCGGCGAGAAGGTCTCGGCTCGTGGCGGCAGTCGGCCATGCCAACGCTGCCGCCCCCGGAACCTCCGGTCCGCCTCCGAGGCGCCGCCCGTTACCCCGGTATGGACCCGAGGTCTTTGCGGGCCGCGCCGAAGACGAGGAGAGTTTCGGCGGGGTTGCCGACGGCACCGGTACAGCAGCGGCGAGGGCGGCCGTCGGCGACATCGCCGCGCTGCTAGCCGGCATCGCCGGACCCGAACCACGCCAACCGGACGGGTTCGGTCCGGGGCCAAGCCGTAAACGGGCCTTCCTCACCTCGCCCGTTCTCGACGTCGCCCGCGCGGCGGACGGCCGCGACCCCTGCGCCGTCGACGCCGATGACGATGCATCCGAGGATCCAGACGAACCACCTGTCTCGGCGGCGGCGACCGCGGGCATGGCCGCGATCGCCGCGCCAATGCCCAAGCCGACGGCCAGCGCACCCACCCGTCCGATGGCCGCAGGGTGAACCGATCCGACCCGCTGGGGTCCAGCGCGATTCACACCCATGCGAATTCCCCTCGGCAGGACACTTCGGGCCAGTGCGGCGCGACTGCGCTCAGTATGCAGCAGCATCACAAGAAACGAACCAACCAACCCGGATTCAGGCCCCAGCCCGGAATGAGCGATTCGGCGGAGTCGATTGCAGCCCTTGCTTATTCGAGCAGAATAAGACCGATGACAAGAATGCCGACGGCGACGAAGGCCAGCGCCGAGCCGATCACGAAACCGCCGCCCCTGGTCTGCAGGATCGCGAACCCGAGGCGAGTCTCCCGGACATAACGGTGTCGTGAGCCGGCCGCCAGCCCGGAGACGGCCCCGGCATAGATGAGCGAGATCCCGAACACCGCTTGGACATTGGCGTGCACCAGCAGGATGACGGTGACGGCGAAGACACCCGCCAGGCCGGTCAGCGCCATCGCCCGCTGCAGGTGATTGCGTTCGAAGGGGTACTGCCGACCCCACAGCTCTCCGGGACTATCGCCTCCCGGTTTCATGCCCATCGCCATTCAGCGAGTCGGAGTGAGGACAAGCAGGACGACGCCGAGTCCGGCGAGCAGGATCGCCGCGCCGCCCAGAAGCGGCGCGCCGAACCCCGGTAGCGGGCGGCGCAACCGCAACGCCATCTCTGTCGCCCACCAGCGCCGCACCCCGACACCGCAGGCGCCGAAGGCGATCACGACCAGCCCGAGCGCAAGGATCCGGCTGCCGAACCAGGGATGCTCCAGGAAAAGCCGGTCGATGGCGACGGCACCGGCCAGCAGAGTCACCGCCAGTCGTAGCCACGACAGATAGGTGCGCTCGTTGGCCAGCGTGTACAGGGGGTCGGGTTCCCGACCGACGTCAAACACCCCGGACGGGTAACGAGACCCGCTCGCGGCACCGCCGTCGAAGTCCATCACCTCGTTGTCGGCCACCCCCTCACGGTAACGTCCGGCCGCAACGGCCGGCCGGGGCTGTCGTTACGGGGCGATCGGCGTCGGTGTGAACCGAACCCCGGCGCGATCGCCGAGGGCTTGAGACGCTGATGCGATGTTGATGAAGTTGCTCCTCGCGCCGCTGTCCGTGGCCACCACCGCCGGCGCCGGGGTGATCGGGTCCTTCGCCACCGTCGGCAGCGCCCTGGTCGCCGGGTCCGCCGCAACGGTCTCCAGCGTCGCGGTCGCCGGGTCCATGGGCACCGCCGGGAGCGTCGCCGTAGCCGGTTCGCTGGGCACGGTGTCCAGCGTTGCGGTCGCCGGGTCGATCGCCACCTTCGGCAGCGCTGCCGTCGCCGGCAGCGCCGTCACCGCGCTGTCGTTGATGATGAGCGGCTGCGCGGCCTGTCTGGCCTGCATCGGCTGCCGGCGCTGCAGGGCATGCATCGCCTGTTCGAACTGTGAGGATTGCGTCGGCTGCGTGGGCTGTCACAACTGCTCGGGACTGCGCAACGCGGTGGGGATGCGCGACGTTCACGTGCCGGCCGCAGCCTGAGCGGCGCACGCCGTCACCAGGATCCGCCGCCGCCACCACCACCGCCACCACCACCGCCTCCGCCACCTCCACTGGACGACCGTGAGGACGTGTACGCGCCGATGGAGGACGACAGCGCCGACTCGAAACTGTCGAAACCCGAACTCGATCCGCCCAGCACCCCGTGCGCGCCGGCGGCGTGGTACCAGCCGGGCTGTGGCGCAGGTGTCCCGGTGGCGGCCTGATACTTCTTGGCCCACAGGGCCGCCGATCCGGCAGCGACCGCGAACGGGATGTAGGCCGTGTAAAGGTCTTTTCGCGCCGCGAAGTCGAATCGGGACTCCGCCGAGTCGGTGGCGACCAAGCGGTGGAACCCGCCGGCACGGGACCACAGTTCGCGCCCGGCGGCGGTGCGCCGCAATCCGACGCCGGGCTTCCAGGCGGTCATGGTCGCCACGAAGAACAGCCCGAACGGAACGATCCACATCGTTGCCCCGAACAGCCGGAACAGCGCGGCGATCGCCAAGGCCAACGCCGCCCCGTTGGCCACCCGCACCCACCACTCATTGCGTTTGCGCACAACCAGGCCGGAATCCAGCGCCCATTGACGCGCCGCCTCGCCCATCTTCGCCGTGGCGCGTTCCAGCGTCGAGCCGGCCGAAACCGTCCCGTCGGCGCGGAACTCCCGGCCGGGCTTCCTGACCCCCAGTGCTGTGGCCACCGCGGCGCCGACCGGATCCATCGCCCGCCAGTCCCGCGCCGTGCCCGCCGAGTGGATCACCCACTTTTTCGGTTCTGTCTGGTCCAGCGTCAGCAATCCGTGTTCGGCGAGGTGGAAGACGGTCGCGGTGAGCCCGTGTTTGGGCACCGCCTCGGTGCGGATGTACTCGTTCTGAACGGGCCCGAGTCCTTCCGGCGGGGCGTACTGAACTCCGAAGCCCGGCGCCGACTCGGCCGTCGTCCGCATCAGCGCCGCAGCAGCGACCAGTCCTGCCACCGCTATGACACCGGCAGCGATCAGCCCGGCCGGTGACGATCCCAGCACCGCGTCCCACTTCTGGGCCCAGGGCACCGTCGGGCGCGGCGGGGTGGCGACATCGACGCCGATTCGCACGGTCAGCGGTGTGCGCGGGGGAATCGCACGGGCTGCGACCTCGACGGTCCGGCCGTCGATCCGCAGGGCCCCGCAGGGCGCGCCGTCACCGGCGCCGACCGCGCACTGGGCACCTGTGGGCAGCCCGGGGAGAGTGACGGTGATGCGGGCGTCGGTGATGGGGTTGTTCCACCCGGGCGGGATGACGTTCCAGTAGAACACCGATCGGGCATCCGACGGGGTGCCCTCGGTCCCGGGGAAGGTCTTCTCAGCGCCCGTCCCACCGGGATCGAGCACTCCGGCAATGCGATACCGGATGGTGAACACGTGGGTGCCCTCGTCGAGGTAGCGGTCGGGATCGCCGATCTTGGCGACCCGGAACCTGCGGTTGTCCTCCCAGGACAGTTCGTAGGGAACCGGCGCGCCGTCGAGCGTGATTTCGGTGATGTCGGGTGGTTGCCGGATGTACGGATCGTTGGGGTTGGCGACGTCCCAGTACCGGAACAATCCGTGGCGCCAGAGCGGGAACTCGGCGGTGATCGTCTCGGTTGCATCCAGCGTGCCGTCGGCCGCAACGGTGAAGTCGGCCCGGTACTCGCTGAACACGACCGGGTCGGAGACCTCACCGGGTTCGGAATAGACCGTGATGAACATCGGTGTGAGAACACCGATTCCGATGATCAACAGCGCGATCGGCCATCGGAGCTTGCGTAACCACGCCATGGATATCAGCCTCCGGTTCCGCGACACCCGCGAATGCGGGGCCGAATCGTGTGCAGCACCAAACCCATGCCCGGCCGAACCTATCGCGGCGGCTTCATCGTCGGCGCCGCCCCCGGACTCGGCGTGGGACTGACCGGTGGCGGCGGCAACGCGTTGACCAACTGACCACCGGACACCCACTGGATCGTGATGATCGCCTGCGGCAGGGTCGCGCGCAGGTCGGCCTCCAGCTCGGCGACGTCGGGCTGATCGCGCCCGATCAAGGTGACGGTGATCGCCTTGGCCGAACCGGTCACGCTGAGGACCGCCGCCTCCGGCCGGGACGCAGCCCAGCTCGTGGCGTTGGTCCGCGCCGCCGCGAGTGCCGTTTCGTCGTCGCTGGGACCGTTGTCCTCAGGAGTGCGGGTCCAACCCATGCTGATCGGAATCTGCTGGCCGTAGCGCTCCCTGATCCGTGCCGCCAGGTTTTCCGCGCGCTGGGGCGGACGCGGCCCCGCCGTCGAGATCACCAGCGTCGTGGACTCGAAGCTCAGTCCCTGCAGGCTCAGCGATTGCGGGGCCAGCCATTGCTCGATCATCGGGGCGAGTTCGGTCAGCGGGGGAAGTGGAACCTTCGGCTGCTCCTCCTGCGGAGTCCGCACCGGTATCCAGCCGAGTTGCACCTGAACCGGGCGGCCGAGCGCACTGGTGAGTTTGACCGCCACATCCTGCAGCGCGGGCGGTTGGGTGGGACCGACGATCTCGGCGCGGACGGTGTCCCCCGAAGTGGTGATCCGGCCGAGGTTGTTACCGGGTCCGAGCATGTTGGTGATCGTCGCGGTGGCGGTCTGGAGGTCTCGGGCGTGGCCGGTCAATGCGACGAACTTCGGGATGAGAACCAGGGCGACCCCCACCGCTAGTGCCGCCGCCGCGGCCAGCGAGGCCAGGATCTGCGCGCGCCGCTCCCTGAAGGTGTAGCGCGGCACCAGACCGCTGAGCAGGAACACGACCGCCGCCATCAGCACGATGCCGACGAGGTTCGTCACGAACAGCAGCGCCGCCCCCCGTGCCAGCTCAGGCTGTCCCCGACCCAGCAGTACCCCGACGGCCGCCAGCGGAGGCACCACCGCGACGGCGACCGCGACACCGGGCAGAGCTACCGAGATCTTCTTGTGGACGGTGGCGAACGCGCCGGCGGCACCGGCGCCGAGCGCGACCAGCAGGTCGCGGATATCGGGACTGCACCGGGCGACGACCTCGGCCGGCAGACCCGCTCCGGACGGGGACAGCATCGCGGCGAACATCCAGCCGATCGCGACGGCGCCCAGCGCCGATGTCGCCACCAGCAACAGCCCCTGGGCCAGCCGTAACCCCCAGCCCATGACCAGCGAAGCGGCGACCCCCATGATCGGCGACATGAGCGGGGCGATCATCATCGCGCCGATCACGACTGCGGCGGAGTTCTGCAGCAGTCCGACCGCCGCGACCATGCTGGACAGGAACATCAGGACCGAGAACCTGGCCAGCGCCGCCCCGCTTGGCACCACCATCAGGTCTTCGATGATCGACCGACGGTCCTCGATCTGAAGATACGGCCAGCGATGCGTCCACCGGTACGCGGCGGAACGCGGTTTGACAGCACCAGCCGGTTCGGCCTCCGGCTCTCCGATCTGATTCGTACCGACCTGATTCGTGGCCATCTGATTCGAACCCGCCACCGTCGACCTCACCACCCGTCGCAATCCCGCCAGGGGTCGGTTCGAGGGCATTCCGAAACCGACAATCGAGCCGACTCTACTGGCTCGCCGGCCCCCGACGGCAGGGTCATTCGGCCGTCGGCGCCACCGCCGCCGACCGGATCAAGGCGGCGGCGTCCGCCGCCGGCCGAACCGGGGCTTGCCGCGCGATAACCTGGGCAACGCAATAACAAGCGCGGGAGTCCGGGGCAACCGGTCTGAGAAGGTGGCACACCGCGCCGCCGACCGCATGACCGTCCGGGTAATGCCGGACAGGGAGCGTTCGCCATGTCTGTTCTGTTCACGGTGTGGGGTTATGAACTCACCGCCATCGAGGCCGCCTCGGTAGTCCTGGCCTTCATCGCCATCGGCCTGAGCATCAAGGGAACCCGGTGGGCGTGGCCGCCGTACTTCCTGTCGAGTGTGTTCTACGGCTGGCTGTTCATCGAGTTCGACCTGTTCGCCTCCGCTGCGATGCAACTGATCTTCATGGCCGCCGCGATCTGGGGCTGGTTCTCCTGGGGCCGGGAGGGCGCCCGCACGCCGGGCCGGCTGACACCGACCGGGCGAGTGCGCGGAGTGGTTGCGGCCCTGGCCCTGTGGGTGCTGGTGGCTCCCCTGCTTCGCGCCATCGGCGGGGCGGCCACCTGGGGGGATGCCTTCATGCTGGTGGGCTCGCTGGCCGGTCAGCTGCTCATGGTGTTGCAGAAGGTCGAAGCATGGCCCGTCTGGATCGCGGTCAACACCGTCGGCACGGTTCTCTATGCCAGCCAGGGACTGTACTTCACCTCGTCGTTCTACGCGGTGCTCGTCGTCATGGCCATCACCGGCTGGCGCGCCTGGTCGGCACGTGCCGCGGAGCACGCCCCGAACCCGGCGGCTGCCTCCCGTGCCTGAACCGGATCGCGCCCGGCTGATCTCGGTGGTGGGCGGGGAGTCCACCGGCAAGTCGACCCTTGCCTCGGCGCTCGGGGCTGCGCTGCCCGCCACGGTCGTTCCGGAGTTCCTGCGAAGTTGGGTCGATCGCCATGGTCGGGTCCCGTTGCCGGCCGAACAGATCACCATCATGTCGGCACACCGGGAGTCGGAGGCCTCCGCACTGCTGCGGGCGAGCCAGACCCCGCGATCGTGGGTGGTCTCCGACAGCGGCCCGCTGATGACCGCCGTGTACAGCATCCAGTACTACGACGACTCCTCCCTGCTCCCAACGGCGCTGGAGTGGACGACCCAGAGTGACCGGGTGGTGTGGTGCCAGGACGACTTCCCCTGGCAGCCCGAACCGCAGCGCGACGGCTCACACGCCCGGTCCCAGTCGCAGCAGATCCTCGCTGCGATCTTCGCCGAGTACCCCGAGCTGCCGATGCTGGCCGTGAGCGGATCCCTCGAGGAGCGCGTCGAGACGGTTCTGGACCATCTGGGCACCACGACCCACCGGGGCGGCGCCCAAGAGCACACGGTGTTCGAGTTGTGATGCTTGCCGCAGCACAAAGACGTCCGCCACCAGCAGACGCGCTCGGACCCGCATGCCGTCTATCCAGCCCCGCCGTCTGCGACCTCCCACGGGGATCACCTTTGGCCTACAGTCACAACGCGACGGTTTTCCTCTTCCCGGCAACGAATTTGACGAAGCCAGCGTCTCGTTCCCGGTACCGCCGACCCAGGTCCCCATTCACCGCTTCGCTCCGGTTGTCGTAGCCGAATTTCACCCAGATCGAGGAGTACGTTCAGATGAACCAACCCGGCGTCGACCTCGGAGTGCTTGGCGTTCTGCCGATTCGCGCCGCTGGACTCGACTCCCCCGAGGCGATCGCACAGTGGCTGGGATCGGCCGGTTCCTCTGAACGGAGTCGCCAGCTTTCCTCGATGTCCAGAGACAAACTGGACCATTTCGTTTCGCTGTTGGATTCCGACACGGGACCGGAATTGCTCGGTTCGGTCGATCCCGATTTGTCGGCCCGGGTGGCTCAATCGGCAGGGGTTGCCCAGGCAGCCGGCTGGCTGGAAGCACTCGACCCCGACCAGGGCGCCGAAGTGCTTCGGAAGGTCAGCCGTTCGACTCGCGAGTCGTTGCTCGCTCAGATCGGATCGGAACGGGCAGAGGCGCTGGGCACGATCCTGCGCTGCCCGCCGAAGTCCGTCTCCGCGCACATCCTCCCGGATGTCTTTGTGGTCACCGACACGATGACCGCGGCAGAGGCCGAAACAACGCTCCGAGCCCAGAGCGCGAAGGTGCGGGCACGAGCCGACGCCTACATCTACGTCACCGACGCCGCGCAGCGGTTGACCGGATTGCTGGAGTTCCAGGACTTGGTACTTGCCGAGCCGAATCAGACGATCGCGGAATTGATGGCCGTCGATCCGTTCTCGGTAGGCCCACTCGTCGACGCCGAGAAGGCGGCCGAGGCGCTGATCGACCGTGAACTGGCCGCACTGCCGGTCGTCGACGACGACGGCGAGCTTCTCGGCGTGCTGACCGCCGACATCGCCGCCGACATAATCCGCCGGGAGGCGACCGCCGATGCGGAGCGCCAGGGCGGCTCGGCACCACTCGAAGTCCCGTATCTTGGGGCCTCACCCTGGCGGTTATGGCGAAAGCGCATCGTATGGCTGCTCGTACTGTTCGCCGCGGAGGCCTACACCGGCACGGTGTTGCGGGCATTCGAAGAGGAGATGGAGACCGTCATCGCGCTGGCGTTCTTCATCCCCCTGCTGATCGGCACCGGCGGCAACACCGGAACCCAGATCACCACCACTTTGGTGCGGGCATTGTCGACCGAGCAGGTACGGCTGCGTGACCTACCCCGCATCGTGAGCAAGGAGATGTCGACGGGGCTCCTCATCGCGGTGACCATGGCGGCCGCAGCGCTCATCCGAGCCTGGATGCTGGGTGTGGGGGTCGAGGTGACCATCACGGTATGCCTGACGGTCACCGCTATCGTCCTGTGGTCCTCGCTCGTGGCATCGGTTCTGCCTCCGACGATCAAAAGGCTCAGACTGGACCCCGCAGTCGTCTCGGCGCCCATGATCTCCACGATCGTCGACGGCACCGGATTGCTGATCTATTTCGCGATCGCCCATCTGACCATTCCGCAGCTCGCCGGGCTGTAGCCGGATTTCATCCCCGGACTCACCCGAACCGCGGCACCATCGCGCACGGCGCGGCGAGATCCCGCCCGGCGGTCATCACGGCGAAGTCAGGCCTGACGATCGCAGCTTCACCCGCCTCCGGTGTTGTCCTACTTACTCAGATGCTCGCGCGGCCGCCCGCGATGAGTTCGCACTACGGCCCTGTGCGCGCGACTGCTTGGCCTCCCCGGCGGCACCGTCGGCGTTCTCGGCGGCTGCACCGGCCCGCGACGCGCGACGGGTCTGGCCGACCGCCGCGGCCGCGGCCTCCCCGACGACCGCAGCCGCCGGAGCCTCGGCGGCAACCTCAGCGGCGACATCGTCAGCCGGGGCGGCTTCGGCGGCGGGGGCCTCCGGAGCGGCGGGCTCATCGGCTGCGGCCGTCGCGGCCTCAGCCGCCGGGGCCGATCCGTGCTGCCCCACCTCGGCGGCGGGCTCGGAAACCGGAGCCGGTGAGGCCTCAGCGGCCGCCGCAGGCGCGACGGCCGATTCCACGGCCGAACGCTCGGCCACCGAACCCCGCACGGTCGCCGCGGCAGCGGCGCCGGGCGCCTCGACGGCAGCCAAGGGGCCCGGGATCCACCCGATGATCCAGTTGATGACGTTCTCGACGGTGTTCACGACATCGTTGATGATGTTCGGGATGTTGAACCAGTTGACGATGTTGTTGATCGTGTCGATGACGTTGTTGATGATGTTCGGGATGTTCGGAAGCCAGCCGAAGAAGTAGTCGATCTCAGCCTGGACGAACCCGACCGCGGTGTCGACCAGACCTTCGAGCCAGTCGACCGTCGCGTAGGCGGCGTTGGAAAGGTACTGCCCGGGTACGCCCGAGATCGGCCAGAAATCGAGAGTGACCAACGGGGTGACGAGATCGTCCACCCAGTACACCGTGCCGCCCACCGCCTGCTCGCCGTATCCGTAAAGAATGTCGATCTGATCCGCGATCGGAGGGCCGACCAGCGGAACGCTGCCGATCGCGTCGCTGATGCCGTAGACGACCCCCGACACCACGGACTCGATGTCGTTGTAGATGTCGGCGATGAACCCGGCGAGCATGACGTTGTTGGCGGCGACCGCCGAGGACGCCGGGAGGACGGCGGGCGCTCCCACCAGCGCGGCGGGGGCGGCGGTCATCGCCGAGCCGAAGGCCACGGCCGTGGCTGCCGTCAGTGCGAGGGCGGGACGGGTCAGTGCTTCCATGGCTACTCCTGATGCTTAGGTTTTGCTGTCAAGAACTTGGGAGGAAATTATCAGAATCCTGTGAGTGCTCTTCCGGTTATCGCGAGTCCGGCATCCGTCGAAGCACCGGTCCCCGCTGGCCACAGCGCACTCCGCGAATCCGAGCGACGGTGTACCGGCGTGGCGCCTGGCACCGCCGCCCATGGCACATCCGCCCGCCGGAGTGCAGACTCAGGACATGTTGTCGCGCGATCACTTGGCCCACGCACCTGCCAAACCCCACCCTGGTGCACCGATTACCGACCTGCCCACCGCGGTCCGGGCCACCCTGCGGCGGGTGTGATCATGGCGCTCGAGAAACTCAGAGGCCTGGCCGACGTCCGCGCGTTCTTCCACACCAACACGGTGCCGCTCTACTTCGTCTCTCCCACCCCGTTCAACCTTCTCGGCATCGACCGGTGGGTGCGAAACTTCTACTACCTGAACTACTTCGACTCCTTCGACGGAAACCATCCCCGGGTGTTCGTCCCCCGGCAGCGCGACCGCAGAGACTTCGACTCGATGGGCGACGTGTGCAATCACCTGCTCTCCGATCCCGAGACTCTGGAGTTCATCGCCGATCGCGGCCCCGGAGGCAAGGCCTGCTTCGTGATGCCCGACGAGCAGACCTCCGACCTCGCCCGGCGGGCCGGGCTGCAGGTGATGGAGCCGCCGTCGGAACTGCGCCACCGCCTGGACTCGAAGATCGTCATGACCCGCCTCGCCGAGCAGGCGGGGGTGCCGAGCGTTCCGCACGCGATCGGGCGGGCCGGCTCCTACGACGAACTACTGGCCTTGGCCCGGGATGCCGGCCTGGGCGATGACCTCGTCGTGCAGGACCCCTACGGAAATGCCGGTAGCGGAACATACTTCGTGCGCGGCCAATCCGACTGGGACCAGTGCGCCGCCGAGATCACCGGACAGCGCGAAGTCAAGGTCATGAAGCGCATCCGCAACGTCGAGGTGTGCCTGGAAGGCACGGTGACCCGGTACGGCACCGTCGTCGGGCCCGCCATGACCAGCCTGGTCGGCTACCCCGAACTGACGCCGTACCGGGGCAGCTGGTGCGGGAACGACGTCTGGCGCGAAGCGCTGCCGCCGGCCCAGACGCGCGCCGCGAGGGCGATGGTGCGCAGGCTCGGCGACGTCCTGGGCAGTGAGGGCTATCTCGGATATTTCGAGGTCGACCTGCTGCACGACCTGGACTCCGACGAGCTCTACCTCGGCGAGGTCAACCCCCGGCTGAGCGGCGCCAGCCCGATGACCAACCTGACCACCGAGGCCTACGCCGACATACCGCTGTTCCTGTTCCACCTACTGGAATTCATGGACGTCGACTACGAACTCGACATCGACGAGATCAACGAGCGCTGGCAGCGGGGCTACGGGGAGGACGAGGTCTGGGGCCAGGTGATCATCGCCGAGACCTCTACCGATGTCGAACTCTTCACCAAGACGCCCCGCACCGGCGTGTACCGCCTCGACGACGCCGGACGCGCGTCGTTCGCCCGCCCCGCCGACGACTGGGATTCGATCACCGACGAATCCGAGGCGTTCTATATGCGCGTCGCGGCACCGGGAGACCTGCGATGCGAGGGCGCCCAACTCGGCGTGCTCGTCACCCCCGGGCACCTGCAGTCCGCGGACTACCAACTCACCGATCGCTGCCAGCGCTGGCTGAAGGCCATCAAGGGGAAGTTCGTCTCGACGCCACTGGCACCGTCGGCGCAGATCGTCTCCCGCCTCGTCGCACGAGCGTGAGCCGACCGGCGAGCAGGATGGACCACGACGGCCGCCGCCCGGCGGGCATCTCGCTGGCCAACTGGCTGTGGGAGCCCTATTCGCACTGGTCCTACCAACACGTCGAGGACATGGTGCCGACGGCGTTGATCCCCCGGCGGAGCCGGCCGGCGGCGGACCTTCCGGCCGCCCACGCTCCGGTCGCCGAGATCCCGGTGACCACCACCGGCGGTGCCGCCACGACCGTCGGCGCGGTCATGGCCGGCACCGACACCGACGGCTGGGCGGTGGCCTGCCGCGGCGCGTTGGTGGCCGAGCACTACCGCGACGGGATGGGGCCGATGACCCGGCACCTGATGTTCTCGGTGAGCAAGTCGCTGATCGGGATCGTTGCCGGCGCCTTGCACGGTGCCGGCGACCTCGACCCCGACGCTGAAGTCACCGCCTTCGTTCCCGCCCTCGCACACAGCGGCTACGACGGCGCCACGGTGCGCCAACTGCTCGACATGCGTTCGGGGATCGCCTTCTCCGACGACTACAGCGACCCGCACGCGGACATCCACATCCTCGACCAGGCCATGGGATGGGCGCCCCGGAGCGGTCCGGACCTGCCATCCACCCTCTACGACTTCCTGTTGACGCTGCGACAGAGGGCCCCGCACGGCGGCCCGTTCGAATACCGATCCTGTGAGACCGACGTGCTGGGCTGGGTCTGCGAGGTCGTCGGCGGACAGCGGATGCCCGGACTGATGTCGGAGGTGCTGTGGAGCCGGATCGGAGCCCAGACCGACGCCACCATCGGCGTGGACAGGGTCGGCACCGGCATGTTCAACGGCGGGATCAGCGCCTGCCTGACCGACATGATCCGGTTCGGGTCGTTGTTCCTGCGCGACGGCGTCTCCCTGACCGATCAGCAGGTGGTCCCTGAGGCCTGGATCGCCGACACCCTCGATGGCGGACCCGACTCGAGGCAGGCGTTCGCCGCGACCGACACCGGTCTGCCCGGCGGGATGTACCGCAACCAGATGTGGTTTCCCTACCCGGGCAACAACATCCTGCTGTGTCTGGGGATGTGCGGCCAGATGATCTACATCAACCGGACCGCGCAGACGGTGGGGGCCAAGCTTTCCACCCAGCCACACACCCACGGCCCGCATGTCCTGCTCGACACCCTGCGCGCCTTCGATGCGGCGGCCGCGGAACTCTCGGCATACCCGGCGCGGCCGGGGACCCGCTGAGCTACCGCCCCGAGGTTGACCGCTGAATCGACCTGTATCAATATAGGCGGGTGTCGATGACCGGGCCTGGCCAAGGGCAGCACTGCTGCGCCCCGCTGGCGAACCAGCCACTGGAATCGGACCAGGCCGCCGAGCTGGCCCGGATGTTCAAGGCCCTGGGCGATCCCGTGCGGCTGCGGATTTTGAGCCTGATCGCCAGCCACGCCGGCGGCGAATGTTGCGTCTGCGATATCGCCCCGGCATTCGAGGTGTCCCAGCCGACGATCTCCCACCACCTCAAGACCTTGCGCGAAGCGGGTCTGCTGGGCTGTGAACGCCGGGGAACCTGGGTCTACTACTGGGTGATCCCCGCAACGCTCCAACGACTGTCGGGGGTGCTTGCCCCGGCGCGCACCGATCACACCCCGGCCGGACGGACCTGCCGATGACCGCCACACCGGAAGGATCGCCCATGGCCGATCCCCTGACCTCCGAGCCCCCCGTCGCGGGCAGGCTGTCCACCCTGGACCGCTTCCTGCCGCTGTGGATCGGCATCGCGATGGCGGCAGGCCTACTGCTCGGCCGCTGGATCCCCGGGCTGAACACGACTCTGGAAAAGGTTGAGATCGACGGCATTTCGCTGCCGATCGCCCTGGGCTTGCTGATCATGATGTACCCGGTGCTGGCCAAGGTCCGCTACGACCGGCTCGACACCGTGACCGCCGACCGGCCGATGCTGATCAGCTCACTGATCCTCAATTGGGTTCTGGGACCGGCGTTGATGTTCGCTCTTGCCTGGCTGATGCTGCCGGACCTGCCGGAGTACCGCACGGGTCTGATCATCGTCGGGCTGGCCCGCTGTATCGCGATGGTGATCATCTGGAACGACCTCGCCTGCGGCGACCGCGAGGCCGCGGCCGTTCTGGTGGCCCTGAACTCGATCTTCCAGGTGCTGATGTTCGCCGTGCTGGGCTGGTTCTATCTCTCGGTGCTGCCCGGTTGGCTCGGACTGCCCCAAACCTCGATCAGCACCTCGCCATGGCAGATCGCCAAGTCCGTCCTGATCTTCCTCGGCATACCCCTGCTGGCCGGTTTCCTCTCCCGGCGCTTCGGCGAACGCGCCAGAGGCCGTCAGTGGTACGAAACCCGGTTCCTTCCCGCGGTCGGCCCGTGGGCGCTCTACGGCCTGCTGTTCACCATCGTGATTCTCTTCGCGCTGCAGGGCGAACAGATCACCACCCACCCCTGGGACGTCGCCCGCATCGCACTGCCCCTGCTGGCCTACTTCGCCATCATGTGGGGCGGCGGCTACCTCCTCGGCGCGACACTGCACCTGGGCTACGCGCGCACGACGACGCTGGCCTTCACCGCCGCCGGCAACAACTTCGAGCTGGCGATTGCCGTCGCGATCGCCACCTACGGCGCCACCTCCGGTCAGGCTCTGGCCGGCGTGGTCGGCCCGCTCATCGAGGTTCCCGTTCTGGTCGCCCTGGTCTACGTCTCCCTCGCTCTGCGACGACGCTTCCCGCGGTAGCCCCGAGCCCCGGCGGCCGGCCCGGCTCGCGCCCCCTACCGGGCGAGTAACCGGTAGACGATTCCCAACGAGCGGTAGGCGCGCTCTGCCCGCAGATCCAGCGAGAGCAACTCGTGGCCGTGGCTGTGGGCGGTGAGCCCGACGAGGGCGTCGTAGGTCGCGCCACCGGTCACCCCGGCGACTGCGACGACTGTCGGCAAGGACTCGTACAGCTCGGCATCCGGAACGATGACACGTCCGCCCCATTGACGGGCCAGATACTCGGCAACCGTCGCGGCGTCCATCCGGAACGGCTCGGGCATGCGGGTGAGCACGGCGTAGGTCTCCGTCACCACATGCGCCGGGACGACGGCATCGGGGGTGAGCGCACGAAGCGCGGCCGCGTGCGCCTCATGCCAGGGGGCGAAAGCCGCGATGACGACGCTGGAATCGAGCGCCGTCACCGACGAGTGGCCTCCACCACATCCCGGACCTGCTC
>JAGQTQ010000031.1:36128-79302 GCA_020438905.1 Mycobacterium sp.
TGGCCGGGGAGACCTCGAGTCGCCCTTCGACCTCGCGCAATTCGATCCGGCTTCCCGGCCGCAACCCGAGACGCTCCCGGACTTCCTTGGGAATGACAACCCGGCCGCCTGCATCAATGGTTGCCAGCATGGTTTGACGATACCATCACACCGCGGTGGCTAGTTCGCTACCGTCGGCCCGGTGACGTTCTCAGGGACGCGAATCTCCCGGGCCTGCGGCGCCGGGTTCCTCGCATTGGGTGTCGCGGTGGTGCCCGCCTGCGGCCGCCCGACCCTGCCTTCACCTGTCGGCCCCGTCGCGCCCGCCCCGTCGCCTACGTCGACGAAACCGGAGCCGGACATCGCCCCGGAAGCCTTCCCGGCGGTGTCCCGGCTCGTCGACGACGCCATCGCCGCACCCCGGATGCCCGGCGCGGTGATCCAGATCGGGCACGGCGGCACCGTCGTGTTTCGCCGCGCCTTCGGCGCTCGAAGGCTCGCTACCGAGCCGGGACTGGACGGCGCCCTCGCCCCGGCCGAGCCGATGACCGCCGACACCATCTTCGATCTGGCGTCATTGACGAAGATCCTCGCCACGACCACCGCAGTCCTGCAGCTCTACGAGCGGGGCCTGGTGGGCATCGACGATCCCCTGCAGAACCACCTACCCGAATTCAACCCGGACGGCGACCCGCGGCGTGCCCGGGTGACGCTGCGAATGCTGCTCACCCACACCTCCGGCCTCGGTGGGGACCTGAGCCGGCAAGGGCCGTGGGGACTGCTGGCGGCGGACAAGGCCGACGGCATTCAGCGCGCGCTGGCCACACCGCTGGAGTTCGGCCCCGGGGAGGTATTCCACTACTCCGATATCGGTTTCATCCTGCTCGGCACCATGGTTGAGAGGCTCACCGGCCAGACTCTCGATGTCTACGCCCAGCACGAGATCTTCGAGCCGCTGGGCATGCGCGACACCCGCTATCTGCCCGCGGCCAAGACCTGCGGACCCCACCAAACAATCGGCAACGCAATCGCTTTCAGCCCCGCCGAAACTCCGAACGGAACCTGCCCGGACGGCACGTGGAGCACCGACCTGCTGGCCCGCGTCGCACCGACGGCCCGCGACGAGGACACCCCCGACATCAACCCCGACTTCAACCGGCTGCTTCGCGGCACCGTCCACGACCCCACCGCCCGCCGAATGGGCGGCGTGGCCGGCAGCGCCGGGGTGTTCTCCACCGCCGCGGACGTCGGCAGGTACGCCCAGGGTCTGCTCGACCGGCTCGCCGGGCGCCCCAGCGCGTTCCCGCTGCGGCAATCCACCCTGGAGTTGATGACCACACCGCAGCAGCCCGGGCACCACCCAGGACAGGTCCAGGCCGCCGAGAACGCCTCACGGGCGGCTATCGCGCAGGGCCCCAACCTCGAGAACCCCCTGCTCGCACCCCACTACCCGGCGATTGCGGGGCAGTTCCTGCGCGGCTTCGGGTGGGACATCGACACCTACCAGTCCACCCCGCGCGGCATGGTCTTTCCGGTCGGCAGCTTCGGCCACACCGGCTTCACCGGTGTGACGATATGGATCGACCCCGGATCGGACAGCTACATCGTGTTGCTGGGCAATGTGATTCATCAGCGTGGCGGCCCGCCCATCGCGACGCTGAGTGGCGAGGTGGCCACCACCGCGGCCCGTGCACTGCATCTGTACGGAAGTTAGCCGATGCCCGCTTCCGACCCGATATGCCCTGCCGGTACCGCTTTCGCCGCCGCGGTCGACGCCGTACGCCGGGGCGATCAGGGCATCGCCGACGCCGCAGAGGCTCTGACCCGCCGGCTGACCGGCGAGGAGCTGCTCTGGCTGCTCGACGGCGACCTGACGATGCTGCGCGGTATCACCGGAATGTCGCAGCGCTACAACAGCGTTCCGTTCGCCGCCGGACGTATCGACCGACTCGGCATCCCCGGCATCCGTTTCACCGACGGCCCGCGCGGGGTGACACTGGGAACCTCGACGGCGTTCCCGGTGGCCCTGGCCCGGGCCGCTACGTGGGATCCCGAGTTGGAGTGCGCCGTCGCCGACGCCATCGGGGCCGAGGCCCGAGCGCAGGGCGCGAACCTGTGGGCCGGGATCTGCGTGAACCTCGCCCCCGCCCCCGGCTGGGGCCGCACGCAGGAGTCCTACGGCGAGGATCCCGTGCTCCTGGGGCGATGGGCGCCGCGGCCGTCAAGGGGGCCAGTCCGTGGATGATGACCTGCGTGAAGCATTTCGCGCTGAACTCGATGGAGGAGGCGAGGTTCCGGGTCGACGTCCGGGTCGACGAGGATGTGCTGCGCGAGGTGTATCTGCCGCACTTCCGCACCGTCGTGGAGGCCGGGGCGGATTGCGTGATGAGCGCCTACAACTCGGTCAACGGCACCTGGGCGGGGCAGAATCGGCACCTGCTCACCGACATCCTGCGCGGGGACTGGGCCTTCGGCGGATTCGTGATGACCGACTTCGTCTGGGGCCTGCGCGATCCGGTCGGATCGGTCGGCGCGGGACAGGATCTGGAGATGCCGTTTCGCCAACAGCGTGCGGCCGCCCTGCCGGCCGCCCTGGCCGCCGGGACTCTGTCCCGCGGCGACGTCGAACGGGCCGCGCGCCGACACCTGTCGACCCAGATTCGACTCGCCCTGCGCGCGCGGCCCACACCACCCGTGCAGGTCGTGGCATCGGAGCGACACCGGTGCCTGGCCCGGGAAGTGGCGACTCGAGGCGCGGTGCTGTTGCGTAACCGGTGCGCCGACGGCACTCCGGCGCTCCCCCTCGCCGACGGGGTGGTCTCACGGGTAGCCCTGCTCGGCGCGCTGGCCGACCAGCCCAACCAGGGCGACGTCGGGTCGTCGATGGTGACTCCGCCCTCTTCGGTCACCATCCTCGACGGGCTGCGGGAGCGTCTGGGCGACAGGCTGATTCACGTGACGGGTGGCGACCCGGGCGCCGGTGCCGCCGCCGCGCGCGGGGCCGATGCAGCGGTGGTCGTGGTGGGACTCTCCTCGGTGGACGAAGGCGAGTCGCTGATCGGGGTGGACGTCGAATCGACGCGGTTACTCGGCGGCATCGCCAGGTTCCGACCGCTCGCCGCGGCGTTGGTCAGGGTGGCCGCCCGAGTGGCGAAACGCAAGAAGTTCGGCGGAGACCGCCGTGATCTCCGACTACACGGCGACGACGTCGCCCTCATCATGGCGGTGGCCGAAGCCAATCGCCGTACCATCGTCGTCGTGATCGGCGGGGGCACCATCGTGCTCGATCCCTGGGACACTCAGGTGGCGGCGGTGTTGCTGGCCTGGTACCCCGGAATGGAGGGGGGCCGCGCGGTTGCCGATGTTCCGCTCGGGGACGCCGAGCCATGCGGGCGGCTGCCGATGGCCATCCCCCACCGCCAAGCCGACCTGCCGGTGCTGGACTGGGACGCGAGCACCGTCACCTACGACCGCTGGTGGGGACAGCGCAAGCTCGACCGCGACGGCATACCGGCCGCCTATCCGCTCGGATTCGGTTTGGGCTACACCACGTTCGCGGTCACGGACCTGGACGTTGGAAACCTCGACGGCGAAGGCTTCCGCGCCTCGGTCCGCGTCACCAACACCGGGGCACGTCCCGGGCGACACGTCGTGCAGATCTACGCGGTACTGCCCGCCGACACCGGACGCCCGACCCACCACCTGCTCGGCTTCCGATCGGTAGCCCTGGAGGCCGGGATGACGGACCGCGTCATCGTCGACTGCTCCATCCGACCGGTCCAGCGTTGGGCAGGTGCCCGTTTCGTCCTCGACGACCGCACGGTCACCATCCGGGCCGCCTCGTACGCCGGTGACCCGACGGCTCTCGACGGGGTCCTGGACCCGGATGGCGCGCGCTGAGATGGGCAGACCGCACCGCCGGAACCTGGAATTCGCCTGCGCGGTCCTGGCGATCGGCCTGCTGGCGGGGCTGGCCGGCGCCGCCACGACCTGGCTGCTCCACGTCATCGAGCACCTCACCTACCACTACCGGTTCGGCAGTCTGCTCGACGGCGTCACCGGCGCCAGCCCGATCCGGCGCGCCCTCGGCCCCGCGATCGGCGGGGCGCTGGCCGGGCTGGGGTGGTGGCTGCTGCGGCGCCACACCCGGGTTCCGCCGCTATCGGAAGCCATCGCCAACGGGGGAAGGCTGCCGGGACGGGCGTTGTCCCTCGACGCCGCCCTGCAGATTCTGGTAGTCGGGACCGGAGCCTCACTGGGACGGGAGGGGGCGCCGCGCCAGGTCGCCGCGGCGCTCGGCGACCGCGGAACCTCGCGATGGTCGCTGACACCGGAGGACCGGCAGATCCTGTTGAGCTGTGCGGCCGGGGCCGGCCTGGCCGCCGTCTACAGCGTTCCACTCGGCGGTGCGTTGTTCGCGATCCAGATCCTGTTGCGGCGGTGGAGTCTGCGCATCACCGGCACCGCGCTGATCACCTCCAGCCTGGCCGTCGCGGTGGCCGCGCCGATCACCCACCTCGAGGTGCCGCTGCACTGGCCCGATGCGGACGTTTCCTACCTGCTCACCTTTCTGTCGATTCTCCTGGCCCCGCTGGCCCTGGCGGTCGGCACCGCGTTCAACCGTTTGATGGACTTCGCCCGGGCCCGTCGGGTCGGCGACTCGTGGTTGTTGATCCCGGCCATCGCCACCGCCGGACTGGCGGTGGGCCTGTGTTCCCACTACCTGCCGGAACTGCCCGGCAACGGCAAGAGCGTCCTGACGGTCAGCATCAGCAGCGGGCTGACGTTGACCTCGGCCGCGGCCCTATTGATTCTCAAGCCCTTACTCACCGCGTTCTACCTGCGCACCGGCGCCGTCGGCGGCCTGTTGACGCCGGCCCTGGCCACCGGCGCGGCGATGGGATCGCTGGTGGCGTTTTCGGTCAACGCCTGGACGCCGCTGCACGTCAGCGTGCCGGCGGTGTCCCTCGCCGCTGCCGCGGCGGTGCTGGCCGTCACCCAGGGGGCCTGGTTGTGGTCGGCGCTGTTCGTCTGGGAGCTGGCCCGGCCGCCGCTGTGGTTGCTGATCGTGTTCGGCGCCGCCGCGCTGGCCGCCCAGCTGCTCGAACAGTTGGTGACCAACCGCGGCGACGGGGTGCCCAGTGCGCCCTTCAACGCCGGGACAGGCCCTCTTCCAGAGCGTCGAGAATCTGCCTGAGTCGAGTCACCTCATCGGGATCGATGCTGACCGAATCGAGCGACTCCTCGAGCGCCGGATTCACGTACCGCATCCGGGTCGCGCGCAGCGTCCGGGCCGAACTGTGAAAAGCGGTGGCACCGGTAAACGTCGCGATCTCGAGAACATTGGTGGACCTGACACCGGATCCCGGCATGATCGTGATCCGGTCGCCGGCCGCCTCGACCAGATTCTTGAGCACTGCCTTGCCCTCTTCGACGTTGGGATGCAGACCGCTGGTGAGGATCCGGGCACATCCCAGGTCAATGACCTCATCCAGCGCGGCCAGCGGATCCCTGACCCGGTCGAAGGCCCGGTGGAAGGTGACCTGCATCGACGCGGCGTGGTGGATCAGCTCGGCGCATCGCTGAATGTCGATACTGCCGTCGTCAGCCAGCATGCCGATCACCACACCGTCGCACCCCAACGCCGCACACTGCTTGACGTCGGCGACCATCGCGTCGAATTCCATTGCGTTGTAGAGGAAGTCGCCACCTCGCGGGCGGATGATCGGAAACAGCTGAAGAGAGGTGGCCTGTCTTGCGGTGGCGATCATCCCGTAGGAGGGTGTGGTGCCCCCCTCGTGTGGGTTGGCGCATAGTTCAATCCGATCGGCGCCTCGTTCCTGGGCGATCAGGCACGACGCGAGATCGAAGGCGATGACCTCTAACTCCGTCTGGCCCTCCATCGTGCGTAACGTCGGCTACCGAACCACCAGCACCGGACATTCGGCGTGGTGGATGAGGCTCTGGCTGACCGTGCCGAGGATCGTGTCGGCGAGCTTGCCTCGGCCGTGGCTGCCCACCACTACCAGCTGGGCCTCCCGCGACAGATCGGTGAGGCCTTTGGCCGGGCTGACGTCCTGGAAAACCTTGTTCACGTGAGCGTTGGGGTACCTGGCGGCCAGCGGTGCGACCAACTCGTCCATCCGTTGGCGCTGCTGGGACTCCAGCATCTTCAGCAGCGGCCAGTCCATGTTGCCCTGGCCGCCCAGGTCGCCCATGCCGACCGCCGCACCGATCTCCCACATGTGCACGACGGTCAACGGCGCGCGCAGCGTGCGGGCGATGTCGAACGCCTCGGCCAGCGCGTGGTCGGACTTATCGGATTCGTCGATGCCCACGACGACGGGCAGCGGCTTGCCGGTCCGTTTCGCCAGCGGTGCCCGCCAGACCACGACCGGGCACCGGGTGCGGTGCACGATCCGCAGGGCGTGCCCGCCCAAGACGCGATGGTCGGCGGCACCCGTGCCCACCACCACCAGCCGGGCAGATCGCGAGGCCTCGGCCAGAGCGGTCGCAACACCGCTTTTGACGGCCATCGTGTCTATAGCGAGATCGGGATGCTTGGAGCGCACGTCGAGCTCGGCCGCGGCGAGCACGGCGTCGCCGTCGGTGGGGGCCCCGAGCACCGCGGGCGCGCCGGTGCCGAGGAAGTGGAAGTCAAGCTTCGGAACGGCATGCACCAGCGTCAGCGGCAACCCCGCCCGGGCGGCGAATTCCGCGGCCCACCGGGCGGCGCCGAGTGCCGCATCGGATCCGTCGATACCGGCGACAACGGCCGTTCGGTCAGCTGCGGTGTTCATGCCGGTGCTCACACCTGGGACCCTATTCGGTCCGGATCGAGGATCCGGCTCGGGGCGATCAGTTGACCGTGATGTGGACGTGGTCGAAGTGCGCCGCCACCCGCCACATCGTGTACGAGACGCCGAACCGTGCGGCCTGGCTCTGGATATCGGCGTTGATGGCGTCTCCGAGCCCCATGTCGGAGCCGATCATGATGTCCAGCGCGCGGCCGCTGGGGTGATCCGGAAGCGGATCGGCCCGGACCCCGCCGATCGAGCGCACCCCGGGATAGGTGGTCATGATGTATTGCATCAGCCGTCGTGCGTTGGGGACCAGACCGTTCACCCCGACCGTGGGCATGGGGGCGACAATGCCCATGGCCGCCAACACCGCCGACGGCTGGGCTGTCAGCGCGGCCTCGTCGGCTACGGCCGCCAGTTGCACCTTCAGTTCGGCCTGTTGCTTCTGCAGACCGGCCCGGATCGAGGCAGCCGCATCGGCGGCGGCCCTGGCCTCGGCCGCGGATTTCGCCGATGCGGCCTCGCTGATCTGGATCTCTTGGATCGACTGGCGGAAGCCCTGCATCTGCCCGGAAGCCTGCACGGCCATCACCCGCTGGACGGAAAGCCGGTCGATCAGCCGTGCGGGCGACGCAGATGTGAGGATCGCAGTGGCGGCGTCGGCGCGTCCACCCATGTAGACCGCGGCGGCGATCTTGTCGACACCGCGCTGGTAGTCGGCCAGTCGCACCTTGGCGCCCTCAAGGGCGGCCAGATCCTGTTCCTGCTTGGCGTCGGCCTCGGCCAGAACACGCATCTTGTTGTCGAAATCCGCCTGAGCGGCATTGATGGTCTGGCTCAGCTGCTCGACCTTCTTGTTGAGCTCGTTGAGTTTGGTCAGCAGGTCCTGGGACGGCTCGGCAGAGGCCGCACCACTCCATCCCGTGGCAAGCGTTGCGAGTGCGAGTGCAACTCCGGCGAAACGGCTGCGGAAACCTGACTTTGCGACAACCGGGGCGTGAAACTTCAAAACTGCGAGTCCTTTGCCTACCATCGGCGACTTCTCCGCCGATCTACCTGTCGATCTACGTTAGGTCTCGATCAGGTTACGAAACGGTCTCACCGTTGTCCAACGGTCAGATTAGGAATCAGCTGTGAACTTGTGGCTCGGTGTCCACACCCAGCTGCAGTCGGCTTTGACCGACCCGCGACGGTAACCCGTCGTGGCGCGGAATTCCAACTCGCCGGGGATAGAAGCCGCGTATCCGCAGGTGTCGACTAGGCCCCGCAAGGTGACGATGGGCCCATTGCCAAGCGGCGACAGCTCTCGGCAGTGGACATCCAATTCTGTCCCATTGTTCACAATGGCCACTTTGGTAACATCGACTCGTGCCGGATTCGTCATGGACCCTCGGGCGTTCGCGGCCGGTGTCCCGAAGGGATGCGCTCCGCTACGCCACCGCCGCGTCGGCATTGACCGGGCTGGGGACGGCGTCGGCCGCAATCGGCACGCCTGCGGCCGCGGCCGCAACTCCCCGGCTGATCGACTTCGCCATGCGCCAGATCCCCGCTGAGCACATCCGGGCGGCCGGCTACTCCGGGGTGATCAACTACGTCTCACTCTCGCGCCCCGGCTCCTCCTTCGGTGCCAAGCCGATCACCCGGCCCTACGCGGAGTCACTGACCGCTGCCGGCCTGGTCATCGTCAGCAACTACCAGTACGGCAAGCCGGGCGGCACGGCGCCGTCGGATTTCACCCGCGGTTTCGCCGGCGGCGTGGCCGACGCGCGGACAGCCTGGCACCTGCACACGGCTGCCGGCGGCGGCCAGAGCGCCCCGATCTTCTTCAGTGTCGATGACGACATCAGCCGCGACACCTGGAACACACTCGCCCTTCAGTGGTTCCGTGGCATCAACTCGGTGCTCGGAGTGCAGCGCACCGGCGTCTACGGGGGGATCGACGTGTGCCGGTGGGCCGCCGCCGACGGCGTCATCGGGAGCTCACGCACACCCGGACGCCGATGGTCCTGGCAGACCCGGGCCTGGTCGGGCAATCAGATCGACCCAGCGGCGGTCCTCTACCAGCGCGTGGTGAGCACAGCATCGAATCCCGGTCCGATCGTCGGCGGGATCGAGGTCGACGTCAACGATGTGCTGGCCGGCGATTGCGGTCAGTGGAATCTGCATCCCTGAAGCCATGACCCGCCCGCTCCCGATCCCGGCGGGTCGTCCGGCTCTTCTGGCAGACTGAAACCGTCATGCAGGTGACCGCGCCCCTATGGGTTGGGCTTCTCGTCGGCGTCGCGTTCGGCATACCCGCCTCGCTGTGGGGCATCGGTAACCCCGAAACCGTCATCAGAGTCGCCCGCGGCATTGACCGGCTCCTGCTCGGCTGTTTTCTTCTCGTCACCGCGGTGGGGTCAGTTCTGCTCTACGGGCTGCATGCGCTGGGATTGGCCATGCACTTCTCGCCCCGTCCGCTCTATCTGGTCGGCGTGACCGTGGGCGGGGTGTTGTTCGGCGTCGGCGCAGCCATCAGCGGGTACTTTCCAGGCACCGAGATGATCGCCCTCGGCGAGGGCAGGCGCGACGTGCTTTTCGCGATCCCCGGCGGCCTGCTGGGGGCTGCCGCTTGGACGCTGGTCTACCAGACCCCCTTCGGCCGCTGGCTTGTCGGTGCCGCCAACTTCGGTGACCTGCTGGTAACGGGCAAGGTCGGCGCCGTCGGTCCACTCGCCATGCTGCTGGTCGCCGTCGGCTACGCGGCGATCTGCCTGATGCTGCTGTCCTTGTTGCGCCGGTACAGGAGCGGGAAACCCAGCGATCCGAGCAATCCGACGACAGCGACGCAGGACGAACACGACCGGACAGCCGCGCGTGACACCAAGGCCTACCTCTCCGAGGGGGCCGTGGATCCGCTGCGAGGAGACCGGACCTCCTGGTTCGACCGGCTCACGGACATCGACGTTACGAGCGCCAGCCTGCAGGCCAGGACCATCAGACTGGTGGGTCTTCTGGTCGCGATGGTCGTGGTCGCCTCGCTGTTCCTACGTCAGGCCTTCGGGCAGTCGACCACGTACTCCTGGGTGGTCGGGCATTTGTTCGCCCCGAACCTCGACTACAGCCGGGAGGTCTTCGCGTCGATCGGCTGGGAGCCTCTGACCGACCTCGGCGTGATATTCGGTGCCATGCTGTCCTCGGTCTTCATCAGCCGCCGCTTCACCGCGTTTCGCCCCGTCGTCCCGCCATCATGGCGGGGTCGGTTCGGCGCTAGCGGGGGCAGACGCGCGGCAGGCTGTTTCGCCGGTTCGTTCCTTGTGCTGTTCGGAGCACGGATGGCCGGCGGCTGCACCAGCGGCCACACCCTCAGTGGCGGCATCCAATTGTCACTCAGCGCTTGGCTTTTCACCGCCGCCATGCTGGCGGCGTTGTTCCTGACCGCCAGACTGGTCTACCGCGACGCTCCGTGGCAGGTTCGTGATGTCTGATCGGCGCATCGTCATGCTGATCGTCACGATCATCGGCCTCGGCCTGACGGCAGCGGTCGCGATCGTGTTGACCGGCGGGCGATCCGATGGCGTCCTGACACTGGCCGACGTGGCGGTTCCCGCAACGATCCCGGCCGCACTGCTGGCCGTGTTCACGGTGATGTCACGCCGCCGCTGATCGCCGGGACGGCGGCATGTCCGAACGCAACCGGGGACGTGGTCGCTGAAACCCTGTTCAGTGGTGATAACGCGCTTGGAGTATCTCCACGTTTCCGGTGTTGATTCGGTAGACGAGTCGATGCTCGGCGGTAATGCGGCGTGACCATGCTCCGGCCAGTCCGTATTTGAGCGGCTCAGGCTTTCCGATCCCCACGTACGGGGAACGGCAGATTTCGCCGATCAGCCTATTGATCCGCTTGAGGATCGTGCGGTCAGCAGACTGCCAATACCGATAGTCCTCCCAGGCCGGCGGGGAGAACACGATGTTCATCCCGTGGTGTCGAGTTCGATGCGCAGACCTTGACCCGCGTCCAGTGCGGCGGCAGCATCGAGCAGTCTGCGGGCGTTGGCCGGAGAGCGGAACAAGTAGGCGGTTTCCTGCCAGGCTTCCCACTCGTCGGCCGAGATCAGCACTGCGCGACCGTTCTTCGAGGTGATTTCCACGGGCGCGCGGTCGTCGTTCACCTGCTGAATCAAGGGGAACAGATTCTTGCGCGCCTCACTCGCGGTGATTGCCATGATTGACCTCCCGTATGGTACAAGAAACAGTACCACACGGGAGGCTCGCGTCCTCCTCGTCCTGGGCCCCGACCAGGCGCGCGTTACCGGTCTGCGGCAGCTGAACGGCAGCAGCGCACGATCAGGCGCGTAGCTCCTTGGCCAGCTCACCGAAGGCGTCGACCCACTTGCCCATGTCCGCATCGGTGTGCGCCAACGACACCAGCCACTGATCATCCATCCCCGGCGGTGTGAGCACCCCGCGGTTGATACCCCACAGCCACCCCAGCTCAGCGACGTGGAAGTCGGTGACAAGCTTGTAGTCGCGGTAGTTGCGGATCGGGGTGGGTGACCACGTCACCGCGCCCTTGACGCCGAAACCGACGGTGTGGGCGGGCAGTTCGTACTCGCGGATGATGGTGTCCATGGCTTCCATGGCATTGTCGTTGACCTGTTCGGCGGCGGCCAGCGACTGCTCGGTGGCCACCTCGTCGACCGCGAGCGCAGCGGCCATGCACAGCGGGTTGCCGTTGTAGGTGCCGAAGTGGGCCATCCGGTTGTCGACGACGACCTGCATGACCTCCTCAGTCCCGCCGAAAGCGGCCAGCGGCAGGCCGCCGCCGATGGACTTGGCCAGCGTAATCAGGTCGGGCTTGACGCCCAGACGCGCGGCGGCGCCGTGGGCACCCGCGGTCAGGCCGGTCTTGACCTCGTCGAAAATCAGCAGCACGTTGTGGTCGTCGCACAGTTTGCGCACCCCGGAGACGTAACCGGCGTCGGGCAGCACGATGCCGAGGTTCTCGATGACCGGCTCCATCACCACACAGGCGACGTCCTTGCCGTGAGCGGCCAGCTTTCGTTCCATCTGGCCCAGGTCGTTGTAGGCCACCGTATGCACCACGCCGGCCTCGACGTCGAACGGCACCTGCGGGATGGGGTCGTCGGCGGGACCGATTTCGTCGACACCCGGTTTGACCGACACCGAAAGACCGTCGTAGCCGCCGTGGTAGCCACCCTCGATCTTGATGATCGCCTTGCGGCCGGTGTAGGCACGGGCCGCACGCACCGCGTACATCGTCGACTCGGTGCCGGAGTTGGTGAACCGCAGCATGTCCAGGCCGAAGCGAACCTTGAACTTCTCGGCGACCTCGGTTGAGATCGGCGACGGGGTCACGAACAGCGTGCCGATGTCATCGAGGGACTCTTTGACCTTGGCCACCACCGTGGGGTTGAGATGGCCCACGAGCATGGCGCCGAATCCCATCGACAGGTCCAGTACCTGGCGTCCGTCGCAGTCGGTGACGTAGGCGCCCCGCGCGGACGTCACCCCCATCGGATACGGATCCCAGTACTGGAAGCTGCTGGTCACTCCCAACGGCAGGGTCTTCACCGACCGTGCCGCATGGTCGGCAGAGCCGGGGGTGGTCTTGGCGTAGCGCTCCCACTCCTTGGCCATGAGGGCCGAGACCCGCCCGGGGTCCAGCGGGGTGTACGACGCCGGGAGCTGCCGCCAACCCGCCGGGTCGTGCGCAGGAAACGTGACCGGAACTTCTGTCCCTTGGCTCATCGAGACCACCTTCAGCCCATCGGAATATTCCCCGGGAGCCTAACCCGCCCGCGGCAACTTCGAACTGCGAAATCCGGTAGAGGGTCACGCCGGCGGCCTCCGTAGCCGAGCGCTGCTGTGCAGGAACGCCTCCCTAATCGGGCTGCCAGACTTGACCCCACGCCAGTGGCCGCCGCGATCCTCGTCCTGGTCGCGCTGACCCGCCGGACCCCCGCCGATCTGGATATCAAGGCCACGCCCGAGTTCGAACTCGTCGACGTCCACCGCCGGGGCAATCCAGTGCCCGGCGGCAATGCACTGGCCGCCGGTGACGTTCTGGTCTACCGAGCCAGACGTGCCCGCCGCCCACCCCATGGTGGCGCTGTGCCGACGAGTCGCCGGACAGACCGCCGCAACCGGCCAAAACCGTCATCGCGCTGGGGATCCTGGCGGCAGTCGTGGAGGCCGGTTCTTTCGGTTTGCCCTCCGTCGAAGTGGTCGCGTTGATCGGCGCCGTCCTGATGGTGCTGGCCCGGGATGCTCAGCCCGCGATCCGCCGTGCGGGCGCTGAACTGGAACATCCTGGCCATCATGGCGGGCTCGATCGGACTGGGAACGATCGTCGTCAGGAGCGGCCTCGGCGAACTGATCTCCTCCGGCATCGTCAGCCTCGCCGGCGGGCACAGTTTGCTGATCGTCATGGTGTTCGCCGTTGTCACCACGCTCACCACCGACCTCGTCACGAACTCCGCCGCCGGGATCCTCGCATCGGTGGCAATCGCCGTTGCCGCCTCGGCCGAACTGGACCCGGTGGTGCTGTTGACCCTGATCGGCACCTGCATCTCGATGACGTTCCTCAACCCGATAGCCCAACCGACCACCCTGATGGTGATGGGGCCCGGCGGGTACACGACGAAGACCTTCGTGCGCTTCGGAATACCGCTGACACTGGCGCGTTTGGTCGTTGCCATCGCGATGGGAGCGGTCCTGCTCACCCGCTAGGCGCCCATGACCGCCAGGCCCCATTTGAGATGTTCGCTCCGGACCGACGCGATCCGTCCGCCCTGCACCGCCGGCTTGGGGTCGGATACCGGTCCACCGCAGAGGCGGATCCGTGCCACCGTGGCGTCCAGATCCGGCGTTTTCAGTGCCAAGCCGATGAGTGCTGGTTCCCGACCTGTCGCGACAACCTCGATGAAGGCCTCGCCGACCCGGTAGAACGCCATTTCCGGCCCCTGCGGCCCTCGTGGGTGAAATCGCCTGCGCGGCGACGATCCCAACACCGCGTTGAGCGCCTCGACCGCCGAGTCCAGATTCGGCACCGTGTAGACGATGTGGTCGGCGGCGGTTACCCCACAGGGGTGCGCGGCCGGAACGGCCGAGGGGCATGTGACGGTCGGCACGCCGAGAACGGAGGGATCCGAATGGATCTCGTCGAATCCCCAGCCGTTGTCGCCGATGCTGCAACGGACCCGACCTACGGTGAATCCTCCACCGTCGACAACGAAACCGAGCGCCGCCCATGCCCGCTCATCGCCGGGTACGCCAATCCACGTGAGAGTAGACATGGACACCATCGTGGCAGCCCAATCCGTTCGCCGGCACTGCGGCAGCACCACGTGAAGCCGGCGCAGTCCCTGCCGACGCGGTCGAACTCGATGCTGGCCGACTCGCTTCCCCGGGTCGCCCCAACAGGCGTCGCCGTCGGTTGGCCGCCTTGATCCCCGCGGTATCCCCGCCCACGTCGCGAACGGTGGTGAACCCGCCCGAGACAGTGTCTTTGGCCCGAGACAGCGTGGCCGCCACGATCTGGGACTGCGAGCCCATCATCAGATCGACCATCGTGTTGGCCATGAAGTGGGCCGGACCCGCTGTCAACCGGAGCCGGCCCACCGACGTCAAACCTCGGTTCAGGCGGGGTTGAGCAGGCGCCTTTCCAACAACGGGCTGTCCTTGAACTGGTGCAGGGTCTTGGCCGCCGCCAGGACGGTGAGATCGGCCAAGGGCTCGATGATGATCACGATCAGGTAGGCCGCGCCGAATGCCGCGATGCTCTGCACGGTCTGTGCGCCGAAGCCTTCGCCGTAGAGCGCCCAGAATCCCACCCAGGTCACGATGCCGGCCTGATAGGTCGTCGACAACGCCAGGGCCTGCCGGTATCGCAACTGCATGTACGGCGTATTCGGAGCGATGATCCGCCCGGCGATGTACTGCAGCCCGAACAGCGGAACCAGCAACGTGGTGACGTTCATCCCATACTGCGGCAGATCGAACGGGGCGAATGACAACCCCTGCAGCAGCAGACCCGCCGCGAGCCCGATCGCCGCCGGAGCCATCCCGAACAGCAGGAACAGCGTCGATCCGAGGATCAGATGCACTTCGGAGACGCCCACCGGGTAGTGCGGGAACACCTGAAAGAAGACGAACACCAGGGCGGTGGTGGACAGGCTCCGGAACAGCACGGGCGACACACCGCGCTCCTTGACCAACTGCCAGGCCGACCGAAGCGCGTACATGCCGGCTCCCCCGGCGGTGACGTAGCTGAGGATGATCTTGGGACCTTCGACGATCCCGGGTTCGATGTGCACGTTCATTCCATTCGGGACGAAACCGATGACCCATCGCCCGAAGACGCGCACCCCTTCGGCTGCGCGCCCATTCCACGAGGCGAAGTGCCGCCGGGCACGGCGCGCCCGGCACGGTTGGCAGGTCTTCGGACTCGCAGGCCCACACCCTGGCGGGTGTACCTAGTGACCGTCGCTTCCCAACCCCACGGGGTCAGTGCTGTGGCGGCGTTCGTTCCTGCATACCGCTGCGGGACAGTCCCGGATTCCCACCGGGTTCCCTCTCGGAAGTGCGCTACCCGCTCGCACCACCTCGATTCCCTGACGCGACTCGCGGCGCGCAGGGAAAACCAACCGCGATGCGGACACTAGCAGGGGATATACGACGTTTGCCGCGGAACACTCAGCCCGGAGGGCCCGGCCGGCCCGCCCCGTGGCTCATCCAGACCGCTGGCGAACGGGTAGAGCAATGCCTTCGAGCGCTTCCCGGTTGGCCGGTAGGTCGGGATCGGCGAACGGGGCTCGGCCGTGACGGGTAGTCCAGTCCTCCCCGCTCATGTGGGACGCGGGGTGATCCATCCAGCAGCGGATTGATTTGGTTAGGCTAACCTTGCATTCCCAATACGGTAACCCCATCCTCAATAAGGAGCGCAATGATCCACGCCGACCTCGTACAACCCATCAACGATCAGATCACCAGCGAGGCCTACGCGAGTCAGTTGTACCTGCAGATGAGCATGTGGGCTGAGGACCAAGGCCTGCCCGGTGCCTCGAAGTTCTTCCGCGGGCACGTCGCCGAGGAGATGGACCATCGCAACCGGTTGGTGGACTACCTCGTGGAGTGCGATGCGTCGGTTCGCCTTCAGGCCATCCCCGCCCCGACCGCCGAGTTCGAGAGCCTCGTATCGATCATCAACGCGGCTTACGCCCACGAGAAAATGGTGACCGAACAGATCGACGCGCTGGCCAGCCTCGCCCTCGATCGTCGAGACTTCAACACGTTCAACATGCTGCAGTGGTTCATCGCCGAACAGCGCGAGGAACTCGTCCTGTTCCGCGGCATCGTCGACTACATGAAACTGGCCGGATTCACCGGCGGCCCCGGCGACGCACTGGTCAACCTCGACCGGTTCCTGCTCAGCCAGTGCCACGCCCAGTAGTCGCCTTCGCGCATCAGGCCTAGAAGCGGGCCGACTCCGCCCAATACAGCCGGAGTCGGCCCTCTTCTGTGCCGTCGGCACTCGTTACCGCTCGTGGATGGCCGGTTTCTCCCAAAGCTCTGTGGCGCTTGACAATCCGTAGGAGCTGCCGATCCCGTCGATGGGGTTGCCGAGGATAGGCCCTCGAAGCGCCTCCATCGGCCCGCGAACGGGGCGATCACAACCGGCGCCACCCCGCTGCCTGGCCGGGCGAGGGTCGCGGTCGGCGGCACGCTTGATCAGATCGGCGGCGATTTCAGCGCGGCGCCGGGTGGCGTGGGTATGAATCCGCTTGCGCACCACCCCGTCGGCGAAGACGACGATGACGTCGACCGCCCATCTGCCATTCTCGGGAATCACAACGGTGTCCACCGACAGTGCATCGTCAACGGAGTTGGCCTGACGCGCAGTGCTGAGCCGCTGGCGCGAAGGATTCATAGTAGGTAAGCCTACCCTAATTAGAGATCACCGCCGCGTCGGCGGCCCCTTGGTCTGGCCGCTTATCCCCCGCCCTTCCAGGAAATCCCGCTGACGGGTACACTGATAAGGGTTGCCTTACCTAATTCGAGGAGTCTCTGCTCCCCGCCGGGTTAGTCAGGAGAGACATTTGGATGCCCATGTGCTCCCAGGGTCGTCGCAGCCGACCGTTCCCGAACGCGTGCGAACGGTTCTCGCGCGGGCGACCGAGGCCCGGATCGCCGTGGACGGTGCACGCGCCGCAACCTGCCGGGTGACACACTTGATGCACGGAGGCGCCGTTGCCCTGACAGCCTCCGCGCGGTCAGGTTTGGGCGAAGTGACCCCTGGCTCCACCGGCGTAGTCGAGTTGATCGACCGCGCCGCGTTCCCGGTTGATGAGTCGGTGCGGGCCCTAGTGTGGGTGCGGGGACGAGTTCGCCCGGTCCGCTCCCGCGAAGTACGCCCACTGCTCGACCAGATCGCAAGCCGCACTCCCGATCCGGCACTGCTCGACGTCGGCAATGGGGATCTGTTGTTGCTCCTGGACGTCGACTCGATCGTCTTCGCCGATGCGACCGGTGCAGACGAAGTCGCCTTCGCCGCTGTCCGCCGGGCAAGCCCCGATCCGTTCAGCCTCACCGAAGCTGCCTGGGCGCGCCACCTCCACGATCATCACCCCGACATGATCGAACAACTTCGTTTTCGGCTCCCCCGCCGGATTCGACGCGGGAGCATCTACCTCCTTGGGCTTGACCGACATGGCGTTCAAGTGAGGACCGAGGGGCCTGAGGGGTGTTGGGATTGCCGCATCCCGTTCCTCGCGCCGGTGGACGACGACGCCGCACTGTGCCGGGCCCTGTTGTCCCTGATGGGCCGCCCCTTCTCCCACGGCCTTCGAGCCCGGCCCTGACGGCACCGCTCGACAGCGGCATCTCGCGCGTCGCCGGGTTCAGACGCACCAGGCCCGGCCACGGTGCACTCACTCGTCGAGCAGGCTTCGCAACATCCAGGCCGTCTTCTCGTGGATCTGCATCCGCTGAGTCAACAGATCAGCCGTCGGTTCGTCGTGGGCCTCCTCGACAACCGGAAACAGCGCCCGGGCGGTGCGCACCACCGCTTCCTGACCGGCGACCAGATCAGCGATCATCTCCGCGGCACTGCGGGTGGACACCCCTTCGGACATGCTGGTCAATTGAGCGAATTCGGAGTAACTTCCAGGCGCCTTGGCGCCGAGGGCCCTGATGCGTTCGGCGATCAGATCGACCGCCAAAGCCAACTCGTTGTACTGGGTCTCGAACATCAGATGCAGCGTCTGAAACATCGAGCCGGTCACGTTCCAGTGATAGTTGTGGGTCTTCAGATACAGCGTGTAGGTATCAGCCAGAAGACGCGCAAGGCCATCGGTGATCTGTGCTCGCGCCTCGGCGCCGATTCCGTTGTCGATCCGCATATCGATGTCGCTCATTGTCGTGTTCATCCCTTCGCCCTGATGGCCGTCTCGATCTCCTCGGCCGGGATCGCCTTGGTGCAGAAAAACCAATCCTCGCATTGCACGCCCTCGCCCTTGCCGTCCATACGCTCTTTAGCGGTTCCACACGAGCCCGCGGGCGGGACGATCACCGGCTCCCCCGGTCGCCAGTCAGCCGGCGTGGCGATGTCGTAATGGTCGGCGGTCTGCAACGCCTTGACCAGACGCAGAAGCTCATCGAAATTGCGCCCTGTGCTCAGCGGGTAGTAGATGACCGCCCGCACAACACCTTTGGGATCGATGACGAACACCGCACGCACCGCCTTGGTGGAGTCCTCACCGGGCATGATCATGCCGTACCTGCGGGCGACCTCCATCGAGATGTCCTCAATCAGCGGGAACGTCACCTCGACGCCCTTCATGCCGCGGAAACTGATCTTCTCCCTGATGGTGCGCAGCCAAGCGATGTGGCTGTACAAACCGTCCACCGAGAGCCCGACCAACTCGGTGTTGTACCGGGCGAACTCATCCTGCATCGAGGCAAAAGTCATGAACTCACTGGTGCACACCGGGGTGAAATCCGCGGGGTGGGAAAAGAAGATCACCCACTTACCCAGATAGTCGGCCGGGAAATTCACCGGCCCCTGCGTGCTGACCGCGGTGAACGACGGCGCCGGATCACCGATACGCGGCATGCCGACCACCGCGGCGGCGTCCCCTGGTTCTGTAGTCATGATGCCAATTCCTTTCTGGACTGAGTCTAGTTTACGGTACACCCCCGGGGGTATGAATTCAACGGAGGCCATCCCGGATGTCCCCGCCCATGAGCGGCGGGCAACCTCCTTGAATGCCGCGCCCCCGACTCACCGCAGTCCGGCAAGAACGGCCCTGGTCACGGGGCCCTGCCTGTGCGCGGCGAAGGACGTTGGGGGACGACCACCGTGCCCGGGTAGTCCATCAGGGCGCCCGCCACTCGGTCGCTGTCAACCCGGCCTGCGACGAGGGCCACCGGCGTATGCATTTCCCCCTCTTATTGGGAACAATTGCCACCCTGACACTGGCTACGCTACCGTGACTTGAGACGCAAGTCGATAACGATTGTCATTACCATCAAACTGAAGGGGGCCAGGTGTCCGCGCACTGCCAGGTGACCGGGCGTTCACCGAGTTTCGGCAATTCGGTATCGCACTCGCATCGGCGCACCCGCCGGCGCTGGAACCCCAACATTCAGCGCAACACCTACTACCTGCCGTCACAGGGGCGCAACATCACTCTGCGGGTCAGCACAAGGGGCATCAAGGTAATCGCCAAGAACGAACGGCGTCGCGCCATCGTGGCGCGCTACGCCGAACGCCTGCGCAAGTTCGGCCTGTCCCGGGTCAGGGTCCGGGAGATGGCACACCGCGGCGAACTGCCCGGAATTCGCAAGGCGAGTTGGTAACCGGCGATGGCACCCAGAATCAAACCGACCAGGCGACTCCCCGCGGCCACTCCGCTGCGCAAGAAAGCCAACCCGTTAACGAAGCTCGGCATCACCACGGTCGACTACAAGGACACCGCGCTACTGCGGACGTTCATCTCCGACCGGGGCAAGATCAGGTCTCGGCGCGTCACCGGGCTGACCGTTCAGCAGCAACGCCAGGTGGCAATGGCGATCAAGAACGCCCGCGAGATGGCGCTGCTACCGTTCTCCAACTCTTAGCGGAAGCTTCTCAGTACGCGTACGGGTTGCGCGGCGCCTCGATGGGTGTCACCGCCGAGACCGTCAGAGTCGGAGTCGACAACCCGGCGGCGTCGGAGGGTTTGGGCACCACGGTGCCCTCCACCCGCAGCCAGGTCTCCTCAGGGTAGGAGGCCGCCTTCGCCGCGGCCGGGCCGCTGAGATGGAGTCGGGCCAGCTGACCGTCGGCTGCACAGCAGATGATGACGACCCGCCCCAGATCGATTCCGCCCGGCTCTTTTACGGTGAACCCGGTGACGGTTATCAGCCGCCCCTTGAGTGTGGAGGCTGTGTCCCTGTTCGCGCGAACCACCACTTCCGGTAGCGGCAGTTCTGGTGCGCGACCGGCGGGCAATGCCGGAAAGGGCCGAGACAGCACCCGGCCGGGCAGCGCGGTGGCCGAAGGCTCAGCCGCCCGTGCACCCAGCGCCGGCGGGACCACAAATCCCAGCAGCGCAACGGGTACCACCAGCAGCCACACCACCGCGGACCGGTGCTCGTGTCCGATATCGCCTTCGTGGTGATCTGCATCGTCTCCGCGGCGTCCGCGGGCGCGGAGGTCCCGGCTAGCCGCGGCCAGTGCCAGCATGACGAGAAACACCGCCGTCACCGCCAACCACGGCATGAGGGCGGGCTTGACGTAGCGGGTGAAGGTGCCGGTGACGACGATCGCGGCAGTGCACATACCCAGGAGGAACAGGACCACGTTCTCGGTGTTGCGACTCACCGGGCGCCTCCGAGGAATAACAACCCCACCAACGTGGCGAGGACTGTAGCCACGACGAAGGTCGCCGGCGCGAACCGCATGGCGAATGCGCGGCCGAAAACGCCCGTCTGCATGGCGAACAGCTTTGCGTCAACCGCCGGTCCCACGACCAGAAACACCAGCCGCGGCAGCAGCGGCAACATGGTCAGACTCGCGGCCACGAACGCATCCGCCTCCGAACACAAGGCCAAAACGAAGGCGAGGACCGCCATGGTGATGATCCCGAGCAACAGTTGGCCGGCCAGATGCTCATACACCGCCGGCGGCATCAGCATGTTCAGCGCGGCGGCGGTGGCGGCGCCGAGTACCAGATAGGAAGCGGCCTGCAAAAGGTCGTGGCGTGCCGCCTCGGTGAAAACCGTCCACTTCGACCCGCCATCGTGGGTCGACCGTGGCAGACGCCGGGTGATCCATTCAGTGCGGCCCCATCGCGACCACGCAGCCCCCATGGCGACCGCGGTCAGCAGTGATGCGGTGAAACGCGCACCGACCATGGCCGGCTCGCCGGGAAAGGCCACCGCTGTCGACACCAGGACCACGGGATTGATCGCTGGCGCGGCGAGCATGAAGGTCAAGGCGGCGGCACCTTGGCGATCTTTCGATTCACTGTCACCGAACAACCTGCGTGCCACCGGAACGGTCCCACATTCGCAGCCGGGCAAGGCGGCGCCGCCGATCCCCGCGGTGACGATCGCCATACCTGATCGCCGGGGAAGCCAGCGGGCCAGCCGGTCCGGGGAGACATACGCCGCGATCAAGCCGCTGATCACCACGCCGAACGCCAGGAAGGGCAGTGCTTGGACGAAGACACCGCAGAACACCGTGGTAGCAGTCGCCAGGTCGGGCCGGCCGACCAGGAAAGCACGCACCGTCCCTGCAAACAGGGCCAGCCCAATGAGGCCCGCGAAGAGAACCTGAATCGACCTGTCGAATCGCCGACGGGTCGGCCCGGCAACCGTCACCGACTCATCCTGCCAATCCCAAGAGCGTGATGTACGCCTCTAATAAGCCCCACGAACTGCATCGCACCGAACACCGAGACGAGCAGCAGAACCCGACATCAACCCCGCCGACGGGGTATCGAAACACGGGCTATGCCAGCGCTGCCCGCACCGGTGATCCATCTGGCCGGCTCGACGGTCAGTCCCGTCAGTGTTCGTGTACGTGGTCGCCGTGCTGGAAGTGCCGGTGTCCGTCGTGGAGATGGTCGACGTGGTCACCGTGCTGAACCGTCTCACACCCGTCGCCCTCGGTGTGCGCCGAGCCGTGATCGGAGTGGATCTTTGCCTCTGGGTGTCGCTCGCCGTCATGGATGTGGTCGATATGGTCGCCGTGAACGACGGTCTGGTGACCGTCACCCGGCAGGTGCTCATGGTCGCTTGGCTCGACGTGCTCCGCAGGTGTCATGTTCCCTCCAAAGTAGGCCTGTTGGCATCCTAGCCGGATGATCCTTGTAGGCTGCGGTGTAATTGGGGATTGTTTTCATTAGAACCGACCTTCGCGGCCACTGAGGCGCGCGTCGGCGCTGGGGAGGAAATGCAGGATTCGACTCTCACCGCGATGTGGCGGCCGCAGTGAAAACCGCCCGGTTCACGGAATCGGCCTCGATGCCCGTCTTGGTTGCGGCGGTGGTGGCTTTCGCGTTGCTGGGCAGCACATTACGAGCGGCTGTCTATGACAGCGCGGCGCTGTCGACAGCCGGCACGGTGTTCAGCGGCATCTTCGTCCAAGCCCTGCCGTTCCTGGCGCTGGGAGTCTTGCTGAGCGCGCTGATCGCGGTCTTCGTGACTGCAGATCGGCTGTCCCGGTGGCTGCCTCGCCGTCCGGCCGCAGCGGTACTCACCGCGGCCGCCGGCGGTGCCGCACTGCCCGGCTGCGAATGCGGTTCGGTACCAATAGCCCGTCGACTGTTCGGTGAAGACGCCGTGGGCGCGGCCGCCCTGACTTTCATGCTGGCCGCCCCTGCGATCAACCCGGTGGTGGTCGTCTCCACAGTGGTGGCGTTCCCCGGCCAACCCCAGATGGTGTTCGCCCGCGTCGGCGCATCCTTGGTCACCGCGATCGTCATGGGCCTGGCCTGGTCCCGCTGGGGCCGCGCAGAGTGGATCACCCGACGGCTGCCCCGCGGCACCGACGGCCATGGATCCCGCTGGCACACTTTCACCGAGGCCGCCCGTCATGACTTCATTCAGGCCGCGTCCTATCTGGTGATCGGCGCCGCCGCTGCGGCTGCGTTGCACGTGATAGTTCCGGACTGGTTGATGGAGCATCTTGCGGGCCAACTTCTGCTCGGCGTCCTGGTGATGGCCGTGCTGGCAGTGGTGCTCTCTTTGTGCTCGGAAGCCGACGCGTTCGTGGCCGCCAGCCTGACCATGGTGCCCCTGGTTCCCCGCCTGGTCTTCCTCGTCGTCGGCCCGGCCATCGACGTCAAGCTCTTCGCGATGCAGTCGGGAATGTTCGGTCGCGCCTTCGCGGTCCGATTCGCCCCCGCAACTTTCGTGGTGGCCACCGTGGCCGCAACCGTTATCGGTGTATTGGTGCTGGGCCGCGGCGCATGAGTCGCGAGGCCGAGAACGCGCTGCTGTTGTTGGTCGGAATCGCGACCGCCGTGATCACCATCGGCGGCGCCTACACCCGGTACGTCAAAGCCTCACTGCTTCCCTGGCTGAGCCTGACCGCTGTGATCGTCATCGCCCTGGCGCTGGTATCCATCGTCGCCGACATCCGGCGCGGATCCGGACCCGACGACGACCACAGCGGCCATTCTCATCGGGGATCCATCGCGTGGCTGCTCCTGGTCCCCGTTCTCGTCCTGGTCTTCATTACCCCTCCGGCCCTGCGCCCGGAGGCCGCCGCACCGAAAGTCACCGCCGTATCAACCGAGGTGCTTCGCCGGCCGTTCCCGGCGCTACCGGACGGGCGCGCGCCCGAGGTGTCGCTGACCGACGTCATGATCCGCGCGGCCCAGGACACCGCGGGAACACTGAACGACCGTCTCATCTCCGTCGTCGGCTTCACCCTCCCGGAGGCCGAAGGCGTCGACCTAGGGCGGGTCGTGATCATCTGCTGTGCCGCCGATGCACAACTGGCCCGCATCCACCTGCGCGGGCAGGCGATCGGCGATCTGAAAAATTATCCCGAGGAGACGTGGCTAAGCTAAGAGTCGAGGGCACCGTCGTTCCCGATAGAGCCAATGGGGATTCGACGTCGATACCGACCCTGCTCGTCCAGTCCGCCACCCGGATCGAAGCCCCAGCCAACCCCTACGGCTGACGCCGACGCGTTCACCGAACCGGTTCGGCGCGCGAACAGCGATAACCCGCGGCCCACCGTTATCAATTGCGCGTCTGAAACCGCCGAGGCACATGTCACGAACCTCCCGGTCGGCGGTCAAGCCCAGATGAACCGGCCGCGCTCAGGCCGGCCGGGCCGTCGGCCCGGAGTCGTCGCGGCGTTGCTTGGCTGCGGCGAAGCGCACGATCGTGCGAATCAGTTGGACCAGGTCGGCCGCACTGCGGGCTTCGGCGCCCTCGGTCACCACCCACAACCGGGGACCATTGATGTGGCGCGTCCGCCGAAGACGCAGCCGCGCAACAGGTTCGGTGAACACCGTCCGCAGCTCCTCAGTGCCATCCGGGCGACGGTGAACGATCTGAGCCTGCAGAGGCTGCCCGTCAATGCGCTGCACCGACACCGCCGCGGGACCCGTGCACACCTCGATCGTCGCGCTGGGCAGCGTATCGGCTGTGCCCACCTGGATCAGCCCGTCGCGAAGTGGGACGCTCAAAGCGACTGTCCCGAAGACCATCCCATCCATTGCGTCATCGATGTGTTCGGCGGCCGCAGAATCGGCCTCAGCGCTCGTGGACCCGGTCTCGGCGCTGGAGGTGGCGGTGGCCGCCGTGGATGTGGTTGATGCGGTCCCCGTCATTGCCTGTTCCTTTGCCCTCTGGGAAGCTAGGTCGGCATCAACCTTAACGACAATCGGTGTCAACTACTATTGACGACCATTGTCGCTTGCCTTTACCTTCGGAAGACCGCCCGATTATCGGGCCGTTTAGGTTGCCGATCACCGTCGGTTCAGACCAGGAGCGTTCTTATGGGAAAGCGGTTGAGCACGATCGGGCGTCCGGCGGCAATGACCGCCACCGGCGTTGCCCTCGCGGGCATGGTGGCGATAACGGTCGCGTCGGGTGGGGCTTCGGCGGCTGAGGACGGACCACCGATGCCGAGTGCAGGGCCCAGCGAAACCCAGGAGTCGAGTCACGCCGGCCCGATCGAAGATCGTGACCCGCACTCGTTCGCCCCGACGATGCCCAAGGATGTTTGTTCGGATAGCACCACCTGCGGTTTCGCCGAAGTGCACTGAGGCGGCGCCTAACCCGGACGCTCCGATTCGGTGGCGTTGCGCGGCAGCGAAATGCGTTGTCGCGGGTTCGAGGATGTGCGCTGCCATCGGACGGCAACGCGATTGTTGTACAGTGTTTTCTGTATACAGTTATTCATGTAATCTAGCGGTCATGGGAACTGCGATCGCTGCGCACGACGCACTAACGCGGTTCGGCTATGCATTGTCCGACGCGACGCGCACGCAGATATTGCTGAGGTTGCGCACAGGGGCCTCGTACCCGTCAGAACTCGCCGACACGATCGGCGTGTCGCGGCAAACCCTGTCGAATCACCTCACCTGCCTGCGCGGATGCGGTTTGGTGGTGGCAGTCCCCGAAGGTCGGCGCACCCGCTATGAGCTTGCGGATTCGCGAATCGGGCTTGCTCTGGAAGACCTCCTCAACCTGGTTGTTGCAGTCGATCCCAACTGGTCTGGGCCCTGAGCGCAGTCGCCGAATCCAAACAGACAGCGTTATGCGCCTTTCTGTCCGCCTTGCCGCAGGCCGGTCTTGGTTGTCACCAGTCTGTTCGCCTGGCCATGGCCCGATCCTGTTGCGGCCCTAGATGCTGAGTTGCCGTAACCGCTGCCAACGCCGCATTCCCGCCGCCGCTACCTGCTTTGTGCAAGGCCGCAGCGCCTGCTCAAGACGCTCACGGACATCGGGGCGATCGAGGTCGATGCCGATCGCCACCAGATGGCTGCCCCGCACCCCCGCGACTGCGGTCGTCACATGTGTCGATGCGCCAACGACATTGACGAGATAGTGGCGGGCACCCACTGTCACGGTGCCCTTCATTCGGTAGACCCCGCGCGGCGGTCGGTCGAGCAGGTCGACCAACGGGCCTGGATCGACGGGCCCGTCGAACATGACGGTGACCGAGTCCGCACTCACATGATCATGAGCGTCGTGCGAGTGCGCGGACTCCCCGATGAGCAACTCGCGAAACGACATCTGCCCCGTACCGCCATCGCCTTCGGCGACATCGTAAAGCAACTGCGGATCCACTTTTCCAGCGACAGCGCCGACGACAGGAGCAGCCGGATTACTCTCGCGTACACGGCATTCGATGCGACGCAGCACCTCGTCGCGCATGTCCGCGGCGATCTGATCCAATTTGTTGACGACGACGAGAGAGGCGGCACCGTAGCGCCCCGGCGGAGCGGCCACCGTATCGACGGTGGCGAAATGCTCGACGGCGTCGATCACGTCAACGACGCCGCCGTGCCGAACCCGGTCAACACCGCTGAAGCGAATCATCCGCGACATCGCCACGGGGTCGGCTACCCCACTGGCTTCGATGATGATGGCATCTAGTGCCAGCTTCGGGTCGGCCAACTTCTTCAACGCATCATCGAGAATTCCATCCTCCGGCAGGTGACAGATGCAGCCGCCGGCAATGGATACCGGTTCGTCGACCTGCCCGGCAACCAGGCCGGCATCGACGTTCAGCTCGCCGAAGTCGTTGATGATCAGGCCGATCCGGGCGCCAGGTGCACGCAAGACATGGTTGAGAAGAGTTGTCTTTCCCGCCCCGAGATAGCCGGTCAGGGCAATGACAGGAATGGCAGGGCTACTGCGATCGACCACCGTTTCATTATCGCCGGGTCGGCATCGCTCGTGTCGTTGACGATCACGGCGACGCGGCGACCCTCCCGGTGTCGCGCCGTAAAACGATAACGATTATCATTGCGCCCGTGGCCCCCACTCCTCACCATGCTCCGCTAGCAGCCGTCGCCGTCCTTGTCATGCCGTTCGGCTTGGTGGCCTGCAGTTCCAACTCCACCAGCGGGTCGTCCTCGTCCAGTTCGGCGTCCGTCGAATCGGGCTCCGCGGCTGCCCAGCCGGCAGCCTGCCCGACCAACCCGGTCGACATCGTCGTCAGCGTCGACCAATGGGGCGACATCGTCTCCGAACTGGCCGGAAGCTGCGGCAACGTGAAGACCATCCTGGCCAGCTCCTCGGTCGACCCGCACGACTACGAGCCCTCCCCGTCGGACGGTGCGGCCTTCAGCGGCGCGCAACTCGTTGTCGTCAACGGCGTCGACTACGACGCGTGGGCGTCCAAGCTGGCCGCGACGTCGGCACCGAACGTGCCCGTGATCGACGCCGGAACGGTCACCAACACACCCGGGGGTTCCAACCCCCATCTCTGGTACAACCCGGCGGCGGTCACGGCAGTCGCCGACGCGGTGACCGCGGAACTGACCAAGCTGGAGCCGAAGGCCGGCGACTACTTCACCACCCAACGGTCCAATTTCAGCACCGCGATGAAGCCGTACGACGAGCTGCTCGCCAAGATCAAGGCCGGCGCATCCGGAAAATCCTATGCCGCAACCGAATCGGTGTTCGACTACCAGGCTCAAGCGCTGGGCCTGGTCGACAAGACACCGAAGGGCTACAAGACCGCATCGGCCGCTGAGACCGATCCCTCGCCGGCCGACCTCGCCGCGTTCACTCAGGCGCTGTCCGGTGGCCAGATCGACGTCTTGATCTACAACACTCAGACCGAAGGGGCGATACCGGAACAGATTCGCCGGGCCGCAGAGAGTGCCGGGGTGCCCGTCGTCGACATTACTGAGACGGTGCCCTCGGGCCAGACGTCCTTCGAGGGGTGGCAGGAGGCCCAGCTGACCGCCCTGGCCAAGGCACTCGGTGTCGCAGTCTGATTCCCCTGCCGCCACGGCGCTGATGTTCGACGACGTCAGCGCCGTGCGCGGCGGCCGGGTGATCTGGTCGCAAGGCAGCTTCGAAATTCCCGCCGGTGAGATTGTGGCGGTGATCGGCTCCAACGGCGCCGGCAAGACCACGCTGCTGCAGATGATCCTGGGTCTGATTCCGGTCGGACACGGTGAACTACGGGTCTTCGGGCGACCTCCGGGCACCGACCGTGACCGGATCGGCTACGTCCCCCAGCACTACGCGGAAAGCGCCGGCGAGGCGATCCGCGCCCGCGACGCGGTCCTGCTGGGCCTCAACGGCGGCCGCTGGGCATTCGGCCGGACCTCGAAGGCCGACCGCCGCCGTGTCGAGGACGCTCTGACAGCTGTCGACGCCCATCATTTCGCCGATCATCGGTTGGCGACGTTGTCCGGGGGGCAGCGTCAACGGGTGGCGATCGCCGAGGCAATTGTGTCCCGACCCGACATGATCGTCCTCGATGAGCCGCTGGCCTCCCTGGATCTGCGGAGCCAGCATGAAATCGTCACGCTGCTCAAGTGCCTGCACCACGAACTCTCGGTCACCATCGTCGTGGTCGCTCACGACCTCAATCCGTTCCTGTCGATCCTCGACGGTGCGATCTACCTTCTCGATGGGCACGCACACTATGCCGGCGTCAACGACGTGATCGAGAACGAATTACTCACCCACCTGTACGGAACACCGATCCAGGTCGTCCGCACCCCCCAGGGTGATCTCTACGCCAGGAGTGTCTGATCCCATGACTCAGCACCTCCTAGCCCTCGGCTACCAAGAGAATTGGTGGTCGATCCTCACTGCGCCGTTCATGCGCAACGCCGTACTCGGCGGCACGATCGTCGCCATGGCCGCAGGGCTCATCGGATACTTCATCGTGGTGCGGCAGACCGCCTTCGCCGCCCATGCGCTGGCGCATATCGGATTGCCCGGCGCGACCGGCGCGGTGCTGCTCGGCCTACCGGTCACCTTCGGCCTGGGTGTGTTCTGCGTCGGCGGGGCGCTGGTGATTGGTTTCCTCGGCAAACGCGCCGCCGAGCGGGAAGTCATCACCGGGACCGTGTTGTCGTTCGCGATGGGGTTGGGCCTGTTCTTCAACTCGCTGGCCACCAAGAGTTCCTCGACGATGACCAACGTGCTGTTCGGCAACCTGCTGGCGATCTCCTACGATCAGCTGCTGACCTTCGGGGCCCTGCTGTTGGTGTTGGCGCTGTGCATCGGATTCGTTTACCGGCCACTGTTGTTCAGCTCGGTGAACCCCGAGGTGGCGGAGGCCAAGGGTGTGCCGATCCGGGCCCTCTCGATCGTCTTCATGGCGCTGCTGGGGGTATCGGTGACCATGGCCGTCCAGGCCGTCGGCACGTTGCTGTTGTTCGCTCTCGTCGTGACCCCGGCGGCGACCGCGATCATGCTGACCCCGCGGCCCGGTCTGGCGATGCTGATCTCGGGAGTGATCAGCATCGTCTCGGTCTGGGCGGGTCTGGCCGCCTCTGCGATGTTCAACGTGCCGCCCAGCTTCCTCATCGTGACGATCGCCTGTGCGGTCTGGCTCGTCGTGTGGCTGGGCGATCGCCGCCAGCGCACCGTTGCATGCGCAATCGATAGCGGTGCGCCGGTGCTGGAGCCCCCTGCCTTGTCCGAACCCGCGAAGCCGAGTTCGTCGACAGCGACACCGTGAGCACGAAGCGACCGGCGGTGGAATCGGGTTCACAGCCGAGACGGCGGGTCACCGCCAATCACCGCGCGGTGCTGAGCGTTCTTCGCGAGACCGACGGCTTTCGCAGCGCGCAGCAACTTTATGTGCAACTGGACCAGGAATATTCACTGCGAGTGGGGCTGACGAGTGTGTATCGGATTCTGCACACGCTCGCCGAGGACGGGGTGGTCGAGACTCAGCGGGCCGAAAGCGGTGAGCATCTCTATCGCATCCGCACCGATTCCGAACACCATCACTATCTACTGTGCCGGGGTTGTGGGCGCGCCGTCGCGTTCACCGTGCCCACGCTCGAAGAGCGCGCTCACCAACTGGCCCAACAACACTGCTACGCCGACGTCACCCACTACGTCGACGTCTACGGTATCTGCCCCCGATGCCGTACCGACTTCGCCGGCCGGGCGCAGTCACTGCGTTGAACACGCCCCGCAGACCCCGAAGATCTCCACGGTGTGGGTAGCGTCGGAGAACCCATGCTCGCGCGCCACATTCGCCGCCCACGTCTCGACGCCTCGCCCCTGCACCTCCGTCGTCGCACCGCAGGAACGACAGACGAGGTGGTGGTGATGATGCTCCGAGCAGCGCCGATACAGCGACTCGCCGGTATCGGTCCGCACGCTGTCCACCATCCCTGCGGCGGCCATCGACTGCAGCGCGCGATACACCGTCGACAGACCGATCTCGTCGCCGCGCTGACGCAACTGCACGTGAAGCGCTTGTGCGGAAAGGAATTCCGCGGAATCATCCAGGAGTGCGGCGATGGCTGCACGCTGACGAGTCGCACGTATCCCGGGCACACTCGACTGTTTGCTAGACATCCGAACCTCCCACCCGACCGCTTACGGTGCGCCCAAGAATAGGACATGACGCCCTGTTCACAGTACAGGGCAATCTGTACTGGCGGGAGGGGTGCTCGGCCATCGGAGAGCTCCCGGCCGGGGGCTACAGGTGAGGCCATGAACTCACCCGGCACGGCGTCGCTTCGAGCGTCACCGACGCAGGTCGCCGGGCGGAAAGTGCCGGGGCGCTGCCCAGGTAGAGTTCGAGGAACTTGTCGACCCGCTTTGAACTCGGCGTGGGAGGTGGCTGGTGGATTCAGCGCAGATCAGAGATTCGGCGCAGATCAGAATTGACTCTCGCCGAGTGGTGGCCACCATTGTTGTGGTCCTTGCCGCCATGGCCACCGCGTTGAGTTGTTCCTCGCAATCCAGCGACACCGACGCTTCCGGGCGGCCCACGGTGCTGACGACCTTCACGGTTTTGGCGGACATCGCCTCGAACGTCGCCGGTGAGCACCTGACTGTCGATTCGATCACCAAGCCGGGAGCGGAGATTCACGGCTACGAACCCACCCCCGGCGACATCAAGAAGGCGGCCAAAGCCGATCTGATCCTCGACAACGGACTGAACCTGGAAGCATGGTTCGCCCAGTTCGTCGAGGGTATCGATGTTCCACACGTCGTGGTCAGCGAAGGCGTGCAGCCCATCTACATAGCCGAAGACGCCTACGGCGGTATGCCGAACCCGCACGCCTGGATGTCACCGCTGAACGTGCAGATCTACGCCGACAACATCGCCGAAGCGTTCGCCGAACTCGACCCCGACCACGCCCAGGATTACCGGGACAACGCCGGCACCTACCGCACGCAACTCCAAAAGGTCCAGGATGATCTGGTGGCCCGACTCGACGCGCTGCCGCCCAGCAAGCGGGCCTTGGTGACCTGTGAGGGCGCGTTCTCCTACCTGGCGCGTGATGCCGGGCTGACCGAGAAGTACATCTGGCCGGTCAACGCCGAGCAGCAAGCCACCCCACAGCAGATCGCCTCGACCATCGAGTTCGTTCGGACCAACGATGTGCCCGCCGTCTTCTGCGAATCCACCGTGTCCGGCGCACCGATGCAGCGAGTCGTCGAAGCCACCGGGACGCGCTTCGGTGGGGTGCTCTACGTCGACTCGCTCTCCGAGGCCGACGGGCCGGTACCGACCTACCTGGATTTGATCCACTACGACGCCACCACCATTGCGGCGGCGTTGACCGCCCACCGCGCATCGTGACAACCCCGGCGTTGCAGGTCGAATCGGTCTCTGTGCGCTACGGATCGGTAACCGCGCTATACGACACCTCATTGACACTGCAACGCGGGCGGGTCTGTGGTTTGGTCGGCATGAACGGCTCCGGCAAGTCCACACTGCTCAAAGCGATCATGGGATTGGTACGGCCCGACAGCGGGACCGTACGTATCCAGGGCTTCGGTCCCGCCCGGGCGCGTAAGGCCGGACTGGTCGGTTACATGCCGCAGAGCGAAGCCATCGACTGGGCATTCCCCTTGTCGGTCCGCGATGTCGTGCTCACCGGCCGGTACGGCCATATGGGACCGACCCGACGGGCCAGTCCCTCCGACCACGAGGCCGTCGAGGCCGCACTCGAAAGCGTCGAACTCGCCGAACTCCAACACCGCCAGATCGGCCAACTCTCCGGCGGGCAACGCAAACGCGCCTTCCTGGCCCGCTGCGTCGCCCAGGGCGCCGACCTGCTGCTGCTCGACGAACCGTTCGCCGGCGTCGACCAACGCAGCGAGGCAACCATCAGCGAACTGCTGCGCGACCTCGCCGACGGTGGCGCAACGCTCCTGGTCTCCACCCACGACCTGCACGCGCTACCAACACTCGCTGACGAAGCGATCCTGCTCATGCGCACCGTGGTCCTGCATGACCTCCCAGAGGTCGTCGTGCAACCAGAAAACCTCGCCCGCGCCTTTGGTCTCGACGTCCTCAACGAAGGACAGCGGTGAGCATCCTCGACTTCCTTCTCGAGCCCATGCGGTTGGAGTTCATGGTCCGTGCCACCGTCACCACCCTGATCGCGTCGGTGGTGTGTGCCACCCTGTCATGCTGGCTGGTTCTGATCGGCTGGTCGCTCATGGGTGACGCGGTTTCGCACGCCGTTCTTCCCGGGGTGGTCCTGGCCTACATCGCCGGAGCGCCATTCGCGTTGGGTGCCATCGTTTTTGGCTTCGCCGCGGTGGCGCTGATCGGAGTCGTCCGCGACACCAGTCGCACCAAAGAGGACGCAGCGATCGGCGTCGTGTTCACCACCTTGTTCGCGCTCGGACTCGTCCTGATCTCGGTAACCCCCAGCCAGGTCGACCTCAATCACATCATCTTCGGCAACCTGCTCGGCGTCTCGCAGTCCGACCTGATTCAAGTCGGGGTCCTCGGCGCCGTCGTCCTGGCCGTGCTGCTCTACAAGCGCCGCGACTTCACTCTTTACGCGTTCGATCCCAACCACGCCCACGCCATCGGACTCAATCCGCGGATAATCGGTGCCGCGATGCTCGGCCTACTCGCCTTGACCGCCGTCGTGGCATTGCAAGCCGTCGGCGTCGTCCTCGTCGTCGCCCTGCTCATCACCCCCGGCGCCACCGCCTACCTACTCACCGACCGATTCAGCCGGATGCTGTTCATCGCCCCGACTCTCGCGGCCGTGAGCGCCATGATCGGCCTCTACGCCAGCTATTACCTCGATACCTCATCGGGGCCCATGGTCGTACTCGCCAACGGCGCCACCTTCACCCTGGCCTACCTTTTCAGCCCCGGCCACGGACTACTCGCCAGACGCCGAGATCCCCTAGCAACCAAGGGCAACACTGCCGCCAGGGCCACGCCGCAGCGCCCCTGACTGGCGGCTCAGACACCTCTCCCGCGCTACGGATGCAGTCGCAGGGTTAACCCCTCGGTGTCGGGCCCCGACGCCACCAGGTCCGGACAGCGCCCGCGCAAGCCCTCCAGTAGGCGTCCGCGCAAGGTGTGGTCGGCGGCGGCGCACCGCGCGCAGGCCCCCCCAAGAGTTACGGCCACATCGTCTCCGGCGCGTTCGGCGGCCACCGATCCGCCGTGCGATCTGATGAAGTCGCCGACCGAGCCGTCCAGCAGATCGTTGGTGACCCGGAACAGCACCTCGCCGGGATCCGGGTCGATCACCCAGTCCCCCGGGTGCTCCAGCGCGGCGCGCAGCGCCTTCGCCACCTGCGGTCCCACCGTCGACCAGGACAGCTCGTCGCGCAGCCACAGCCAGACTGCGGTGTGCTCCACCAGGCCGGCTGACAGCGTCTCGTCGGCGAACATCTCGCCGAGTCGCCCCGGGGCTGTCCGCACCCGGCCGGCCGGCAGCGCCCCGGGGGGCAACATCACCCAGCGCACCGCCTGCGGTTCACCGGATACCCGCTCGGCGTGCAGGCCGATCATCCGAACGCCGACACCACCGTCCTGGCGAGGAAGGCCATCACCCACGCCAGGACGAACATGTAGCCGAAGGCGATCAGCGGCCAGCGCCAGGTGCCGGTCTCCCGGCGCAGCACGCCCACAGTCGACATGCACTGCAGGGCGAACATGAAGAACACCATCAGTGCCGTGATGGTCGGGATGTCAAAGAGTTCGCGGCCCTCGGGGGACCCGTCGGGGACCCGCATGGCCTCCAGCGCCGAGCCGGGATCCTCGGGATCCTCGGCGGCGGCCACCTGGCCGAGGGTGGCCACGAAGGTCTCCCGGGCGGCCAGCGAGGACAGCACGCCGATGTTGATCCGCCAGTCGAAGCCCAGCGGGTCGAACACCGGTTCCATGGCTCTGCCGATCGACGCCGCATAGGAGTTGTTGAGCACGTAGGACGACACGGCCGCCTCGTCGGAGGTGTCCACCCCGGCCGCCGTCATCGACGCCTCGGTGCGCAGCGGCAGGTTCAGCAGCACCCACAGCACCACCGTGGTGGCCAGGATGATCGTGGTGACCTTGCGCAGGAAAGCCGACGCGGCCGTCCACACCTCGGCCAGAACACTCTTCAGCCGCGGCACCTGGTAGGGCGGCATCTCCATGTAAAACGGCAGCATCGGCCCGCCACGCGAGGTCAGCTTCTTGAACACCGCCGCGGCCATCATCGCGGCCACCGCCCCGAGCAGGTAGAGGGCGAACATCACCACGCCACGGCAGTTGAACGGCCCGACCTTGGCATCCTCGGCGAACAGCAGGCTGACCAGCAGAATGTAGACCGGCAGCCGCGCCGAGCAGGTCATCAGCGGCGCACCCATCATGGTGGCGAGCCGGTCTTTGGCCGACGGCAGCGACCGAGTCGCCATGATCCCGGGGATCGCGCAGGCGTACGACGACAGCAGCGCGACGAACGCCCGGCCCTCCAGACCGGCGCGCGCCATCACCCGGTCCATCAGGAACGCCGCGCGAGCCAGGTAACCGGTGCCCTCCATCACCGCGATCAGGACGAACAGCAGCACGATCTGCGGGACGAACACCAGCACACCGCCCACGCCGCCGATGACGGCCTGGGACAGGAACGCCGAGAGCCACCCAACGCTGACACGGTTGGCCACCAGGTCGCCCAGCCAGCCGAAGAAGGTCTCGACGTAGCCCTGCAGCGGGGCGGCCAGGGTGAAGATCGTCTGGAAGAAGGCGAACATGATCAGCAGGAAGATGATCGTGCCGAACACCGGGTGCAGCAGAACCGCGTCGATGCGCCGAGTGCGCTCATCGACATCGGGCAACCGGTATCCGGCGGATTCGAGCACCGAATCCGCCCAGGCCGGGACCTCGGCGGCGTCGGTGGGCGGCGGCACCACCGGACGGCTCCACGATCGGTGGTCGGCCATCAGCCGTCGGATCTCGGCGACCCCATCGCGATGCCCGGCCGTCACCGCAACCACCGGCACGCCCAGAGCGCGACTGAAGGCGGCGGTGTCCAACCGACCGTTGCGCCGGGCCAGGTCGTCGGTGAAGGACAACACCACGCAGACCGGCAACCCGGTCTGGGCGACCTGGGCCAGCAGTCCCAGCGAGCGGCGCAGGGTCGTCGCGTTGAGTAGCACCAACATCGCGTCGGGCCGATCCCCACCGGCTCGGGTGGTGTCCAGGACGTCGACCACGATCTGCTCGTCGGGGCTGATCGGATCCAGGCTGTAGGTGCCCGGGAGATCCTCCAGCACGACGCTGCGACCGTCGTCGAGGCGGGTGCGGCCCTCGTACTTGGAGACCGTCACGCCCGGATAATTGCCGGTCTTGGCGTGCAACCCGGTCAGCGCGTTGAACAGCGTCGTCTTACCCGAGTTGGGGCTGCCGACCAGCGCGAAGCGGGTCAGCTCGGGGTCCGCGGTGGCCGTTGAACCCGACCCCCCGTGGCAGCCGTCCCCGCTCACCGGGCGGCTTCGACGTGGATCCCGGCGGACTGGTCACGGCGCAGAGCGATCTCGTAGTCGCCCACCCGGAAGATAGCCGGATCCCCCAGTGGGGCCCGCCTCACCATCACCACCTCGGTGCCCGGGACCAGGCCCAGATCGAACAGCCGGCGCGACGTGCACGGCTCGATCCCGCCGTCGTAACAGGACACCGTGGCCCGCTGGCCCGGCTGCAGATCGGCCAATGTGAGTGACGCCGGGGCTTCCGCGGAGACCAGCGTGCGTCGGCTCAGTATCTCAGAGACGGGAGACATGGCAGTTAGGGTAGCATTACCTTAACGAAATCGGAACCGGTCGCCGCCGCCGCTTTGCGGGTTCTCGGATTCCATTTCATATCGCGGTGTTCTGACCTCTACTTCTGCGGTTTGTCTCACCCCGCTGCATACGCGCTCTGTCCCGAATGGCGTTTCATTTCCTAGCCAATGCCGCGCGTTGTTGTATCGGCGAGGCCGATGCCACCGGCGGTGAGATTCCGACACGCGGCTTTGACCTCGGGGCACTGTCGGTAATCCGTGATGAAGTCCAGCCGGGTGGTCGGCTGACCGGTAAGCGCGGAGATAGATCGCGCTGGACTGGGCCACACGTTGTGCTACTCAGCCGGTCATGCCGAGGTAGACAAGGAGCCCGCGCTCCAACTGCAGCATTTCAGTGGTCGATACCTTGCCGATGCGTTGGCCCAATTTCGACCTGTGAGCCGTGGTGATCTTGTCGATCATGATGCTGCTCGGGGCAGCCAGCCCGTTGGTCATATTGGGCTGCAATGGGATACGCAGTAGTGGGATATCGGCGACCGCAGTAGTCAGCGGGCAGAAGGTTATGGAATCAGTAGCGTCGAATCGGTCATCTTGGATGATCAGGACCGGCCGGGGCTTACCCGCGTGACCCTGGCCGGCCGAGGCGGTCCAGAGTTCGCCTCGCTTCACTAGTTATCGAAGTCTTCGTCGTTGAATTGAGAGATGGCGTCCACGAAGTCCTGGTCGTCGCCTGCGTTGTTACCCGCAGCGGCCAGAGCCGATTGACGATGCGCCTCCTCGGCAAATTCAGGGGCCCGTGTGTCGGGGACCCAGATTTGAAGGGGGCGCAGTCCCTGCTCGCGTAGTCGCATTCGGTGTTCAGCGACTCGCCTTCCCACGTCACGGTTGGCCATGAACGTAATGTTACATGTAACTCGCCAACGTCGTACTCACGCCGTACCGGCCTGCTTTCATACCGCCGACGGACTGGCATAAACAGTTGCTGCTGCGCTCTCTGCTGCTGCTCCCCCCCAGCTGCGCACTACATGTAGGTTCCGCTTTCAGCTAGCGAACGTCAGCGGACTAAGCTGCGGAATGGCTGAGTTTCCGGAAAGCGTGGCGAAGGGCTTTTTCCGGTCTTCGTGGCGAATCCGAGAACCGTACGGTTGTCCGGGTTTGGCGCAGCCCCGAACTGCGGCGGCGCCGGCGATGACCAACCGACCAGACGTCTTGGCCCTGCACGGCCTCAGTCGATTCGAGTCCTCGCCAACAGACCCGCTGCACCAGTTGCTGTTGATCGAGGACGCCCGCGCCCTGCTGGACCCGCCGCAGCGGTGATCGAGATACCCGATGCGGCCGGCTGGCGCGGTCAGTGCAGCTGCAGGTCCTTCAATCTGACTGCCCGGCCAGCCGGGGCGTGGACGGCAGTCTTCGTCGTTGAATTGAGAAATGGCGTCCACGAAGTCCTGGTCGTCGCCTGCGTTGCGACCAGCAGCGGCCAAAGCCGATTGACGATGCGCCTCCTCGGCAAATTCAGGGGCCCGTGTGTCGGGGACCCAGATTTGGAGGGGCCGCAGTCCCTGCTCGCGCAGTCGAACTCGGTGTTCGGCGACTCGCTTTCCCACATCACGGTTGGCCACATGTAACTTCCGAATGGAGCGTCTCTCGCGCTTTATGCATCGGAGAGGGCACCCGCAGCCGGCCCGGTTAATCCGCCACCCGGGCCGGCGTATTCGGCGTGTAGCCCTGCTACCTGCTTGGCATCCCGGCCGAGAGGAAGTCCCGTGGCGACATCCGACTGGCGCGTGACTCTACGGTGCGCGTGGGCTCCTGCCGGAATCAAACCGCCGGACGAAGCCCAGGTCATCAGGGAGCCCGCACCGCGCTCGCCGCTGTCCAAATGCGGCGGAGCATGACGTCGGCATTCCACGGCAATTCCGGATCGACGGCCTCATTCGGTAGTAGGTTGAAGCCCCCTACGCGAGAATACGGTTGGTGCATGACGACGGTTCGTGACGCGATTCTGGACTTGTGTCGTGCTCACGGTTTGACGACGTGGTTCGGCAATCCCGGGTCCTCGGAACTCTCTCTGCTGCAGGACTTCCCGGCCGATTTCCGCTACCTGCTGGGCCTGCAGGAAATGATTCCGGTCGGGATGGCCGACGCCTACGCCCAGGTGACGGGCCGGCCGGCGCTGGTGAACCTGCACACCGCCCCGGGCATGGGAAACGCCCAGGGCCAGTTGTACAACGCCTACGTCAACAAGACCCCGTTGATCGTGACCGCCGGCAATCAGCGCCGGTTCATGCAGAACCAGTACTGCCTGCTGACCAACATCGAGGCCACCATGGTGCCGAAGCCCTTCGTGAAGTGGGCCGCCGAGCCGGCGATCGCCAGCGAAGCTCCGGCAGTGCTGGCGCATGCCATCCATCTGGCCACCACGCCACCGATGGGACCGGTGTTCGTGTCCTTGCCGATGGATGACCTGCCGGTCGAGTTGACCGACGCGCAGGCCTCCGACGTCGCCGTCGTCCGCAACCGGACGGTGACCCACGCGTACGGCTTTCCGCCGGAGCTGGCTCAACAAATCTGCCAGCGGATCCAGTCGGCGGATTCCCCCGTCCTCGTCGTCGGGGGCGACGTGGAACGCTACGACGCCTGGGACGGCGTGGTCGCCCTCGCCGAACGCAACCACCTGCCAGTGTTTACCGCGCCGCTGACCGGCTGGAGCGGATTCCCCGAAAACCATCCGCTCTACCAGGGGATGTTGCCGCCCGGGGCCGGCTGGATTTCCCAGATACTCGAGGCCCACGACCTGGTCGTGGTGATCGGAGCGCCGGTATTCCGCTACTACCCGATGATTCCGGGCCCCTACCTGCCCGAGGGGGCATCGCTGGTCCACATCACCAACGACCCCGACGAAGCCGCCCGGGCACCCATGGGCGACGCCATCATCGCCGACCTGGCCAGCGCCGCACGAGCGCTGGCCGACGCGTCCACCCCGACTCAGCGGCCGGCCCCGGCACCCCGTACCCAAGCCCAGGCGGTCCAACCCGCTTCCATACCCCTCGCGCCGGCGAACCTCTGGAGCGCGGTCGCCAAGGCCGCCCCGCCCAATGCCTTGTGGGTCAGCGAAGCCGGCAGCAACGAGACCACGATCGTCGACTGCATCCGGCCCGGTCTACGGCTGTCACACCTGTCGGCCGCCGGAGGCGGTCTGGGCTACGGGCTGCCCGCCGCGGTCGGGGCGCAACTCGCCGCACCGGACCGCCCCGTCGTCGCGCTCATGGGTGACGGGTCGATGCACTACGCCATCACCGCCCTATGGACCGCTGCCAGGTATCAGATCCCGATCACGGTGGTCGTCGCCTCGAACACCGAATACGGCGTGCTCAAGGAGTTCGGGTTCATCGAGCAGACCCCCGGGGTTCCAGGCCTCGACCTGCCCGGACTCGACGTCGTGGCCACCGCCGCCAGCTACGGCGTCGACGCCCACGACGCGCGCAGCGCCGAGGAGGTCACCGAACTCGTTCGAGCCGGTATCGCCGATCGCCAACGGCCCACCCTGATCAATTGCGCGACTGAAACCGTCGAGGCGATGGTGAAGCACTCCTAAGGCCGGCATTCCACACCGGAGGCGCCCTCAACCGAGGGTGTTCTTGACGATCACCCCGTCCTTGACGACGGTGGCCAAGCCCGTCGTCGCATCCGCGAGAACCTTCAGGTCGGCAGTCGGATCGCCGTTGAGCACCAGCAGGTCTGCCCAGGCTCCCGGGGTGATCTGCCCCAGCCGGGCGGACCTGTACGGGTCCCGATCGCCGGCGAGACGGAGCAATTCCGCATTGCCCGAGGTCACCATCTTCAGTGCTTCGACGTTGCTGAAGTATTCGCCCAGCCTGGCCACCATCTGGCTTTGGAGGCCGTTGTTCTCGGGGGCGAAGAGCAGATCGGTGCCCCAGGCCACCTTCACCCCGTACTGTCTGGCCCACCGGTAGACCTGGGGTGTCCCCGCGCACATCTGGTGGTTCTTGGCCGCGCTGTCGCCGCTGAGGAAGCTGTGGTCGTGTTCGGCGAACGGCTGGGTGGACAGCCACACCTCACGCTCGGCCAGCATGGCGATCGTGGCCTCGTCGGCCAGATGCCCGTGTTCGATCGACTTCACACCCGCCTCCACCGCGCGGCGGATACCGGTCACGTTGTAGACGTGGGTGGCCACATAGGTGCCGTAATCTTCGGCGGCCTGCACCGCGGCCCGAAGTTCGGCCGGGGTGAACTGGATCGTTGACAGCGAGTCGTAGAAGGAGGCGACCCCGCCGCCGGCCATCAGCTTGATCTGGGAGGCGCCGAGTTTGAGTTGCTCGCGGACCGCGGCCAGCACCCGGTCAGGGCCGTCGGCAACCCGCATGAACCCGATGGCCTCGGCGTGAGCCTGCGGACCGCCCAACGCCGTCGGACGGTCGTACACGAATCCGAAGTCGCCGTGTCCGCAGGTTTGCGAGATCGCCGCCTGGCTGGGGTAGATGCGCGGGCCCAGCGCCGGTTCGGCGTCGATCACCTTCTTGATTCCCGCGGTGTCTCCGCCCATATCCCGAACAGTGGTGAATCCGCGCAGGACAGTGCCTTTGGCTCGGGCTATGGTGGCCGCAACGACCTGGGACGGCGAGCCCATCATCAGATCCACCATCGTGTTGGCCATGCCGACCAAATGGGAATGCGCGTCGACCATGCCTGGCATCAGCACCCGGCCCGCGCCGTCGATGACCGTGCCGACACCGGTCTCGGAGATCGGGGAGGCCTCGACGGCCACGATGGCCGGGCCGTCGATCAGAACGTGTCCGGAGACCAGTCCGTCGGCCAGTCCGTCGAAAATCTCGACGTTCTTAATCAGCACCCGAGTATCGCTGCTGCCCAAAGCAACTCCTGTGATCGAGAGTGGATGACGGCTAGTACGCCGAGGGTAGTTCCTCACCAGCACGGTCCGGCTCGGCTACATGAATTTCGCTAACCATTCTCCGGCGGATCCGCCATCCTTCCGCCACGAAAACCGGAATTCCGCCATCGAAAAGCGGAACCTACACACCTGTAGGTTCCGCTTCTCGATGGCGAACGGGCTAATCCTTGAGCTGCACTTGGCGACTTTTCCGGCCACGGTGGCGAGAAGGTTTTTCCGCTTTTCGTGGCGAATCCGAGAACCGTACGGTCGTCCAGGTCTGATGCCTGGGCAGTGTTCGCAATCCAGCGATTCCCGATCGGAGGAACGAGCGCGCTCGGACTGCCGCGGACCGGCCTTAGAATACGGAGCGTGACCAGCACGTACAGCAGCCGGACCTTAGATCGCCTGCGCGAGCATCGCGAGGCGATCGGCAATGTGTTGGCCAGGTACGGCGCGAGCAATCCGCGGCTGTTCGGGTCGATCGCACAAGGCACTGCAGGACCGGATAGCGACGTCGACCTCTTGTTGGACCTCGCCGCCGAGGGACCCGGTAGTCGCCTTTCGCGGTTGTCGGGGATCCGGCTGGAACTCGAAGAACTGCTCCGACTCCGGGTCGACGTGGTCTGCGAGGAACTCCTCAAAGACCCCGTCTCGGAGTCGGCTCGCAGGCAGGCCATTGCGTTGTGAACAGATCGGTGCGGGAACGTCTGATGGACATTCAGACCGCGATCGCCAAGGTCTATACCTATCGGTCATCCCTGAGGGGCGAGCATTCCTCTTAGCGATCCTCCGCGAAATAGGGATCATCGGCGAAGCGGTTAACGCGCTACCTGAGGGTCTCACTGGCCAGCGGCCCGAGATCGCCTGGCGGCAGATCGGCGCCATGCGCAATTTTCTGATCCACGAATACTTCAACATCGACGCAGCCGTCGTGGAGGACGTTATCGACAACGATCTCGACCCCTTGAGCGCTGCAGTGAAAGCCCTGCTCGATAAAGCCAAAGACGCTTGATGCTCAGACAAGCTGTGCCCCTCCGTATCAGAGTTGCTGTCCAACAACGGCTTACACCGTCAAATAGCAATGCATCTCGACAGCAGCAGCTGTTGTAGCACACAACTCGACACGTGCCGCGGCTTGTCTAACAGCCAAGTCCGCTTTGTCAATCTTCGTTGCATCTCGACAAAATTGTAGGTTCTCAGATCCCGTTGCATATCGCGGTCTGCTGAACTGGGCATCCGTCTGCTGTCTCACGTCGTTTCATGCGCGGTTTGTCTCACGGACCGTTTCATTTCCTAGCCGCTCATGTAACGGTGGTCGGGTCGCTAATCCTCCGGTCCAGCCAAAATCGCCGCGTAGTCGCGGCCACCGTAGAAGATGCCGACAATCACCAATGTCTGCTCGAGGACGACGAAGGCGACGACCACTCGGCGACGAAAGCCGATCGTCCGCAAACCTGGCCTAATGTCGTCGCGGGTTTTGCCTCGGTGCGGGAAGAGGGCCAACTCCTCGCAGAAGGCGACGATCGAATCCGTGTAACGATCGGCGGCTTCAGGTGAGCCCGCTGTGGTGATGTAGCGGTACAGATCGACGAGTTGTTCTTCGGCTTCCGGAGCGAAGACGACTTCCGGATTCACTCTTGGGCGGAGTGCTCTGCGGCGAGGCGATCCCGTACAGCCTTCGCCGAGACTGTGCGACCCTGGTGTGCCACCACAGCGTCGTAGGCCGCGGCGACTTCCGTGCGCAACCAAGCTTCGACCGCTCGGTCGCGCGCGAACAGCGCCCGCAGACCTTCCCTGATCGCCTCGCTCTCGCTGGCGTATTCGCCGCGAGAAACCCGCTCACGTAACGCGTCTGCCATGTCGTTCGGCAGTGTGATGCTGAGCTGCCGAGTTGTCCGCATGATTGCGCCCCTTTCGCGATGGGATTTAATCCTATCAAACAGTTTCGCAAGGGATAGCGGAGAGAATCGGCTCTGAGAAATCCGCCAACTCCAACGCGACGACGATCGTTGCCAACGTCCAAGCGGATACGGGTCGTCTCAACTGACATGTCAGCAGCCCGGCGGGCTGCCTCACCATGGGTCCCCACGGGCGTGACCAACGCTTCCGGCCAGGCTTCCGGGCCTGTCGCTGGAGAGGTTTGCTCTTACAGATGCTGTTGTGCAGCAATGGTTTCGGGGGCGAGAGACGACTTTGGCGGATCCGCCATCACTCCGCCATCACGCGTGAGATTCCGCCACGATCGGTGAGAACCCACAAAAAATGTAGGTTCCGCTTTTGGTTGGCGA
>JAGQTQ010000146.1:0-3459 GCA_020438905.1 Mycobacterium sp.
GCTCACTTTTATGTGAGGCACCTCGATCGGCAGGTGGGGAGCCGGCGGGGCCGGGTTCGCCGGCTTCTCGGGCTTCACCGTGGAATGGACGGAACCGGTCCAACGCACCTAGCGCCGCGACCCCTGTCTACCGATTCCCCGCCTACTGCAAACTCCGCTGATACCGCCGCATTCCCGCGATCCACCGGTCGTAGTCGGCCGCCTTCTGCTGGAACATGGTCAGCACCTCCGGATGCGGCAGCACCAGGAACGTCCCGTCGATGATGGCTTGGACCGTCAGCTCGGCCACCTCGTCCGGACTGATCACCGCACCGGCACCGGTGACGGCGGCACCGGCCACCCGGGTCTGGGTGTCCGGGGCGTCGGACATCGCGCGCAACAGCGGGGTGTCGACACCCATCGGGCAGACACAGCTCACCCCGATTCCGCTGTCGCCGTAGGTGATGGCCAGCCATTCGGCGAACCCGACGGCGGCGTGCTTGGTCACGCTGTAGGGCGCCGCGCCGAGCTGAGTCAGCAGGCCGGCCGCTGACACGACGGCGACGAAGTGCCCGCTGCCACGCTCGAGCCATCCCGGTATCACCGCTGTGGCGGCCCGGATGTGGGCGCGCACGTTGACATCGATGATCCGATCCCAGGCGGCGTCATCGTCGCCGAGGCCGGGGTGGCCGACGATGCCGGCATTGGCCACGTAGATGTCCACGAAGCCGAATTCTCGGCGGGCGGTGTCGAGCAGCTCCGCGATACCGTCGGCGCTCGCGGAGTCGGCGGCCACCGCGACCCCACCGATCATCGCCGCGGTCTCGGCGGCGGAGGACGCATCGATGTCGCCGACCACCACCGAGGCGCCCGCAGAGGCCAGCGCCGCAGCGATGGATCTGCCGATACCCGAACCCGCTCCGGTGACCACCGCCACCGATCCGTCGATCTTCACGACGCATTCAACCGCACACCGCCCCGGCGCCTGCGCATCGGAGGGGCGACCGAGCCTCATTTGCGGATGATGTTGGCGTCCAGCCCGGCGACCACCGCAGCGATGTTGTGCCCTGCGGTCCGTGCGTCGGCCCCCACTCCGCCGCGCGGATAGTCGCTGTGCCCATGGGCGGGTCCCATCCCCCACAGTGCGGCGGTCTCCATCTGCACGAACGCCGGGTTGTCGGCCGGGTTGGGGCCGAACTCCCCCGCCCCGCTCAGCTCCGCGGCGCCCAGCAGCGCCTCGTCGAGTGGGCCTGGGATCACCGGGGCCAGCGCCCGTGCCGCCGCGGGCCCGTCGAAGACCCACTGAATCGGGTCATCACCGGTCTCCATGACGAACACGTGGCCGGGCGACAGGCCGAGATCCCCCGGTGCGGAGGCCTTGATGCCGGGCGAGCCGTAGAACACCGCGTCGCTGACCCCGTGCACCCCCGGCTGCTGTAGCGCCAGCCCGGTGGTCAGCGAGCCGTAGGAGTGCCCGATCGCCGTCAGGTGCGCCGGGTCGGCGGGCCGGGCGGCCTGAAGTCCGGCGTAGAACCGGGACAGATCCCGGGCCGCTCCCCCGGCCACGCGGTCGTGGCTCACCCCGACCGCCCCGCGCAGCATCTCCACCGGCCCGTCGCTCACGTGGATCTGCGGGGCGTCATAGCCGATCCAGGCGATGCTGGCCACGGTCTCGCGGTTGTGGCCCGGGGTTGTGCGCAGCTGTTCGGTGGCCCGTTGGCGCAACGCGATCGCCTCGCCCGCCATCGCCTCCAGGCTGCCGGCCACCGTGGTGTTCAGCCCCGGAGTGGTCACCGATACGTGGGTGGCGGTGTCGGGGTCCCCGGCGGCCACGGCCGCACGCAGCCGCTCCCCCGAGGTGTCCAGCAGCATCAGCCGCAGTCCCGGGTTGGCCGCCAGCACCCGATCCAGAGCCTGCAGGTCGGCCAGGTTGGCCGACCCGGCGGCGCTCGCCCGGGCCAGCTCGGCCGCCAGATGGAGCCGGTTGTAGTGGTCCTTGCCGGGGTCGGACGCCGAACCGGCCGGTAGACCGGGGCGGTTGCCGACGGCTGGGTCGCGATGGAAGATCGCGTCACGCTCGGCGACGCCGATCCGCTGCCACAGATCACGCACCGCCGCGGGGTCGTCGGGCAGGGGCCGGCTCAGCGCGGTGGGCCCGGCGGCCGGGGCGGCGGGCGCGGCGCTGCCGCCGAGGGCGGCGACCAGCTCGGCATCGACTGAATTCGCCTGTTCCACAATGCCGTCCAGCCGCAGCTGCAGCGGCGGGATCACCGCCCGGGAGTGCGCCGAACCCGGCCGGGCGACGACCGTGCCGCCGAGGATCTCCGCCTGGTACACCTCGATCTCGCACCGCAAGCGGGCCAGCTCCCCCGTGATCGCCTCGATGCGCTCGGCGGCCCGGCCGACCGACTCGGCGACGGCCAGCGCCTGCTGGGTGCGGTCCTGCAGTTCGGCCCGGGTACGCAGGACCGCCGCGGCGGCGGCTTCAGCGCCTGCGCCCCGCCAGGAGCCCAAGGCGGGCAGGGCGTCCAGCCCGGCGGCGGCCTCGGAGAACGCCCGGGCGCGGGCGGCCGCGGCGGCGGCGACCTCCCGCACGGCCTCGGCGTCCCACCGCTGGATGTCGGCGACCGTCAGGCTCATCGCAGCGCCGCGGCGTGGTGGTCCTCCATGGCGCCCAGCGCCCGCGCGGCCCGGTCAAGTCCCACCGCATGCTCCGCTAACCGCTGCAGAAGCGCGGCGGTGTCGGCGGCCCACCCGCTCAGAGCGGAGCTCAGCGCAGAGGCCGAGAGTCCCTGCCAGCCGACCGACGCCGCCTCCAGACGCCACTGTGCCTGGGCCTGCGCGGCGGCCAGCTCCTCGCCGAGGCCGGTGGCGATCACCGCAGAGGCGAGCAGGTCCTCGACGCAGACGTCCACGCCGCCATGGATAACAGCGGGCTCCAACCCCCGCCAGTCACCCCGGGATGACCAATGCGATCCAGAGACCTACTTGGCCGCGTCGAACTTGCCCATCGCCTCCTCGAGACGCTGCAGCGCCGCACCGTACTGGGCGAAGTTCCCGGACTGCTGGGCGTCGCGGGCCGCCGTCATCGCCGACTGCACCTCCTGCAGGGCAGCGGCCTTGGCCGCCGACAGCGTCACCCCGCCCGGCGGCAGCGTGGCCACCGGGGCCGGCGTCGCCTCCGGAGTCTCGTCGGGCACGGCCGCAGGAGTCCCGTCGGCGGGCGGCTTGCCGGCCGGCGCGCCCGGGCCGGGGGCCGGACCGGTGGCCGTCGCGCCCGCACCGGGGCCGAAGATGCCGTCCAGTGCCTGGCTGACGGTCGGGCCGTAGCCCACCTTGTCGTTGTAGAGCATCGCCACCCGGATCAGGCGCGGGTAGCTCGACGCGGCATCGCTGGTGCCCGGCGAGGCGTACACCGGGGCGACGTAGAGCAGTCCGCCCTGGCCGACCGGCAAGGTCAGCAGGTTGCCCCACCGGATG
>JAGQTQ010000146.1:3561-4999 GCA_020438905.1 Mycobacterium sp.
GGATGGTCAGCACGGTGATCCGGCCGTAGGTGTCCGGGTCGCTACTGGCCGAGACGTAGGCGGCGAGGAAGTCGCGGCGGAACCGGTTCATCGCGGTGGTCAGCTGGAAGGACGCCGAATTGTCGTTCTTGGCAAGGTTTTTCGCCACGATGTAGTACGGCGGCTGGAAGCTCGACGCGGTCGGGTTCGGGTCCAGCGGGACGTCCCAGAAGTCCGAGGTGGAGAAGAACGTCACCGGGTCGTCGACGTGGTACTTGGCCAGCAGCGCCCGCTGCACCTTGAACAAATCCTCCGGGTAGCGCAGGTGCGCGGCCAGCTCCGGGGTGATGTCACTCTTGGGCTTGACCGTGCCCGGGAAGGTCTTCATCCAGGCGGCCAGCACCGGATCCTTCTCGTCCTGGGCATACAGCGTCACCGTGCCGTCGTAGGCGTCGACGGTGGCCTTCACCGAGTTGCGGATGTAGGACACCTGCTTGTCCGGGCGCAGCCGGTTGATCGCCACCTCGGTGGAGTCCGCCGTCGCCGAGCTCAGCGAGGTCAGCTCCGAATACGGGTAGTTGTCCAGCGTGGTGTAGCCGTCGATGATCCACACCATCCGCTTGTTCACGATCGCCGGGTACACCGTGGTGTCGGTGGTCAGCCACGGCGCGACCGCCTTGACCCGGTCGGCCGGATCCCGGTTGAACAGGATGCGGCTGTTGGGGCCGATCACCGAGGAGAACAGGAAGTTGCGTTCGGCGAACTTCGCGGCGAACACCGAGCGGGCCACCCAGTTGCCGACGGGCACCCCGCCCACGCCGGTGTAGGTGTAGTTCTTGGTCTCGGTGTTGGTCTCGTAGTCGTACTCGCGGTCGGTGCCGTTCTTGCCGACGATCGCGTAATCCTCCGGCGCCGAGGCGATCACCGGGCCGAAGTAGATCCGCGGCTGGTCCAGCGGCGCCGGGCCGGGCGAGACGACGCTGCCGTTGGCGCCGACCACGCTGGCCAGGAACTCCGGGTAGCCGCCGTTCTGGTTAGGGTCGTTGGCGATCCCGCGCACGGTGTTGGCCGGGCTGGCGATGAACCCGTTGCCGTGGGTGTAGACGGTATGCCGGTTGATCCAGTCCCGCTGGTTGTCGATCAGCCGCGACGGGTTGAGCTCGCGGGCGGCCACCACGAAGTCGCGCAGCGCGCCGTCGGTCTCGTAGCGGTCGATGGAGAGCTGATCGGGGAAGAAGTAGAAGTTCTTGCCCTGCTGGAACTGGGTGAACGCCGGGCTGATCACGTTCGGGTCCAACAGCCGGATGTTGGAGGTGGTCGAGCGGTCGGCGGCCACCTGCTTGGCGTCGGTGGCGGCGTTGCCGCTGTAGTCGCGGTAGGTGACCGTCTCGTCGGTGAGCCCGTAGGCCTGCCGGGTGGCGGTGATACTTCGCGAGATGAACTCGCTCTCCTTCTGCGC
>JAGQTQ010000146.1:5184-5992 GCA_020438905.1 Mycobacterium sp.
GCGCCGGTGAACGGCTTGGCCACCCGGGTGTGCGACAGCAGCTCGTAGCGGTCCAGCCAGTAGGCCGCCGCCTTGAGCAGCACGAGCACCCCGACCAGGCTGATCAGCTGGATGCGGGCCGCCCGGCTCAGCGCGCCGGAACCCGCGGCCAGCCGGATGCCGCCGAAGATGTAGTGGGTGACCAGGTTGGCCAGGAACGCCAGGAACAGCGCCACGAACAAAAAGCTCAGAACCATCCGGTAGAACGGCAGGTCGAAGGCGTAGAAACCGAGGTCCTTGCCGAACTGGGGGTCGGCGATGCCGAAGCTGTCGCCGTGCAGCCACAGTTGGATCCGCGGCCAGTAGCTCTGGGCCACCAGGCCGGCCAGCAGCCCGACCACACCGGGAATCCCCCAGCCGAAGGCCCGCAGCTTGCCCATCACCGCCGTGCGGTAGCGGGCCACCGGGTCGTTCGGGCCGGCGGTGGGCACGAACACCGGCCGGGTGCGGTAGGCCAGCGCCAGCCCGCCGAACACGATCGCCCCGACCAGCACCGCGGCCACCAAGAAGACGACCACCCGGGTGAACAGCACGGTGGTGAACACCGAGCGGTAGCCGAGTTCGCCGAACCACAGCCAGTCGACGTAGGTGTCGATGAAACGGGGGCCGACCAGGAGTATCGCGATGACGGCGATGCCGATCCCGAGGAGGATGCGGCTGCGCCGGGTCAGGGCGGGCATTCTGGCGGGCGGTCGGACGGTCACAGGCGCGCTCCGAAAATCACGAACCCAACTCTACGCATCCGCTCCGGGGGCTAGCAGCGCGGCGG
>JAGQTQ010000147.1 GCA_020438905.1 Mycobacterium sp.
GGCGCTCTTCCCATACCAGGGTATTCCTGGCCCAATTGTGGCGTTCGCGCGGTGACGAATGTCCGGAATTCGCTAATCGATGAGGATCGGGAAATGGTACCGGGAAATCGGTCTGCCAATTGGTCCCGACAATTCACCCCGTCAATTGGGCATCGAATTGTCTGCGCAAACATGCTGCCCGTATCCTCTATGCGATGGAGGATCGAAGTGGCGACAAGGGTGGCCGTCCATTGCGTCGCCCCGCCGATGCGGGCCGAGTCGGCAAGGGCAGGGCCGCTGGTTCGGCCCCTCGGCGCTCGGGTCCGGATCGGGCCCGTCGCGCTCAGCCGCGCCCTCCTTCGGATGCCCTGTCTGCGGACGGGCCGCCCTCTGGTGGCAGGGCCATACCCGGACAGCCGAGTGGTCCCGTCATTCCCCCCACGGTCGAGGCGAGGCAACTGGCTCCGGATGTGCGTGCCGAGTTGTCCACGCTGGACCGCTCGACAGCCGATACCGTCGCCCGCCACCTCGTTGCGGCCGGCGAACTGCTCGACGAGGATCCTGAGGCGGCGCTAGCCCACGCCCAGGCCGCGCGAACCCGTTCCGGCCGCATCGCGGCGATCCGCGAGGCGGTCGGTATAGCGGCCTATCACTGCGGCGACTGGGCCCAGGCGCTGTCGGAGTTTCGGGCCGCTCGCCGGATGGGTTCGAAGTCCCAGCTATTGCCGCTGATCGCCGACTGCGAGCGCGGGGTCGGGCGCCCGGAGCGCGCGATCGAGTTGGCCCGCAGTCCCGAGGCCGCGCAACTCTCCGGAGACGACGCCGACGAGATGCGCATCGTCGCCGCCGGCGCCCGTGCCGACCTTGGTCAGCTCGACCAGGCACTGGCGGTGCTGTCGTCCCCGGCGCCGGACCCGTCCCGTACCGGACCGACCGCGGCCCGGCTGTTCTACGCATACGCCGAGACCCTGCTGGCACTGGACCGGCCGGCGGAGGCGCTGCAGTGGTTCATGCATTCGGCGGCCGCCGATCTGGACGGGGTCACCGACGCCGAGGACCGGATCGACGAGCTCGCCTGAGATGGAATCGCTTGCGCGTCAACATGACTGTCTGTTGCTCGATCTGGACGGGACCTTGTTTCGCGGGCACGCCCCGACCCCCGCGGCGGTGCGGACCCTGGACGCGATCGACAGTCGGGTGCTTTTCGTCACCAACAATGCGTCCCGTTCGGCCGAAGAGGTCGCCGATCACCTCAGAGAACTTGGTTTCACCGCGGCCGTAGGTGACGTGGTGACCAGCGCCCAGAGCGCGGCGCGGTTACTGGCCCAACGGCTTGACGGCGGCTCGAAGGTCCTCATCGTCGGCACCGAAGCACTGGCCGCAGAGGTGGGAGCAGTCGGCCTGCAACCGGTCCGGCTCTTCAGCGAAGCTCCCGCGGCGGTCGTCCAAGGGCTCTCCACGACGATCACCTGGGCCGATCTGGCCGAGGCGGCTCTGGCGATCCGGGCCGGGGCGACCTGGGTGACCTCCAACCTAGATTCCACCCTGCCGACCGAACGGGGACTGCTGCCCGGCAACGGGTCCATGGTCGCCGCATTGCGCGCAGCGACCGGGGCCGAACCGCTGGTGGCCGGTAAGCCGGCGCCGGGGTTGATGCGTGATGCCCTGGCGCGTGGGCAGTTTCGGACCCCGCTGGTGGTCGGAGATCGCCTGGACACCGACATCGCCGGAGCCAATGCCGCCGGGCTGCCCAGCCTGATGGTGCTCACCGGTGTCAGCTCGGTCCGCGACGCCGTGCACGCCGACGCCGTTGACCGGCCGACCTATATCGGCGCCGACCTGCGGGCGCTGCTCGACACAGCCGGGGATCTGGCGGTCGCGGACCACCCGGCCTGGGAAACCAGTGCCGGCGCCGATGCGGTGACCGTCTGCTCGACCGGCCGCGATCCCGGCGCGGACGGACTGTCGGTGGTGCGTGCCGTCGCGCGGGCGGTGTGGGACGCCGACGGTCCGCGGCGAGTGCTCGCCGGGGACGAACCCGCCCGCGCCGCGCTACAACGCTGGGCACTGCTCGATGAACCGATCCGATAGCGTGAACGCCGATATGAACACCGATCCACAGCAGATCCGCGACCGGGTGGACGCCGTGCTGGCCGACCTGCCGCGGTTCGATCCGGAGTCGTCCCCGGACGTCGAGGCGATCGACATCGAGGCGCTGGGGCGCCGGTTCGAGGAGGCGCACCAGATCCTGGTCGACGCGCTGGAATCGGTCGAGAAGGGCTGAGCTGCGCATGACGCGGCGTGCCCGGGTTGATGCTGAGCTGGTCCGGCGGGGGCTGGCCC
>JAGQTQ010000148.1 GCA_020438905.1 Mycobacterium sp.
ACGGCGACGCGGTCAACGAGGCGGTCTTCGAGCGCGGCGGACGGCAGGTGACCCGGACGCTGGTCGCCGTCGACGACGTCGCCGTCGAGGGCGCGGTGAGCGGTCTGGCGGCCGCCGTCGGCCGGGTCTCCGACGGCCTGCGCGGCCTGCAGACCGGGTTCGCCCGCTCCTACGCCCTGACGATGCTGGCCGGGGCGGGCCTGTTCGCCGGCGCGGTCCTGATCACGGCGATGTGGCGGTGATCCGGTGACCTTCCCCATCCTGAGCTCGTTGTGGGCGGTCCCGGTGCTGGGCGCCATCGCCGTCCTGCTGCTGCCGGCCTCGATGCGAGCGGCCGCCAAGTACGGCGGCCTGGCGGTGTCGCTGGTGGTGCTGGGCCTGGCACTGGTGCTGGCCACCCGGTTCGACCCGTCCGGTCAGCGCTACCAGTTCGTCGAGAACCACCCGTGGATCGAATCCTTCGGAACCGGCTACATCCTCGGCGTGGACGGGATCGCCCTGGCCCTGGTGGTGCTGACCGCCGTGCTGATGCCGTTGCTGCTGATCGCCGGCTGGAACGACGCCGACGCCGCCCCCGGTGGCGCGGTCCGCTGGACGCACGGCTACGTGGCGCTGATGCTGGCGGTCGAGGGCATGGTGCTGATGTCGCTGATCGCCTTGGACATCCTGCTGTTCTACGTGTTCTTCGAGGCGATGCTGATCCCGATGTACTTCCTCATCGGCGGCTTCGGCGGGGCGGACCGGTCCCGCGCGGCGGTGAAGTTCCTGCTCTACAACCTCTTCGGCGGGCTGATCATGCTGGCCGCCCTCATCGGTCTGTACGTGGTGACCGCCAACAGCAAGGCCTTCGACGGCGGAACCTTCGATTTCCGCGGGATCGCCGACGCCGTCGCCGACGGCAGATTCGTCATGCAACCGGCGGTGGCCCACGCCATCTTCCTCGGCTTCCTGTTCGCCTTCGCCGTCAAGGCACCGCTGTGGCCGCTGCACCGCTGGCTGCCCGACGCCGCCGTGCAGGCCACCCCCGCTTCGGCGGTGCTCATGATGGCCGTGATGGACAAGGTCGGCACCTTCGGGATGCTGCGCTACTGCCTGCCACTGTTCCCGGACTCCGCCACACTGTTCCGGCCGATGGTGATCACGCTGGCGGTCATCGGCATCGTCTACGGCGCGATCCTGGCGATCGGCCAGACCGACGTGATGCGGCTGATCTCCTACACCTCGATCAGCCACTTCGGCTTCATCATCCTGGGCATCTTCGTGATGACCAGCCAGGGCCAGTCCGGCTCCACGCTCTACATGGTCAACCACGGCATCGCCACCGCAGCGCTGTTCCTGATCGCCGGGTTCCTAGTCAGCCGTCGCGGCACCCGGGCCATCGCCGACTACGGCGGGGTGCAGAAGGTGGCCCCGGTGCTGGCCGGCACCTTCCTGATGGCCGGGCTGGCCACCCTGTCGCTACCCGGGATGGCCCCCTTCATCAGCGAATTCCTGGTGCTGGTGGGCACCTTCACCCGCTACCCGATCTTCGCGGTGCTCGCCGCCTCGGCCCTGGTCCTCTCAGCCGTCTACGTGCTGTGGATGTACCAGCGGATGATGACCGGGCCGGTCACCTCCGGCAACGAAGGCATCACCGACCTCAAGAAGCGTGAACTGGTGGTGGTGGCCCCGTTGATCGCGCTGCTGCTGGCGCTCGGGGTCTATCCGAAACCGGCCCTGGACGTCATCAACCCCGCCGTCGAGCACACGCTGTCCTCGATCCACCAGTCCGACCCGGCGCCCAGGCTGACGGCGGGAGGTTCGCGGTGACCACGGTGATCCCCACCCCCAGCATCGAATACGGCGTCCTGTCCCCCGTTCTGATCGTGCTCGGGGTCGCGGTCGCCGGTGTGCTCGTCGAGGCGTTCGCCCCCCGGCGGGCCCGCTACGCCACCCAGGTGACCCTGAGCGTCACCGGGTTGCTGGCCGCTTTCGGGGCGCTGGCCCAGGTCTACCGGGACACCACGGCGGGCCGCACGGCCGCCGTGGGCGCCGTGGTGATCGACCGGCCCGGGCTGTTCCTGCAGGGCGCGATCCTGCTGATCGGCGTGCTCGGTGTGCTGCTGATCGGTGAGCGGCGCAACGGATTCGACTCCGGCGCCGAAGGGCTGGACGCCTTCACCCCGCAGGCCTCGGCGAGCCCCGGCAGCCCCGCCGAAGCCGTGGCGACCATGGCGCGCAACGCCCAGACCGAGGTATTCCCGCTGACCATGTTCGCCGTCGCGGGCATGATGCTCTTCCCCGCCGCCGGGGACCTGCTGACCATGTTCATCGCCCTCGAGGTGCTGTCGCTCCCGCTGTACCTGATGTGCGGCCTGGCCCGGTACCGGCGGCTGCAATCCCAGGAAGCGTCGCTGAAGTACTTCCTGCTGGGCGCGTTCTCCTCGGCGTTCTTCCTCTACGGCATGGCCCTGCTGTACGGCTACGCGGGAACCCTGAGCCTCACCGGGATCGCCGAGACGCTGCGCACGGGCGGCGGGGATTCCCTGGCGCTGATCGGCGTCGGACTGGTGGCAGTCGCTTTGCTGTTCAAGGTCGGCGCGGTGCCGTTCCATTCCTGGGTGCCCGACGTCTACCAGGGCGCGCCCACGCCGATCACCGGGTTCATGGCCGCGGCCACCAAGATCGCCGCGTTCGGTGCGCTGATGCGGGTGCTCTACGTCGCGGTGCCGGCCCTGGCCGAGGACTGGCGCCCGGCCCTGTGGGTGGTGGCGATCGCAACCATGGCGCTGGGCACCATCGCCGCGATCAGCCAGAAGGACGTCAAGCGCATGCTGGCCTACTCGGCGGTGGCGCACACCGGCTTCATCCTCACCGGCGTGATCGCCGGCAACCCCGCGGGTGTGTCCGGCACGCTGTTCTACCTGGCGGCCTACGGGTTCAGCACGGTGGGCGCCTTCGCCGTCGTCGGCGTCGTGCGCGACCGCAATGGCGGCGAGCAGACCGACCTGGCCCGCTGGGCCGGACTGGGCCGGCGGTATCCGCTTATCGCGCTGGTGTTCTCGCTGTTCCTGCTGGCCTTCGCCGGGATCCCGCTGACCAGTGGCTTCGTCGGAAAGTTCGCCGTGTTCAAGGCCGCCGGTCAGGGCGGGGCCATCCCGTTGGTGATCGTCGGCGTGGTGGCCAGCGCCATCGCCGCCTACTTCTACGTGCGGGTGATCGTGTTGATGTTCTTCACCGACCCGCCCGAGGACGCGCCGCTGGTGATGCCGCCGAGTTCGATGAGCGTGGCGGCGATCGGGGTGAGCGCCGTGGTCACCTTCGCCCTGGGCGCCCTGCCCCAGCCGCTGCTCGATCTGGCCGGCGCCTCCACCGCGTTCTTCGCGAAATAATTCGCAGGCTTAAGGTTTTTCACACAAAACCGACGCATCGACTGCCTGGATGTGTTACCTCTTCGTGATGCCGCGAGAAGGCGCGATGGGGCGCAGCGTATTTCTGACGCTGCCCGGTGATCTCGACTTCCATCGGAATCGCCGCGGATGCGCGGCATCTCTGCCGTTCACGACGCCGCCCCTCGGTCGGCGTCACCCCGAGTTCTAGCCCCAGGAGGCCTGAGTCATGTGCGCCGATAACGCTTCGCCCCGGCAGTCCTCCGGCCCCGGCCGTCATCGCCGGAACACCGCCGTGACCGGCCAAGCCCTCGGCCTGACCGCGACGTCTCCGCTGCGTTCGACCTATCACGTGGGCCGGGTCGGTGCACTGGCGGTTGCCCTCGGGGTGGGCACCGCGATCCTGGGCTTCACCGCGACCGCGGCCGCTGAGACCGGCCGCGGCGACGCGGCGGGATCAGCCGGAGAGGAGTCCAGCCGCTCGGGGAACTCGCGAACAGCCCCCGCCAACAACCGCCCCGGCAACCGCCGGAACGCACCCGCCGCCGCGAAGGACGCCGCACCCGCATCGGCTCCGGACGTCCCGACAATCGAGGCGGCCAACGGCGGCACCGTGCCGACCACCGCGCTGCGCCGCTCCGCCGGACGCTCGGCCCTGACCGACCAGAGCGCCGAGGCCCGCAACACCACCCCGGACGCACTCGCCGAGACCGCGACGTCCGCTGACTCGCCGGTACCGGCCTCGCTGCCGTCCTCCGACGGCGCGGCCGGCATGGTTGACGACTCGGCGCCGTCGCCGGTCGCGGACCTGCTGTCGGCCGTCTCGAGCGGGGACGCACTCGCTCAGGCCGCAGCGACGCCCGAGATCGCCGCGGCCCCGCAGATCCCCAGCGCCTCGGCGGCCCAGCAGGCACCGGTGATGACCGCGGCGCCGGCCGATGCGCTGGCCGAAGCCGACGCCGATCCCTCGGCGTTGCTGGGTGCGGGCGGCGGCGGACTGCCCGGCGCCGAGACCCTGGCGTGGGCCGCGCTGGCCGCAGCACGCCGGGAGGATCTGGCCGGGGCGACGCCGGAGGTGGCCCCGGCGGCCGCGGTGGGCACCGCAGAGCCGGCGGATCCTGCTGCTGACGTCACTGAGAGCGTCACCGCCGCGAAGCCGTCGATAGCTTCCATTAGTCCCGGCTCGGGCTTCGTGGGTTCTCAGGTCGTGATAACAGGCGCCAATTTAGCGGGTGCCAATGAGATCAAGTTCTGCAGTGGATCGGCGTTGTGCAGCAGTACCGGTGGAGTTAAAGCGACCACCTACAGTGTCGATTCAAGTACGCAAATCACTGTGACCGTCCCATCCGGCGCTTCAACCGGAAAAATATTCGTGTCGACACCGGGTTTCGGAAACAGCGCCACAAGCAGCCAGGCCTACACCGTTAATACGCCGAAGATAGCTTCCCTCAGCCCGACCTCCGGCCCAGTGGGTTCCACTGTGGTCATCACCGGTTCCTTTTTGGACAGCCCGACGTCTGTCAGTTTTTGCGGCTCGAGCAGCAAATGCGCTTCCGGAGTAGCAGCAGAATTCACGGCAGATTCAAGCACTCAAATAACGGCCACGGTTCCCAACGGTGCCGACACCGGACCGATTCAAGTGACCGTCAAGCCGGGCACCACCCCGATCACTGCGACGAGCAGCCAGAGTTACAAGGTCGTCAACGAGAACGCACCGACGATCACCTCTTTCACGCCCGGCAACGGCTACGTCGGTTCCAGCGTCGTCATCACGGGTGAGAACTTCGACAACGCGACCTCGGTGACATTCTGCGCAGGCTCCTCCAACTGCTCCTCGGGCGTGCAGTCAACCTTCACAGTCGATTCGAACACCCAAATCACCGCCATAGCCCCCAATGCCCTGTCCGGCCAGATCGAGGTGATCACGCCCGACGGCAAGGCCATCAGCACAGACACCTACAACGTGGCCCTGGCCCCTCTCCCCGACTTGCCGGCGGGCGGAAACGCCGTCTCCTCTCTCTTGGCGACCCAAAGGGGCAAACTGACCGTCGCGATCGCCGACGCCGTTGTGGCAGCGCTTCCGTCGGCGGGCCCGTCCCTCGTGTGCACCAGTACCGGATGTGCGATTCCCGCCGGCCAGACCGGACCTTCTGTCGCCGACCAGATCGGCATGTACGGATTCGGCGTGATCTACGCGCTGACGGGGAACCTTTCCGACGCCGTGGTGGGGCAACAAGTGTCGGCGTTGGCCACCCAACCCGCCATTCTGAGCTTCATTTCGCAAACGGTCGCCGAACAACTGTCCCCGCCGGGAGCCCCTGGCCCCGTCATCCCGCCGGATGTCGCGCTCACGGTCGGCAACACCGTGGCGACCTTCGTCGAGAAAGCCTTCGGGAACAGCACTGTCGCGACCGCGTTCGCCCCATTTCTCAGGGCGCTGAACCTGCCGACGACATACGCTGGCGCTCTCGATTTCATCGGGAACTTGGCGGACGGGCTCAACGCCGCTCTCTTCGCAAGATTCCAACCGAAGCAAGCGCAGACCGCGCTGATCGGCTTCTTCACGAACAGCGCCGTCCAAACAGCCCTGGGGCCGGGAACCGCCGGCGAGCCGGGAGCCCTCACCACGGCATTCGACGTTCTGCTGGGCCTGGCGACACCGGACTGGACGGGGGCCCCGCAGCCGAGCCCCAACGCCATTGCCGGCTACCTCGGCGAGGTGGTTGCGACCACAGTGCTGGGCGCAGACAACCCCGGCACCCCGGCCCTGGCCGCCACGGTCGGCGCCGCGGCACAGACCCTCTTCGCGACTATCGGGACAACCGTGGCAACCGCTGCCGGGCAAGCGCTCGTCACCCTGCTCAACGGCCCCGCCAATCCGAACGTCCCCACCGTCCTCGCCGACTTCATGGTCAACGCGGTCTTCACCTTCCTGCAGGGCCCGGACGGCACCAAACCCCTGCCCTTCCCTGAGCAGCCGCTGCTGCCGTCGCTCGCGAACGCGGCCGGTGTCGCGGCGAGCGGTTTTGTTACGTCGGTGTTCTCCGATCCGGCTGTTCCGGCGGCGTTGGGAACATTCGTTTCGCAACTGATCACCGGGTTGACAGGCAGTCCGGCGGTGCAGGACGAAATCGGTCAGCAGGTCGCGGCAAGCATCGCGACCGCCCTCGGTGGTGGCCCGCTGGCGGTGGCAGTGGGTCCGATCATCGGCGGGGTGGTGGAGCTCGTGCTGGCCAATCCGACGGTGGCCGATGAGCTGAGTTCTGTTATCGGTTCGGCGGTGCCCGGGTTCCTGGGGCAGCCGGGAGTGGTCGCCGCGCTGGCAGCGGCGACCGGCCTGTTGGCCACGGCGGTGCTCGACGGGGCGGATCCGGCGTCGGCATTGGCGGAGTTCGAGTCGGCTTTGCGGACGAGTTCGGCGATCGTCGCGGCGGTTCGGGTGACGGTCAGTTCCGTCGTCGAGCAGCTGCTGAGCGACACCGCGGTGTGGCAGGTGGTGGACGCGGCGCTCGAGGCCGTGGTCACCAGCTCACTCAGTGATCCGCAGATTCAGCAGACGTTGAGCCAGGCAGTGGCCCTGGAGGTCACCATCCTGCTCGGTGGTGGCCCTATCGGTATCGCGGTGGGCGAGCAGGTCGGCGCCGCGGCGGTCTCCGTGCTGAGCAACCCCGTGGTCAGCGCTGCGCTGGCGGGGCTGGTCGACACCGTCTTCACCGACTTCTTCGGGACTCCGGGCGTGGTGCCGGCGCTGTCGAACGCTGCCGGTACGCTGGCCGCCGCGGCGGTTGCGGGTGAGCTCGCCACCGTGCTGCCAAGGGTGGAAGCTCAGCTGCGTGCCAGCGCCGCGATCCAGGCCGGGGTTCAAAAGGCCGTCGGTGACGCGGTGACCCAGCTGCTCAGCGACACCGCGTTGTGGAACGTCGTGGATGCGGCGATGGCGTCGTTGATTTCCGGGATTCTGACCTCCGCGCAGGTACAGGGCGCCGTGTTCGAACAGGTCAGCGATGAGGTCTCAACCCTGCTCGGCGGCGGTGAACTCGGTGCGATCGTGGGCGAACAGGTCGGCGACGCCGTGGTCGACCTGATGGCCAACCCCGTGGTCGCGACCGCACTGGTCGATCTCGTCGACACGGTGACCACTGACTTCTTCACCACCCCCGGTGTCGTCGCGGCGTTTGCCGACGCCGCCGACGCAATCGCCCTGGCCGCGGTGACCACCGGCAACATCGCGCTCGCGATCGCAGCGGCGGAGCAGGCATTGCAGGCCAACCCCGCCGTGCGAGCGGGCGTGGAGCAGTCCATCGGTGCAGCGGTGACCCAACTCTTCGGTGATACCGCGCTGTGGCAGGCCGTCGACGGCGAACTGTCCACCCTGATCACCGAACTGCTCGCCGACAAGCCCGTCCAGGACGCCGTCGGCGCCCGTGTTGGCGCAGAGGTCTCGGCACTGCTCGGCGGCGGCGACCTCGGCGACCTCGTGGGCCAGCAGGTCGGCGACGCCGTGGTCAACCTGATGGCCAACCCCGTGGTCAGCACCGCACTGGTCGGACTGCTCGACACCGTGACCGGCGACTTCTTCGGCACTCCCGGGGTGGTCCCGGCGCTGTCCGCGGCAGCCAGCCAGTTGGCGCTCGCAGTGATCGCCGGCGAACCCTTCCCGGCCGCGCTGGCCGCGGTGCAGGAAGCGCTACGGGCCAACGCCGCGATCCAGGCCGGAGTCCAGCTCGCCGTCGGTGACGCGGTCACCGACCTGCTCTCCGACACCGCCCTGTGGCAGGCCGTCGACGGCGAACTGTCCACCCTGATCACCGAACTGCTCGCCGACCAACCCGTCCAGGACGCCGTCGGCGCCCGCGTCGCCGCAGAGGTCTCAACCCTGCTCGGCGGCGGCGACCTCGGCGCCGCCGTGGGCAAACAAGTCGGCGACGCCGTGGTCACCCTGATGGCCAACCCCGTGGTCGCCACCGCACTGGTCGACCTCGTCGACACCCTCACCAGCGATTTCTTCTCCACCCCCGGGGTCATCCCGGCCTTCGCCGACGCCGCCGACGCAATCGCCCTGGCCGCACTGACCACCGGCAACATCGTGCTGGCCCTGGCCGACGCCGAAGCCCAACTACGCGCCAACCCCGCCATCCAAACCGGCGTCGACAACGCCGTCACCGACGCCCTGACCCAACTGCTCGGCGACACCGCGCTGTGGCAGGCCGTCGACGGCGAACTGTCCACCCTGATCACCGGACTGCTCGCCGACCCGCAGGTCCAAACCGCCGTCGGCACGCAGGTCGGCGCCCAGGTCTCGGCCGCCCTCGGCGGCGGCGACCTCGGCGACCTCGTGGGCCAACAGGTCGGCGACGCCGTGGTCAACCTGATGGCCAACCCCGTGGTCAGCACCGCACTGGTCGGACTGCTCGACACCGTGACCGGCGACTTCTTCGGCACCCCCGGGGTCGTGGCCGCACTGGCCGGCGCCGCCGGCGAACTGGCCGCCGCAGCAGTGGCCGGCACCCTGGACACCGTGCAACCCCTGGTCGAGGCCCAACTACGGGCCAACGCCGACATCCAGGCCGGGCTGGAAAA
>JAGQTQ010000149.1 GCA_020438905.1 Mycobacterium sp.
CCGAGCCACCGTTGCCGCCGTTGTAGCCGTCGCCACCGGAGCCGAAGAGACCGCCGTTGCCGCCGTCGCACGATCCGGTCGGGCAGGTCTCGGCGGTCCACGAGTAGCCGTCGCCCCAGAGCAGACCCCCGTTGGGGTTGTCGGCGGTGCCGTTGCCGAAGAGTAGACGCAGCACGGACCCTGGTTCCCAGTTCGATGACGACGACGCCTGTGCGACCGGTGCCGAATCGCCGATCTCGCGGCGGGCGACGGCCGCAGCGGCCCACATCAGCGGCGAGGAATCCTCTGTGCCGCTTCCGTTTCCGCCCTGCAGCCAGTCCCGCGTCGCAGCGGCCAGGCCGGTCACCGAGCCCGAGTCCGCGGGCTGGGAGGTCGCGGCGGCGCTCGCCGGCGGAACCGACGACGACGCCGGCCGGGCCACCGGCGACGGGACCATCATCGAGGCCGGTGCTGATCCCGACGCCCAACGACGCGCGCCGGCGGGCTCTGCGCTCCCGGACGCCGAGGCCGTCGTCGTCGGCACTGCTGGAATCTGGTCGGCGGTCGGCGAAGCGATCGACGGCGCGGCGGCCACATCCTGGGTCGACCCGGCCCGCGCTGGCTGGGTTGCCTGGGCCGGTTGGGCCTGCGCCGACCGGGTCTGGGCCGACCGGGTCTGGGCCGACCGGGTCTGGGCCACCGGCGATCCGGCCGCCGAAGCACCAACTCCTCGTCGCACCGAGCCTGCGGCCCCCGACTGCGCCGGATCCCCGCCGGCACGGCCCCGCCGACTGGTGGAAACCTTGGTCGAACCCCGCTCCGAGGCCGAGGAATCGGCCTGCCGTGTAGCCCCGGCCGACCCCGAGGTGTCGGCGAAGGCCACCGGAAGCGACCCGACGAGGGACCCCACGCCCAGCGCCACCGCCAAGGCGCCGACCCGGCCCACGTAGCGCGAGACCTTGCCGCGCGCCGCTACCGCGTCGGCCCGGCGGGTCACTTCAATCGTGCGCACCGCGCCTTCCCGCTCTGAACCGCGTCGTGCTTGTGACATGTCAGTTGTCCTGTTCTGAGTGCAGTGGCAGAGGGGCCCATGGTTCGAATTCCTGAGGCCTGTGGGCAAGACGCTCGGACCGGGAGGGCTCGACCCCCAGATCGCGCAGCAACCGGGCGATCACCTCGGGACCGTCATCAACCGATAGTCGGCCGCGGTACACGTCAAGGCTGGCGCCGACCATCGCGCCGATGTGGATCGAGGCGGCGGCCTGCAGGTTGCCGGCAGCGAAGGCTCCGGTGGCGACGCCCCACTGCAGGTTGGCCAGCAGCTGACTGCGGGCGTCCCTGAACAGGATCAGCCGGTCGATCGGTTCGCCGGAGTCGAAGACCAGACACCCCACGTCGTGCCGGTGGGCGAACAGCATGAGGGTCTGAAGGTCGGAGCGGGCCACCACCTCGGCGGCGTCGTCGGCCCCGTCGATCACGCGCAGCAGCGTCCGGAAATGTTCGGCCAGCAACAACTTTCCCACCGCTTCGATCGCGGCGGGAAGGGAGTCGAAGTAGTTGTAAAAGGTGCCCTGCGCCACCCCGGCCCGTGCGACCACCTGCGGGACCGAGATCGGCGAGGGACCCGGGTCGAGCAGGAACTCCTGGACCGCCTCCAGTAGAGCATCGCGGGTACCGGCTCTCCCCCTGGTGCCGAGCGTCACCGCGAGAAGTTAGCACGCTGAATTGACAACTTGTCACTGTTTGCGAAACGGCTGACCCGCCCGCGTCCGGGCTGCATCCGACCGCGGTGAGCGTCCGGCGCACGATGGGTCGATCTACACGCCCGAACGCCGCGCCATATCACCGCGTCTGCAGCGGCAGAACACCCGCGCCCCGTGGCGCGAACCGGACGATCTGGCACGATGAGCGTTGTGCCGGATGCCGACCGGCAGCGGGAGGACTCGGTCCCCTTGCCGCTGCGGGAGACCCTGTCGCAGCTGCGGCTGCGGGAGTTGCTGGTCGAGGTCCAGGACCGGGTGGAACAGATCGTCAGAGGCCGCGACCGCCTCGACGGCCTGGTCGAGGCCATGCTGGTGGTCAACTCCGGGCTCGATCTGGACACCACGCTGCGGACCATCGTGCGGACTGCCACCAACCTGGTCGACGCGCGCTACGGCGCGCTCGGGGTCCGCGGGGGCGACGGCGACGGGCTTATGGAGTTCGTCGTGGAGGGAATCGACGAGGATGTCGCCGAGCGAATCGGCCCGCCGCCCTCGGGCCGAGGTGTACTAGGCCTGCTCATGGACGACCCGAAGCCGATCCGCCTCGATGACATCCGCCTACACCCCGCCTCGGTCGGGTTTCCGCCCAACCATCCGCCGATGCGCACCTTTCTCGGCGTTCCGGTGCGCATCCGCGACGAGGTCTACGGCAACCTCTACCTGACCGAGAAGGCCGACGGTCAGCCGTTCAGCGAGGATGACGAGGTGCTGGTCGAGGCGCTGGCCGCCGCCGCCGGCATCGCGATCGCCAACGCCCGGCTCTACGAGCAGGCCCGCGCGCGGCAGTCCTGGATCGAGGCCACCCGGGATATCGCCACCGAACTGCTCGGCGGGGCCGAACCCGCGCGGGTGTTCCGGCTGATCGCCGACGCGGCGCTGCGCCTGACCGGGGCCGACGCAGTGCTGGTCGCTGCGCCGCTGGACGAGGACGCCGACGTCGAGGAACTGGTGGTGGTCGAGACCGCCGGAACGGCGGCACCGTCCGGCTCGATCAGCATGGCGGACAACGAGATCGGCGCAGCCTTCGCCGCGCGAACCGCCCGCCGGGTCAACGCCCTGACCGGGGCGGAAACCCTGATGGCCGACGCCGGCCCGGCCCTGGTGCTGCCGTTGCTGACCACCGACACCACGGCCGGGGTGGTGGTGGCGCTGCGCGGCCGCGGAGCGCGGGAGTTCACCCCCGAGCAACTCGAGATGGCGGCCGCGTTCACCGACCAGGCGACGGTGGCCTGGCAGCTGGCCGGCTCGCAGCGCAGGATGCGCGAACTGGACGTCATCTCCGACCGCGAGCGCATCGCCCGCGACCTGCACGACCACGTCATCCAGCGGTTGTTCGCGGCGGGCCTGTCCCTGCAGGGCGCTATCCCCCGGGCCCGCTCGGCGGAGGTCCAGCAACGCCTGGCCGACACCGTCGACGAGTTGCAGGGGGTGATCCAGGAGATCCGCACCACGATCTTCGACCTGCACGGCAGCTCACCGGGAACCACCCGGCTGCGCCAGCGCCTCGACGAGGCGATCGAGGCGTTCGCCGGTCAGGGCCTGCGAACGACCGTGCACTTCGTCGGCCCGCTGTCGGTGGTGGACGCCACCCTGGCCGACCACGCCGAAGCCGTGGTGCGCGAAGCGGTCAGCAACGCGGTGCGCCACTCCGGTGCTCACACGCTGACCGTCAACGTCCGGGTCGAGGACGAGCTGAGCCTGGAGGTGATCGACGACGGGTGCGGCATGCCGGCCGATGTCACCGCCAGCGGGCTGAACAATCTGCGCACCCGCGCCGAACAGGTCGGCGGGACGCTGACGATCGCCTCGGCGCCCGGAGGCGGAACCGTCCTGCGCTGGATCGTGCCCCTGCCCTGATCACCGGGCCCTGACGGAGCCGCCCTGACTACCGGGCGACGATCACCGGCATCCGGGCCGCGTGGATCACCGCGGTGCTCACCGAACCCAGCAACATCCCGGCGAAGCCGCCGCGGCCGTGGCTGCCCACAACCAGAAGCTGGGCCGACTCGGCCTGCTCCAGGAGCTGATGGGCCGGCCGGTCGGCGACGACCACCCGCCGAACTAGCACGTCGGGATAGCGCTCCTGCCAGCCGGCCAGCCGCTCGCTGAGGGTCTCCTCCCCCATCGACTGCAGCGTCGTCCAGTCCAGCCCCGGGAACTCGAACAATCCGGTGTCGCTCCAGGCGTGCACGGCCACCAGATCCACACCCCGGAACGAGGCCTGTTCGAAAGCGATCTCCACCGCGCGGTCCGAAGCCGGCGAACCGTCCACCCCGACCACCACCGGCGCCTGGGACGGGTGCGGAATCAGCGGATCCTCGTCGCGGATGACCGCGACCGGGCACTTGGCGTGATGCACCAGCCCGGTACTGATGGAGCCGAGCAATCCGCGGGCAAGAGCGCCCCGGCCCCGGGACCCCACCACGATCATCTGGGCGCCGGTGGACAGATCGGTCAGCACCGGGACCGAGGGCCCGGTCACCATCTCGCTGCTGACCTCGATCTGGGATCCTTCGGTGGCCTCTTCGACCGTCTTGAGTGCGGAGCTGATCAGCTTGGCGCCCTCGTCCTCCTGCCACCGCAGGTAGCCCGGCGGCATCGGAACCTCCGGGAAGGCCATGACGGCCGGGGGTGTCAGGACGTGGACGAGTTTGAGGGGAGCTCCGCGCCGGGCGGCGTCACGGGCCGCCCAGTCGACCGCGACCCTGGACGCGGGTGAGCCGTCCACCCCGACGATGACCGGCTCAGTGCTTGCCGCAGTTGACATTTCGCTCCTTTTCAGTGGTGCACCAATGGTAACGCGGACGGATCCGAACCCGCGGGTGACGCTAGGGCGGCCGAGTTGCGGCGGTCAGGGGGAATTGGTCCCCTGCCGCGCGGCCAGAAGGCCCTGATCGGTTGGGGCGGGCCGGCGAGGGCGCGCCGTGGCATAGGGTCGAGGGCATGGTCAGCGAGCGCCCCTTCGGTGAACAGGACGGGGTCGCTGATTCCGGTCAGCGGGTGCGGATCGATCCGCGGTTCCACGACGCGGTCCTGTTCGACGTCGACGGCGTCATCACCGACACCGCCTCGCTGCACTCGAAGGCCTGGGCGCAGATGTTCGACGAGTACCTGCGGGCACGCCCTCCCGCCGAGGCCGAGAACCACGACCCGTTCACCCCCGCCGACTACCGCCATTTCATCGACGGTAAACCGCGTTACGACGGTGTGCGGGATTTTCTGGCCTCCCGGGGTGTGTCGCTGCCGTGGGGCAACGCCTCAGATCCCGGCACCGCCGAGACCGTGTGCGGGCTCGGCAACCGCAAACAGGAACTGTTCATCGCCGAGATCGCCGCCGGGGTGCCGGTGTTCGAGTCGACCGTGGCGCTGATCCGCCGCCTCATCGACACCGGGATAAGGGTGGCGGTGTTCTCGGCCAGCCGCAACTGCGCGAGGGTGTTGGAATCGGCCGGCGTCGCCGACTTTTTCGAGGTCAGGATCGACGGCGTTGTCGCCGAGGAACTCGACCTGCCCGGGAAGCCGGACCCGGCGATGTTGCTGGAAGCCGCCCGCCGACTCGGGGTGCGGCCCGGGCGCTCGGTGGTGGTCGAAGATTCCGAGGCCGGCGTGACGGCCGGCCGGGCGGGCGGCTTCGGCCTGGTGATCGGTGTCGACCGCACCGGTGAGGCCCGGGCCCGGCTGCGCGAGTGCGGGGCCGACATGGTGGTCGGCGACCTGGCCGAGGCGCTGGTGCGAGCCATCGACCGGCGGATGTCCACCCTTCCCGACGCGCTGGCCTCCTTCGGCCAACTCGCCGGGGTGGTGGGCGCCCGGCGCCCGGCGATCTTCTTCGACTTCGACGGCACACTGTCGAACATCGTCGACGAACCCGGCGCCGCGGAACTCGTGCCGGGTGCTGACAAGGCGCTGATGTCACTGGCCGCGCTGTATCCGGTCGCGGTGCTCTCCGGCCGGGGCCTCGAGGACATCCGGGACCGGGTCGGCATTCCTGGGCTGTGGTACGCCGGCAGCCACGGTTTCGAGATCGTCGGGCCGGACGGGGCCTACCATCACAACGAGACGGCCGCCCAGGCGGTCCCGATCCTGGCCGAGGCGGCAGCCGAACTGCGGGATCGGCTCGGCACGATGCCCGGGGTCGTGGTGGAACACAAGCGCTACGCGGTTGCCGTGCACTACCGCAACGCCGCCCCGGAGGCCGCCGCGGCGGTGACCGCGGCGGTGCACGACATCGGAAACCGCAACGGGCTCAAGGTGACCGCCGGACGCAAGGTCGTCGAACTGCGGCCGAATCTGGACTGGGACAAGGGCAAGACCCTGGAGTGGATCGTCGACCAGGTCGCCGGCGAGGAGCCGCTGTTGCCGATCTTCATCGGCGACGACCTGACCGACGAGGACGGTTTCGACGCCGTGCTCCACGACGGCGTCGGGATCGTGGTGCGCCACACCGAGGACGGCGACCGCGCGACCGCGGCGCGGTTCTGCCTCGACGACCCCAACCACGTCCGAACCTTCATCGAGCGTCTGGTCTCGCAGTGCGATATCGACCGCCAGATCATGGCCAGCCCTTGGTCGTTCACCTTCGGCGGCTACCTTCCCGAACAGGAGCGGCTGCGCGAGGCACTGTGCGCGGTGGGCAACGGCTACCGCGCCACCCGCGGGTGCGCACCCGAGGCCGACGCGGGTCCGAACCACTACCCCGGCACCTATGCCGCAGGCCTGTACAACCGGCTGACCGACGACGTCTCCGGTGTTCAGGTGGACAACGAGAGCCTGGTGAACCTGCCGAACTGGCTGTCGCTGAAGTTCCGCATCGACGGTGGCGACTGGTTCGACGTCGACTCGGCGGAGATCCTGACCTACCGGCAAAACATGGACCTGCGTCAGGCGGAGCTGACCCGCGAGTTCCGTTTCCGCGACCCGGCCGGCCGGACCACCAGCGTGGTCCAGCGCCGGATCGCCGCGATGCACCTGCCGCACGCCTGCGCGCTGGAGACGACGGTTTTCGCCGAGGACTGGTCGGGCACCGTGGAGTTCCTGTCGATGATCGACGGCGACGTGCGCAACTCGGGCGTGGAGCGCTACCGGGCACTGTCCGGTGACCATCTGGTCGCCACCTCGACCTGCGAATTGTCCGGCGACTCCGCGTTGCTGGTGTGCGAGACGGTGCAGTCGCGGGTTCCGATCGCGGTAGCCGCCCGGACGACGGTGTGGCGGGGCGACGCACCGTTGAAGACCGATATGCGCTTCGTCGACGAGCCGCGGCGGGCCGGCCACGATCTGGTGGTCACCGTCGACGCGGGGGAATCGGTGACCGTGGAGAAGGTCGCGGCGATCTTCACCGGCCGCGACCATGCGATTTCCGAGCCCGGCGACGCCGCCCGGCGCCTGCTGTCCCACCTCGGCCGTTACGGCGAACTGCGCGACGGGCACATCCGGGAATGGGCGCATCTGTGGGAGCGGTTCGACATCGCCTTCGAGGACAACCCCGACGCCCTGCGGGTAGTCCGGTTGCACATGCTGCAGCTGTTGCAGACAGTGCCCAACCGCGCCGAGGATCTCGACGCCGGTCTGCCCGCACGGGGCCTGCACGGCGAGGCCTACCGCGGCCACATCTTCTGGGACGAGTTGTTCGTGTTCCCGGTGCTCAACCTGCGCTCGCCGTCGACCACCCGCTCACTGCTGCGCTACCGGTTCCGCCGGCTCCCCGAAGCGCGCCGTGCGGCGCTGGAGGCCGGGTATGCCGGGGCGATGTTCCCGTGGCAGTCCGGAAGCGACGGCCGCGAGGAAAGCCAGAAGCTGCACCTGAACCCGAACTCCGGCCGGTGGAATCCCGACGCCAGCGCCTTGGCGCATCACATCGGCATCGCCGTGGCCTACAACGCGTGGCAGTACTACCAGGTGACCGGCGACCTGCGCTACCTCATCGAGAACGGTGCCGAACTGCTGGCCGAGATCGCCCGGTTCTGGGTGAGCCGCGCCGAGTTCGACGAAGCCAAGGGCCGGTACGTGATTCGCGGCGTGATCGGACCCGACGAGTTCCATTCCGGCTACCCCGACCGACCGTACGACGGCGTCGACAACAACGCCTACACCAACGTGATGGCGGTGTGGGCGATCGTGCGCGCCCTGGACGCCCTCGACGCGCTGCCGCTGCGCAACCGGCTGGACCTGATGGAGACACTGGGCATCCAGGGCCGCGAACTGGACCGCTGGGACGAGGTGAGCCGGCGGATGTACGTGCCGTTCCACTGCCCCGATCCCACTGCAGCCGAACGCGGTTGCGAGGTGATCAGCCAGTTCGAGGGCTATGACGACCTAGCCGAACTGGACTGGCACGGTCTGCGCGAGAAGTACGGCAACATCCAGCGCCTCGACCGGATCATGGAGGCCCAGAACGACAGCGTCAACCGGTACAAAGCCTCCAAACAGGCCGACGTGCTGATGCTGTTCTATCTGCTCTCCGCCGAGGAGTTGCGGGAGTTGTTCGCCCGCATGGGATACCGGTTCACCCCCGAACAGATCCCCAAGACCGTGGACTACTACCTGCACCGGACCTCGCACGGATCGACGCTGAGCGGCGTGGTGCATGCCTGGGTGCTGGCCCGCGGCGACCGCGCCCGCGCGATGCGCTACTTCCAGCAGGTGCTGGCCTCCGACGTGGCCGACATTCAGGGCGGCACCACTGCCGAGGGCATTCACATCGCCGCGATGGCCGGAAGCATCGACCTGCTGCAGCGGTGTTTCACCGGCCTGGAGACCCGTTCGGACCGGCTGATCCTCAACCCGATGTGGCCGGAAAGCCTTGGTGCCCTTCGGATGCCGATCTACTACCGCGGATACCGGCTGCACCTGACCGTGGTCGGGCGCAGCGCGGAGATCAGCGTGGACCCCGCCGACCATCCGCCGATCGAGGTGGAGTGCCGGGGCCGGGTGCAGACCCTGACGCCGGGGACCTCGCTGCGGTTCGAGTAGCTGGACTTCCCGGACCCATGGTGTCGCTAGGCGAGGCTGCCGAGATCAATGGTCTCCTTGTAAATCGCGTTCGAGTACTTCCAGGTCAGAAAGTTCACGAATGACCCGAAGATGGAGGCTTCCGCGGCGAAGTTGCCGGACACCGATCCTGTCAACGTCGGGTTGCCCTTGTTGTCAAGGCCGATGTTCAGGGTGACGGGGTTCTCGTAGCCAAGCGCGATCTTGAGGAACGAGAGCTCTCCGACGACCGGGAAGTCCTTGTAGAGACCCCACGCCACGTTGACCGACGGGTTGATGGTGGGCCCGAGGGTCAGGTTCTTGATGACGTCTCCGCCTGGGTAGGCAAGTTCCTTGGGGAGCGCCACGTCGGTCTTGCCGAACCCTTCGCGCCCGGCGGTGTTGTAGGTGTAGAGGGTGCCCTGGGTGTCGTAGTAGCTGACGGTCAGCTTCTGCTTCGTCCAGTCCAGGTCACCGAAGCCCGCCTGCAGTTCCAAGGATGCCCGGAGGCCGAGGCTGACGGTGCCCTCCACCCCGAACACCCCGACCGGAGTCGGCACCTCATAGGACAATTCGCCCAACGATGTCGATGCGACGTCGAGGGAGAACAACCCGTCCGCCTCGTCGTTGAGCGGCAGGTTCAGATTGATCGATGGGCCGGTCGTCTTGGCCAGCATGAACCCGAGCGAGTAGTAGGTGGGATCGACCTGCTGCCACGTGCCGTCGGGGATGAAAAGATAGCCGTAGGACGCGATACCCAGGTCGTAGCGGACGGAGAGCGACGGCGGGACGGCGTCGGTGGCATCTCGGGCGCCGAACATGTACGTCTTCAACGGCACGCCGTAGGGAACCTTCGGGTCGGTGAAAAATTCGAAGCGCTGATAGGTGCCCGTGCAGGTGCCGGCGCTCTCGCACGCCGCCCGATTCTGGACGAGGCTGAAGATCGGATCGCCGCCGGAGGTTGCCTGCCCCCCGGCGCGGACATAGTCGATCGCCGACTTCAGCGCCTCGGGCGTCAATGCGAGATCGTTGGCGCCACCCAGTTCCAGAAATTGCCTACTGGTGGATCCTTTCGGGCTCTGCCGATCCACCGTGTGCTCGAGGTCGGCGGCGACCCAGTATCAGCGGTTGCGGCCTGGTAGCACACCCAACCGGAACCTCATCTCGATGACCTTCGCCAGTCCCGCCCATACCTGCACTGACCGAACAGTTCGACAGCGGTGTCAAGGATTTCCCGCCGCGTCTCGGCTGCCCTGGCTTGACGAACCATGGGGCCACAGCATGAGCACACGATCGGCGCTGGAAATGTCAACTGACATGGCTGTCAATCCGAACGAAACACCGGTTCTCGCAGCGCTAACCGGTCGGGCTCCCCACATCGGCCCCGACGACGAAGGCACCGTCGAGCAGCCAGTTCGCGACCTCCGGCAGCGGGCGGCGCGGAGTCTCCGGCAGCGGTTCGGCGTCGGCCGGCGCCCATCCCATCCGCAGCAGCATCTGCGGATAACCGCTGGTGCCGAACACGTCGGTGCGCACGGCCTCCCGGGTGTCGGGAATCTCCAGCGGCTCGGTCACCGGGCAGGTGGCCAGACCCATCGCTGTGGCCGACAGCAGCACCAGGCTGGTGGCCTCACCGGCCCGAAGACGGGCCAGGTCGTCGTCGGTCTCGGTACCGAGGGCCACCATCAGCCCGCTGTCCTCCCCGGCCGCGCTCTGCGGCGGCTGGTCCAACGCCGATCCGGCGAACATCCGGCCCGGGATCGGCGCCCGCGGGTCGGGATCGGGGATGTTGAGGGCCGGGATCCCAGCCACCGCACCTGGGGCCCGGCCACTCCAGGCGGCGAGCTCACTGAGGTATGCAGTGTCCGCACTGTGCAGGGCCACCGAGTCCGCGACGAGGTCCTTGAGCCGGGGAATCATGTCGATCTGACGCAGCATCACCCCGGCCCGGGCCGCCCGCGCGCCCATCAGGGCGATGTCGCCCCACGCCACCGGCCCGGAGCCGTAGGTCCGGCGATCGGTGCGACGCCGGGCGATCGCCGCAGCCAGCGTCACATCCAGTTCGCCCGGGGGCTGGCTGAACGCCTCGATGGTCGCCAGGTGGTTGAGGTCGGCCGGGTCCGGCATCCGGTGAACCTTTGAACGCCAGCCCATCGCGGCCAGAGCGACGGTGCAGTGGTGCAACGCCGCCCCGCAGCTGAGCACCAGGTTGCGCCGGTCGGGGTCGGTGCGCGGCAGGTGCCGGCTGGGGTCGGCGAGCAACTGCAGGCTGTCGGAGCCCACCCGCCAGTGCCAGGGCTGCGAGTTGTGCACCGACGGCGCCTTGGTCGCCAAGGTCAGGACGGCGCGCATGGTGTCAACGTCAGGGAAATCCGCGCTCATCTTGCCAGTCCCTCGTCATCCAGCCTCGCCGTCACCGCCATCTTCGGACCACTGTGGCCGAGCGTGGTGGGCCCGCGACAGAGACGTAAGTCCCCAACTGTGGGGACTTCTAGATCGGCTTGAAATCCGAGATCAGCCAGCGGCCGTCGGCATTGACCAAACTCACCAGCACGCTGCTGGTGGCCAGCGCGGGAGTCGGCCGGTCCTTGCTGGTGGTGACCTGGTTGACGAAGACCAGCACCTCGGCCCGCCCGGGCCGGATCTGGGAGACGCCGGCGCGCGCGACGTTGGCCTCGGTCTTGACCCCCTTGTCCCGGGCGGCGGGCGAGACCACTGTCGCGGTGAAATCGCTGTAATAGCTCAGGAAAGGCTCGGTCAGGTGGGATCTGGCCTCGGCCAGATCGGCATCGAGGTTCTCCGGGGAGTAGGTCAGCAGCGCCTCGGTACCGGCTTTGGCCGCAGCGACGACCCGCTGTTGGGCAGCGTCATCGGTGAGCCGGTCCGGCCGGTACACCCACCAGTAGACCGATGCGGCGGCGACCGCCGAAGCCAGCAACAGCGCCGCCGCGGCCACCGCCAGGAACCTCCCGCCGAACCAGCTCGGCCCCCGCCGGGACGGGCCTGCGGCGGCCGGGACCTCCGGTTCGGTCACGGTGACGGTCTCGTCCGGGGTCTCACCGGTGCTCACGGCACGAACTCCACATCCGACATCTTCCATGTATCGCCCTCCCGGGTCACCGTCACACTCATCCGCCACGGCCGGGGATCGGCGCGGGCGCCGCCGGCGTTGGTCACCTTGGAACTCGCCGCCACCAGCACAACCCCCTCGTCGTCGCGGATCGACTCCAGCGCCGCGGCCGCGACCGACCCTTGGGTGACCGCCTGCGCGTCGACGGCGGTCCGCACGAAATCCTCGGCATCCCTGGCGAAGTCGTCGTGAAACGACCCCGTCGACAGATCCAGCACCCGCTGCACATCCTCGCGGGCGCGGCTGTGGTCGATCGACAGCAAGGCGATCACGCCGTTGCGCGCCGCCTCAACCGAGGCGCTGTCCTGCGCGCGCCGCGCGGCGGCTCCGGTGTGTTCCACGATCATCAGCGCCGTGACGCTCAGCGCGGCACCGGTCAGCAACGCACCCACCGCCGGCACCGCGAACCGCGGCGACCAACGCCGGCGGAACCGACCAGCAGCGGACTCCTGCGCCTCCGCGGGGTCGGCCGGGCCGTCGCCCGAATCGTCGTCGCGGGCCGTCACCGCCAGAGCACCTCCCGCACCTCGCAAAGCCCCGATCGTAGTGCCCGCCGTCTGCAAAACTCTTCAAGCATGCGGACCGCCCGAATCGGTATTTCCCTGGTTCTGGCGGGCCTGGGCGCAGGCCTCACGTCGGGGGCCGCTGCGCAGGCCGAACCCGGTGAACAGGTTCTGCACGACGTCACCTACACGGTGTACACCGACACCCCGTTCTTCGCCGACATCTACTACCGCGACACCGATCCGCCCAGCTACGCCGACTACAGCCACAACCCCTACGAGTTCAGCCCGAAAACCCGGGCCGATCTGGGCCCCGACCGCCCCTGGGTACTCACCGTGAAACTGGCCGACCCGCAGTTCTGGGCCATGGTGGTCGCCACCTCCGGCCGGTCCCCCGACCCGCCGAACTTCCACTGCACCCTGGCCGTCGACGGAACGGTGATGGTGACCGAATCCGGGGACCGGGGCGCCCTGTGCTCCCTACGACATTGGTGATAGGCGACGCTGGTGAGCGGTTCAGGCGTCGCCACGTACCCAGACAGGACGGTTGCTCTCGAAAGAGCAGGTCAAAAACAGCCCGTCCGGCGCCTGGGCGACGGAGTTCTCATAACCGGCGCAACTGCCACCGAGTTCCTTGACGCCCATCATGGGTGGCGACCGGAAATAGCGCGGCTCGTAGCGTCGCGGCGATCCGCAGAACACCAACCGGCCCCAGGATGTCGTGCCGAAGACGTAGAAGCCGGTGTCCGAACACGGGGCCCCGAGCACCACCCCGGGCCGGATCCCCGGTGTGCAGAAGGCGTCGTCACATTCTCCGGCGAGCGCGGGCACCGGAGCGGCGAGTCCCGAGGCGATCAGCGCGACGGCAACGACTACGGTCGATCGCACTGGCCAACTGTCGCATACGGGCTTCCCCCCGGTCCGGCGGTCGGGAAAGATTCCGGGCCGGCGCGACCAGAAAGGGAGGTCCGGTGACCGAGCACACCGACGACGAACTCGCGCCCGCGGCCGAGCAGACGCCCGGGGACGAATCAGCAGAAGATGCGCAGGCCGAAACAGATACCCAGGCCAAAACCCCCACGCCCACAGCAACTCTCGGCGTACCGGGGACGTTCCGGCGACGGACCGTCGCGGCCGGCATCGCAGCCCTGCTCACCGTCGCACTGTTGGCGACGACGGGCTGGATGCTCTGGCAGCATCAAGAGGCAACCGCCGAGCACCGGCGCGCCGCCGAGTTCGCCGCCGCGGCGCGGCAGAGTGTCATCAACCTGATGGCCATCGACTACGCCACGGCCCAGGACAGCGTCCGACGTGTCCTGGACGGCTCCACCGGCAGGTTCCGGGACAACTTCGCCGACAGCGCAGACGATTTCGTCAAGGCACTCCAGGACGAGAAGGTGATCACCCGGGCCACGGTCAACGATGCAGCCGTGGAGTCCGTGACCGGGGACTCCGCCGTCGTGCTGGTCTCGGCGACGTCCCGCCGGGAGGGCAAGGGTGCACCCGAGGATCAGCAGCAGCCCCGACTCTGGCGGGTGGTGCTCAACCTTGTGCGCGAGGGCGGACAGATCAAGATGACCGGTGTCGAATTCGTATGACGGCAAGGAGTGTCGAATGACCGAGCCTCAATGGCGCCGGTTCGCACAGCTGGCGGCCGAGCGGCACGGGGCGCCCGAGGGAGACTCCTATCCCGGGCTGTGGCAGTGGTCGGTGCAGGAGCCGGCCGGTTTCTGGCGGGCGGTGTGGGAGTTCTTCGACATCCGCGCCGCGCACGCACCGGCGCCGGGGGACGCCGGGGTGCTCGCCGAGGCCACCATGCCCGGGGCCCGTTGGTTCCCGGGAGTCACCCTCAACTACGTCGACCAGGTGCTGCGTCACTCGCAGCGCCGGGGGGCGGCCGTGATCGGCATCGACGAGGACGGCACCCGAACCCAGATCGACTGGCCGGATCTGCCGGGGCGCGTCGGTGCGGTGGCCGCGGAGTTGCGCCGCCTCGGCGTCGGCCCCGGCGACGGTGTCGTGGCCTACCTGCCCGATATCGCCGAGGCGGCGGTGGCCTTCCTGGCGACCGCGGCGGTCGGGGCGGTGTGGTCGGCCTGCGGGCAGGACTACGCCCCCGAGGGGGCGGCGGGGCGGCTGGGGCAGCTCAACCCGAAGGTGCTGTTCAGCGCCGAGGGGTATCGCTTCGGTGGCCGGTGGATCGACAAGAGCGACGACACGGGCGAACTGCTGCGCCTGCTCGGCGCGACAGCCGGGAACGAGGCAACTCCCCCGCACCTGGTGATGCTCGACGGTGAGTCCTACCGCCGCCTCGTGGCCGACCCGGTGGATCCCGTCGTCACACCCGTGCCGTTCGACCATCCGCTGTGGGTGCTGTTCACCTCCGGAACCACCGGCCGGCCCAAGGGCATCGCGCACGGTCACGGCGGCGTGCTACTCGAACACCTCAAGGCCGCGGTCCTGCACGCCGACCTCGGCGGCGACGACGTCTTCTTCTGGCACACCGCACTGAGCTGGATGATGTGGAACTTCCGGCTGGCCGGGCTGCTGTGCGGGGCGACGATCGTCGGCTACAGCGGCCACCCGATGTACCCCGACGCCGACCGGCTCTGGCAACTGCTCGACACCGAGGGCGTCAGCTTCTTCGGCACCAGCCCGGGACATCTGCTGGCCTCCCGCAAGGCCGGGCTGCATCCCGGCGCCCAGCACGACCTGAGCCGGTTGAGAGCGCTGGGCAGCACCGGTTCCCCGCTGCCGGCCGACCTGTTCGAATGGGTCAAGGCCGAGGTGGGCGAGAACGTCGAGGTGAGCTCGATCAGTGGGGGGACCGATGTGGTGACCGCCTTCGCCGGCGGCACCACCGGTGTGGAGGCCAGGCCGGGCGAGTTGGCCACCCGTTACCTGGGTGTGGACCTGCGCAGCTGGTCACCGGAGCGGGAGTCCCTGGTGGGCCGGGTCGGTGAGATGGTGATCACCACCCCGATGCCGTCCATGCCGGTCCGATTCTGGAACGACCCGGACGGATCCCGTTACCGCGCGGCCTATTTCGACCACGAATGGGCCGACGGTCCGGCGCCGGACGTGTGGCGCCACGGCGACTGGGTGACCCTGACCGATCGGGGTTCGCTGATCATCCACGGCCGCAGCGACGCGACGCTGAACCGCAACGGCATCAGGATGGGGTCGGCGGACATCTACGAGGTGGTGGAGGGCCTCGAGGAGGTGACCGAGGCCTTTGTGCTGGGCGTCGACGAGCCCGGCGGGAAGTACTGGATGCCGCTGTTCGTCACGCTGGCCGAGGGCCGCCATCTCGACGACGCGCTCATCGACACCATCCGGTCGCAGATCCGCACCCGGCTCTCGCCGCGGCACGTGCCCGATGACGTCATCGCGGCCCCCGGAATCCCACACACCCGCACCGGCAAGAAGCTTGAGGTCCCGGTGACCGCGATCCTGGCCGGGCACACCGACGTCTCGCTGGACCCCCGCGCGATCGACCGCCCGGATCTCATCGACTGGTATCGCCGGCAGGGACTTCAGCGGGTAGACAGGAACCATGTCTGAGGCCACACCGACGATCTTCATCTCCGGGGCCGCCGCCGGGATCGGCCGGGCCACCGCGGTGGCCTTCGCGCGGCGCGGCTACCGGGTGGGCGCCTACGACATCGACCTGGCGGGGCTGGCCGCGCTGCGCGAGGAGATCACCGCGCTGGGCGGCGAGGTGGCGATCGGGCGACTCGACGTCAGCGAGGCGGCCGACTGGGCCGAACAACTCAAGGCCTTCACCGGCGAATCGCGGCGGCTGAACATCCTGGTCAACAATGCCGGGGTGCTCAGCTCCGGACGCTTCGAGGACATCGGACTGGCCGCACAGCGGCGCATGGTCGACATCAACGTCTACGGCACCATGGCCGGGATGCACACCGCGTTTCCCTACCTTCGGGACACCCGGGGCGCGCAGGTCGTCAACCTCTGCTCCGCCTCAGCCATCTACGGCCAGCCCGAACTGGCCACCTACTCGGCCACCAAGTTCGCCGTCCGCGGCCTGACCGAGGCCCTGGAACTGGAGTGGCGCCGCCACGACATCCGGGTCATCGCGATGTGGCCGCTGTTCGTCGCCACCGCGATGGTCGACGGACTCGAGACCGCCAGTTCCAAGACGCTGGGCGTGCACCTGAGCGCGCAGGATGTCGCCGAGGAGATCTTTTCGGCAACCCATCCCGGCCGGACCCGGTTGCCCAAGGTGCACTACCCGGTCGGGCGGCAGACCAAGATGTTCACCGGCCTCGCGCAGGTCTCACCGAACTGGGTTCAGCGGCTGCTCAATAAGACGGTGTCGCACACCTAACCCACCGAGGTCCGGGGCACCCGCGCAGGCTGCTGGTTCTGTAGGAACGACGAACACAGCCCGAGATTGCTGGGCACACACGGAACCCCGTTGATGGTGGGGGTGTTAACCGGCGCCAGGCATTCCGGGGTGTAGGGGTTGCGCTCGAAGCCGGGGGCGCAGTCCTGTGCGGCGGTTGCGGGGGCCAGCCAGACCGCCCCCGCCGCCAGCGCCCCGCAACCGGCTACGCGAAGCAGGGTTTGCCATCGGCTAGTCATGATCGCCCCTCTTTCCACCGTCCAGGTTACGCGTAGCATCGTCGCCATGTCCCAACCTCTGCCCTACCCTGGCGAACCCGCACCCGCCCGTCCGGGCCCGGCGCGCTGGATGGCCTCGATCGCGATGGTGGTCTCCCTGCTCGCGACGGTCGCCGCAGCGTGGGCGCTGCTCAAGCCCGCTCCTGAGCCCCCGGGCAATCGCGCCGCAGCCGACCCGAAGGCTACGGCCTGCAACGCGTTCTTCCTCGTCAGCAAAGGCGTGGCACTGCAGTCCCGCAAAGACCTCGGGCCGGAGCCGGCCGCCCAGGACGCGGTTGCCGCCAACGCACGGCTGGCGATGGCCGGCGGCGCCGCGTATCTGCGGGACACCGTGCCGTCCAACACGCCGCCGGAGTTGGCCGAACCGCTGACCACCTTCGCCGACCAGCTGCAGACGATCGCGCAGTACTACCTGGCCGGGATGAACAACAACGACCCGGAGCAGGCCGCCCGACTCGCGGCGGCCGACGAGACCACCGCGACGCTTCTCGGGCTCTGCAAATAAGGTCTGGGGTCAATGGGATCTTCGGTGCGGTGGTGGCCGCTGGCCGCCGGCCTGTTGGCCGGTGGCCTGGTCTGGGCGGCCCCCGCCGCCGCCGAACCCGATCTTGCCCCCGCCGAGCCCGAACCCGCCCCACCGGTAACGACCGATCCCGCACCGCCGGCCTCGGGGATCGGCAACCCGCTGGCCCAGGCGGGTAGCGCCACGGACGGCCCGTTCGGCCTGCCCGACCTGTCGGCCTACGGCATCAACCTGCTGCTGGGCCAGAACCCCGCCCCCGCACCTCCGGGCAGTCCCGCCGGGGCGACCGTCCCCAACCTCAACGCCTTCGATCCCGGCTACCTGGTGGCACTGAACGCCGTGCCCGCCGCGCCGGGCGAGGGCACGCCCGCCGCGGGCATCGGTCCCACCCCGGAGGACCCGGGAACCGGACGGATCGCCTTCCTGCGCCGGCTGCACGAGATGTATCAGGATGGGGCCCTCACGGGCGCCCTGCTCGGGCAGACCGAGCTGGATGAGTTCGGCGGCCCGATCCTGATCCCCCTCCCGGAGACAGCCCTTCCCGAGACACCCCTACCGCCCGGCTGATCCCGGCGGGGCCTCTGACGTAGGTTCTCAATCGTGCGAGTCGATGGACGCGAGGTCACCGTTTCCGGTGACCTGCTGCTGCCGCTGACCCAGCGCACCACCGACATCTTCCGGCTCGCACTGGCCACGGTGTTCCTGGTCATCGTGATTTTCAGTTCGCTGATCACCCGTAGCGACTGGGTCGGGCTGGAGACGTCCATCTCGCGCATCGTCGGCGTCCTGACCCCCACCCAGTCCAACCTGGTGTACCTGGCCTACGGCATCGCGATCGTCGCGCTGCCGTTCGTGATCCTCATCGGACTCATCGCCGGCCGGCAGTGGAAGCTGTTGGGCGCCTACGGGGCCGCCGGTTTCATCGCGGTGCTGTCGCTGTCGATCACCGGGGAAGGTGTTGCCGCGCCGCGCTGGCATCTGGACCTCTCCGAGCGCCTGTCGACGATGCTGTCCCAGTTCCTCGACGATCCCCGGTGGATCGCGATGCTCGCGGCGGTGCTGACGGTCTCCGGCCCCTGGCTGCCGGCCCGGTGGCGACGCTGGTGGTGGGCGCTGCTACTGGCGTTCGTTCCGATCCACCTGGTGGTCAGCGCTGTGGTGCCGGCCAGGTCCCTGCTCGGCCTGGCGGTGGGCTGGTTCGTCGGGGCCCTGGTGGTGCTGGTGGTCGGCACGCCGGCGCTGGAGGTTCCCCTCGACGGCGCGGTCCGGGCGCTGGCACGCCGCGGCTTCGTCACCCACGCGCTGAAGGTCGTGCGCCCCGCCGGACACGGCCCCCTGGAATTGTCGGCCACCGACGAGACCGGCCGCGACGCCGTCGTCGAACTGTACGGACCCAACCAGCGCAGCGGCGGGGCACTGCGGCAGTTCTGGCGCTGGCTGGTGCTGCGCGACAAGGAGACCGGGCCGCTGCAGGCCTCTTTGCACCGCGCGGTAGAGCATCGCGCTCTGATGGTCATCGCCGTCGGTGACCTTGGTGTCGCCAACACCGAGACCTTGAGCCTGGCCACCCTTGAGCGGGGCTGGACGGTGTTCGCCCACACCCAGCCCAGCGGTACCCCCCTGGCCGAGGCCGCCGACGACCAGGTGGTCTCGGCGGTCTGGGAGTCACTGGGCGTGCTGCACCGTCACCAGATATCGCATGGTGACCTTCGGTCGAGCGAGATCACCGTCGCTGCCGGCCGGGCGGCGTTCGGCGGCTTCGGGAATTCCGAGTACGGAGCCTCCGAGGAACAGTTGCAGGCCGACGTCGCCCAACTGCTGGCCACCACCGCCGACCGGTTCGGCGCCCGGGACGCCGTGCGGGCCGCCATCGACGTGCTGGGCACCACCAAGGTGCTCGACGCCTCGCGCCGGCTCACCAGAGCCGCGATGCCGCCCCGCATCCTCAAGAGCATGAGCGACCCCAAGGCCGTGCTGGCCGGCGCCCGCGACGAGGTCAAGCTGCAGACCGGGGCTCAGGCGATCCAGACCGAGACCATCACGCGGTTCACCCGCAAGCAGGTCATCCAGTTGGTGCTGCTGGTCGCACTGGTCTACGTCGCCTACCCGTTCATCAGCACCGTGCCGGCCTTCTTCAACGAACTCCGCACCGCCAACTGGTGGTGGGCCCTGCTCGGCCTGGCGGTCTCTGCGTCGACGTATGTCGGTGCCGCGGCAGGTCTTTGGGCGTGCGCAGGCGAAGTGGTCTCCTTCCGGCATCTGGTGGTCCTGCAGTTCGCGAACACCTTCGCCGCGACCACCACACCGGCCGGAGTGGGCGGGCTGGCGCTGAGCACCCGGTTCCTGCAGAAGGCCGGACTGGGAACCGTCCGCGCCACCGCGGCGGTGGCCGTGCAGCAGGCGGTGCAGGTGATCACCCATATCGCGCTGCTGATCTTCTTCAGCGTCGCCGCCGGCGCCGCGACCGACCTGTCGCACTTCGTCCCGAAGGTCACCCTGCTCTATCTGATCGGCGGTCTCGCCCTCGGCGCCGTGGGCGCGTTCCTTTTCGTGCCGAAGCTGCGGCACTGGCTGGAGACCGCCGTCCGGCCCAAGATCACCGAGGTCGGCAGCGACCTGGTCGAATTGGTCCGCGAACCCAAACGCTTCGCGATCATCGTTTTGGGTTGTGCGGTAACCACTCTGGGCGCCGCACTCACACTGTGGGCCAGCGTCGAGGCGTTCGGCGGGAATGCCACCTTCGTCACCGTCACGGTGGTGACCATGGTCGGCGGCACCTTGGCCTCGGCCGCCCCGACACCCGGCGGCGTGGGAGCGGTGGAAGCCGCGCTCATCGGCGGACTGGCCGCGTTCGGAGTTCCGGCCGCGGTCGGTGTTCCCTCGGTGCTGCTCTACCGGATCCTCACCACCTGGCTACAGGTTTTCGTCGGCTGGCCGATCATGCGCTGGCTTACCGCGAAAGACATGATCTGACAAGGAAGGACGGCCATGACCTCCTGGCATGACCTGACCGGACACGTGGCGCTGGTCACCGGCGGCAACAGCGGGATCGGACTGGGAATGGCCCGGGGACTGCACAACGCCGGTGCCGCGGTGGCCATCTGGGGCACCAACCGCGCCAACAACGATGCCGCCGTCGCCGCACTGAGAAGTGACGGTTCGGGGGCGGAGGTGGCGGCCTTCGGTGTCGATGTGGCAGACGAGGACGCCGTCGCGGCGGGGATGGCGCAGACCCTGGAGAGGTTCGGCCACATCGATTCGCTGTTCGCCAACGCCGGGGTGCCCGGCCGGTCGGCGCCCATCGACCAGATGTCCACCGAGGAGTGGCGGCGGGTGATGTCGGTCAACCTCGACGGGCAGTTCTTCACCGTGCGCGCCGCCGCCGGGCAAATGAAGGCCCGCGGCACCGGTTCGATCGTCTTCACCAGCAGCGTGTCGATGAGCGAGGGCCTGCCGTTCTCGACCCACTACGCGGCAGCCAAGGCGGCGCTGACCGCCATGGCCCGCGGCCTTGCCGTGGAACTCGCCCGCGACGGCGTCCGGGTCAACGCGATCGTGCCGGGCTGGACACAGGCGGCCATGACCGAGGACCTGCTGTCCTCCCCCGCCGCCCAGGCCAAGATCCTGCCTCGGGTGCCGTTGCGGCGCTGGGGTGCACCCGATGACTACGAGGCACTGGCGGTGTGGCTGGCCGGGCCGGGATCGGGTTACGTCACCGGCCAGACGCTGGTGATCGACGGGGGCTACAGCGTCTTCTGAGCCGGGCCCGTCGCGACGCACACGCAGATTTGCCTGATCAGGCCCCGATGCCGGCGCGGCCGGGCGGCACCCTCACTCCAGCCGCTTCCGCCGCATTTCGCCAAGTTTCCAAATCCGGCATCTCAACTCTGTTCGGCGGCAGCTGGCCTTAACACCGGCAGAGCGGAGAACTGCGGCTTCGCGGCGGACTGAACGACACGCCGGGGACGACACACCGATGTTTGCGGCCACACCCATGATGTTCTTTCGAAACGGCGAGAACGATACCGGCCAGCTAATTCGAGAAGTTTGCCGTAATTGAGGATTCCCGACGTTTTTCTCATGGCATACTGCCGCACGGGCGCGGGACAAGGCCTGCGCACTTGGCGCAAGGATTCCGTATGACTTCAGCAGACTCGTTCCGGCCCAACGGTGGCAGCCGAATCTTCGCGGCAGGCCGCCGGCGCCGCGGCTCGGCGAACCTCCGGCCGATCGAAGTCGGCACCCGCACGCGGGCGGCCTCGGAGCTGAGCAGCGGCTCGGCCCGCTACGTCGGCCGGGTGGGTGCACTCGCGGTCGCGCTGGGAATCGGGGCCGCGGTCACCGCACCGGCACTCGCCGGCGCCGACACCACCGGCTCGGCGGGCTCATCGGGCTCTAGCTCCTCGGATTCGGCGTCCAACGGAACCCCACGCTCCAAGCTCCGTCCCGCAGCCGCGCGCGGCTCGCGGGGTTCTCAATCGACATCCAAGAGCAACGCCGGCGCCGATGAGGAGTCCCCTGCCGCCACCGGCGCCGAGACCCTCTCCGTCCCCGACGTCCCGGTCGCCACCGAGCCGGAAACCTCTGCCGGCCACTCGCCGGCGGACACCACGCGCGGCGCTTCCGACTCTGCCCCGACCGTGCCGACGGCCGACTCGGACGGTTCGCGCTCGCTCCGTCCCGAGCGGGTCGGCTCCCACGAACCCGTCGAGGTCCCCGCAGCCAACCCGCAGGGCACCTCCAATGCCTTGACCGACATCGTCGTCGACACCGCGCCCTCCGCCGCGACCGGCAACGACTCCCCGACGGTGGTCCGTGCGACCACCCATTCATTGGCCGCAGCGGCGGGCTCCGCACCGGCGATGACTGCCGTGCCTGAGCAGACCGCGGCCGCGTCGAACACGGTGAGCGGGTTGGGCGCTGGCTTGTTGTCGTGGTTGGGCGCCGGCGGCGGCGACGCCCCGGCGGCGGCGCCCCTGATGTGGGCGGTCGCCGGGTTTGCTCGCCGGGATTTGTCGAAGGGCTCGACGACGCCGGGTGCGGCGGCGGCGGTCTCAACGGGTGAGCCTGTTGGTGGTGTGGCGGTGGTATCGCCGGGCGCCTCGGCGACCTCGGCGGTGGCTTCGAATCCGATTGCCGATTTCATCCGGTTCTTCATCGGCAGCGGCACCGCGGACAACCCGAACGCAGGCATCCTTCTGGGCAACGGCTATAGCTACACCGCGGCCACCTGCACCGCAGGCACCGCCTGCAACGGCGGCAACGCCGGGCTGTTCGGCAACGGCGGCGCCGGCTTCAATGGCGGCAACGGCGGCTCGGCGGGCTGGTTCGGCAACGGCGGCAACGGCGGCAACGGCGGCGCCGGCATCAACGGCGGCGCCGGCGGTAACGGCGGAACCGGCGGATTGTTCCTGGGCAACGGCGGAAACGGCGGGACCGGGGCGGTGGCGGTCACCGCCGGGGTGACCGGCGGGGCCGGCGGCGCCGGCGGCAACACCGGCTACTTCGCGCTGTTCTCCCGCGGCGGTCACGGTGGGGCCGGCGGCGCGGGCAACATCCGCGGCGGCGACGGCGGGGCCGGCGGGACCGGCGGCCGTTCCTGGCTGTTCAACAGCCGCGGCGGCGACGGCGGTGCCGGCGGCAACGCCGGTATCGGCGGCGGCAACGGCGGGGCCGGCGGCAACGCCGGAAACGCCGGCGTCGTCATGATCCTGAACAACGGCGCCACCGGCGGTAACGGCGGTAACGGGGTCGGCACCGGAACCGGCGGCAACGGCGGCGCCGGCGGAAACGCCGCCCTGCTCGCGCTGTGGGGCAACGGCGGCACCGGCGGTAATGGCGGCAACGGCGGCGCCGGCGGAAACG
>JAGQTQ010000150.1 GCA_020438905.1 Mycobacterium sp.
GCAACCTGCGCCGGTCGAAAGAAGCTCCCCGGCAGTCATGGTGCCGCCGTCGATCACCTGAGTCCGCCTATTCGTTGAATCGCTCGACGTGGGCCTCGAAACGATCAAGGAGGCCGTCCGGCGCGGCCATGGTCAGGTTCACCTCGTCGAGTCCGATCACATCACCGGTGCTGGTGTAGGGCAGCAGATCTTGGGCCTCGCCGATCCGGGAACACATGGTGAGGATGAATTGGTCGAACCCGACCAGCGGGGCCAGGGCCAGTGCGCCCAGATCCTGGACGAACACCCGGGCCTCCGGTTGCACCGGGGTCTGCAGGCAGGTTTCGGCCTCGTTGAGAAAGATCTGGTGGTAATCCATCAGCCGGTGGGCCAGACCGGCCGTCGCGTCGGCGTCGGCGGTGTCCTCGTCGGTTCCCAAGGTCCCCGTGAAGGCGGGGCTCAGCATGAATCCCTCTAGCTGCTCGACGGTGTCGATGATCGTTCTCAGAACATGGTGACCGAGCTGGGAGTAGGCCGCGCCGGACAGCGCCGGCAGACCGGGATGGGGTTGGTAGCCGGAGACGACGTGCCGCAACCGCGCCTGGACGGCGTTGCGGCGCTGAACCAGCACCGAGGTGAACACCGCCCACGGCCACGCGGGGGGCTTCTCGGCAATCAGCCGCGACAACCCCTCGCCGGTGGTCTCGACCCGGGCGATCATCGCCGACTTCTCATCGGGGGGAAGCAGACGCTGCGGTGTGGGGTCGATCGGTCGTGCCAGGGCTTCGGCCTGGGTGCGGTAGTCGGGTGGGAATGCCCACGGCTGTTCCAGGGCGTCGGTCGATCGGTGTGCCGAGTACCAGGTGACCCCGGCGCCGATCAGCAATGCCAGCCCGACTGCGGCCACCAGCCAGGAACCGCCGACCACACCGAACAGCAACAGCGCGATCCCGGCGATCAGGCTGACTCGGGACCCACCGGTCAGTCGTTGAAGCGAAATGCCGCCTGACATCGCAACCCCCTCCCAGAAATTCACCTCGGGGCCGAGGCTATCCGCGATATCCGACAGCCCGGTGCTGTCGGGCCGGACCGATGTAACCGCGGGTGTGTGCCAGGCGTCTCGGTAGCGCGGCCAACGGTCAGCGCCACGCCACCGGCAGCAGCGTCATCAGCCGATCCGAGAACCCCGGGGAATCCTGCTCTCGTATCGGTCGTCACCGACTCGTATGACAACTGAAGTATGAACTCCTCCCAGGCGTTGTCTCACAACCGCTTGATCGGCGGGTAGGGCTTGTGCCCCACTTCTCGGCGAACTCCTCGTAGCGCAGCCGGCACTTGCACCTGGGCATCCACGCCCTTGAGTGTCTTCGTCATTGCAGTGATTCCTTCTGCCCCACGCCGTGGGCGGTTGAAACCACTTACACCAAATCAGCGATAAACCCGATCGAGGCTAAAACGGTTCCACACGGTCGATACTGAAAAACATTCCACGTCCGGTCTTGTCATTGGTGAACGTCAGGCCTTCGCGTGCGGGTTCGATGGTCCATCCATGTGCGCGGTAGGTGATCCCGTAGACCAGAGTGACGACGTTGTCGCCGACGAGACCCAGGTTTCCAAGAGTCCAAACCCCATCGCCGTCCGCGCGGATCGTGAAGATGTTGGTTGGGTGTCCTCCACCCGAGTGATGATTCTCGTCCGGCATCGGGGTTGGGAAGTTGAACTCCCCGGTGGGCGTGCTGCAACTGACCGATGCGGCTTGGACCCAACAGCCTTCGCCCGATGGGCTGATTACGCCTACCCAACCTTCAGGGTCATTGGACAGCTCAACAATGGTGGTGGGCGATGTCGGCGGCGTCGTAACCATCCGAGCTGAGGTCGGTTCGCTTGTGGGCGCGGCGCCGGCCGCTGGTGGTTGAGGTGTCTGTCCCCGACCAGAAACCAGAACCAGCACGACAGCCGCGATCAACCCCGCGACGACGACCACAGCGAGAATCCAAGACTTTCGCTTTTTCGCCTCACCTGGGGCTTCGTCGCTCACGCCCGGGTCCTCTCCGGTCATGCGTCAATCATGCCAACACACCCGCGGCAGGAGTTGTACGCGGTGGTCGACCGCCCGTCCGGACATGGCCCGCACCCAGGCCGGAACCGGGATCCCCTCGTCACAGTCCGGTGCCCGCCGCGGACCGCTGTAGTCGGTCAGGATCGGCACCACTTCTGCCCATTCACCAGCGGCCGCTGGAACGGCGCCGACCGGTGTGCCGCAATTCGAGAGCCGGCGGGTGGTGTCAGCAGTCGGCGTTCTGCTTACTGCGCCAACAGTTTGACTGCCTGGTTGAAGACTCCCGGCAGAGTGGTTGCGGCCGGGACGATCATGGACCGCGCCGGCGAGTTGCCGGCTGCCAGCAGTGCCGACGTGAGCAGTCGATACCGGCGTGACATGCGGCGCCACTGCCGGGTGTAGCCCGCCGGGTCGTCGTCGAGGACGGCGCTGACCACCAGCTCGGCGCACCCCAGTGCGATGCCCAGCCCCTCGCCGGTAAGGGCGTCGACGTATCCGGCGGCGTCACCGACCAGCATGACCCTGCCGTGGTGCTGGCTGGAGGCACGCTGCCGCAACGGCCCCGCTGCCCGGGCCGGACCGCCTTGGGCCCCGGCGAGTCGCGCTGCGAGAGCGGGGAATTCACTTAAGTGATCGTCGAACTTGCCCTGCCGGGACGTCAGGATGGCCACTCCGACGCAGTCATCGGCCACCGGGGTGACGTAGGCCTCGGTGTGCTCGGCCCAGTAGACCTCGACGGTGTCGGTCCACGGGGCGATCTGGAAGTGCCGGCGGATGCCCCAGCGGCGAGGACCGTTGGTCGGCCGGTCCAGCCCGAGTTGACGACGGATCGGCGAGTGCAGGCCGTCGGCAGCGGCCAGGTACCGCGCTTCGAAGCCGCCGCAGCGCACGCCGTTCGCGTCCTGCTCGATGTCGCCGATGTCGCCCTTGACGATCCGGACTCCCGCGGTCGCGGCAGCGTCGTGCAGAGCTTCCGACAGCACGGTGCGCCGCACCCCGCGGCCGGCGGCGCCCGGGAAGCGGGCCTCCACGCGCCGGGTCCGGTCAAGGTAGGTGATGCCGCGAAAAGGCATACCGTGCGGGGTGATTCCGAGGGCGTCGAGGTGCCGCAGCGTGTGCGGCATCAGCCCTTCCCCGCACGCCTTGTCGATGGGTCCGGGGCGGCGGTCCACCACGGTGACCGAAAGTCCGGCGCGGGCGGCGTGGATGGCCGTGGCCAGCCCCGCCGGTCCGGCGCCGGCGACCAGCAGATCGTTCATGACAGCCTCGCTAACGCTGAGTTCTCGACGGATACGCGGGTGCTCAGCAGAGCCGCGTTGAGGGTGGTGAACGCCAGTGCGGTCACCCATGCGGAGTGGACCAGGGGCAGTGCGAACCCTTCAATCGCGACGGCGACGTAATTCGGGTGCGAGAACCAGCGGTAGGGTCCGCCGTCGATACGGGGCGCGCCGGGGATCACGACGACGCGGGTGTTCCACTGCCGGCCCAGGGTGGTGATGCACCACCAGCGCAGCACTTGGGCCGCGATCACCAGGGCCAGCATCGACCACCCCAGCACGGGGATGAACGGGCGGTGCATGACGGCGACTTCCACCACGCAGCCGACCAGCAGGGCCAGATGCAGAGCGACCATCACCGGATAGTGACCCGCGCCGATCTCGACGCCGCCGCGGGCCCGGCTCCACGCGAGATTCCGTTGTGCCAGAACCAGTTCGGCCAGCCGCTCGACGCCGACCGCGAACAGGAGAAACAGATACCAGGTCATCGGATCGGCCCTCACTGCCACTGCATGAGCAGCAGTTCCGAGCAGAACCCGGGACCCATGGCCATCATCACCGCGGGCGATCCGTCCGCGGGGCGCTTGTCCATCGTGTCGCGCAGGATGTGCAGCACCGACGACGAGGAGACGTTGCCGATCTCGGCCAGCGAGCGCCAGGTGAGCTCCAGGGCGTCGGCGGGCAGCGAGAGGCTTTCGGTGATTGCCTCGATCACCTTCGGGCCGCCCGGGTGGCTGACCCACACACCGATGTCGTCGATCTCGAGGCCGTGGCCGCCGAGGAAGCCGCTCATATCGTCACGCAGGTAGCGGGTGATCATGTCGGGCACCTCCGGGGACAGCACGAGCTGGAACCCGGAGGCGCCGACATCCCATCCCATGGTGCGCAGCGAGTCCGGGTACAGCCGGCTGGCGGAGTCGATGATCCGCGGCCCGGTGATGCCCAGTTTCTCCGCCCGGCGCTCTCCGACGGCGACCACCGCCGCCGCGCCGTCGGCGAAGAGCGCGGTCCCCACCAGCCCGGCGATATCCGCCCCGAGGGCGCCGAAGTTGAGCGAGCACAGTTCGGCCGACACCAGCACCGCCACCCCGTTGGGGTTGCCGCGCAGATAGTCGTGTAAACGGGCTGTTCCGGCAGCGCCGGCCACGCACCCCAAGCCGAACAGCGGGACGCGTCGCACGTCGGGGCGCATGCCGAGCTGCCCGGCGATCCGTGCCTCCAGCGTCGGAACCGCGATGCCGGTGACCGTCGTCGAGATGACCGCGTCGACGTCCTCGGGGCGCAAGCCCGCGTCCTCCAACGCGGCCGACACGGCGGCCGCCCCGAGCTCGACGGCCTGGTCGATGAACACCGAGTTCGTGTACCCGAAGTCGCTCAGCCCCGGGTACTGCTCCAGCGGCAGCACGAGGTGGCGATGGTCGACCTTGGCGGTCTGATGGAATCGCCGCAGCAGATCCGCGTGCGGAGCGAACTGGGGCAGCTGGATCAGCACCTCGGTGATCTCGGACTGGCTGTACCGGTTCGGGGGCAACGCCCCCCGAACCGCGGCGATGACACTCGTCGGGCCGCCGTTCGCACCTGTTGACGCCACGGGTTGCTCCTCTCGATCGTTATGGTCCATTCGGAGCCACCTGCCACCCGGATTGCCGGTGTGAGCCAACCGACAGTCGGGCGCTCTCGGACCGTCCCAGCGCGGCGATACTGATGTTTGTGGACGCGCTATCGATTCAGGACCGGCTCTTTCCGAACATGACCTGCTTCGGTTGCGGACCGGCAAACCCTCGCGGGCTGCGCCTCAAGAGCTACCTCGGAGAGGGTTGCGTCACCGCGACGTTCGTTCCGTGGCCGGAGCACGACAACGGAATGGGTTTCCTCAACGGCGGCATCATCGCCACCGTCCTCGACTGCCACACCGCCGCCGCCGTTCTCAACGAGGCCGCGCTGCAGGGATGGGAGCCTTACCCGGGCGCCGTTGTCCCCTTCGTGACGGCCGGCATCGACGTCCGCTATCACCGCCCGAGCCCGCTGGGCAGCGCGGTCGAACTCCGGGCCTTCATGATCACGTCCACTGAAGCCGAGATCGTCTGCGACGCGGAGCTGCGATACGACGACAAGGTGCGCGCCACCGGGCACGCGGTCTGGAAACGTTGGCGAACTCGCTGATCGGAGTTCGCGGCCCGCTCGAACCGCGGCGTGCCTCTCAGACAGCTCATGGCCCGCACCGGTCGTTTCCCTCCTCGGGCCATACTG
>JAGQTQ010000032.1 GCA_020438905.1 Mycobacterium sp.
GCCGGCCACCGACCGCGGTCAGCGGTGCGCCGTCCCGCCGGTGCACGACGAGTCCGTCGCAGGGGCGCAACTGGTGCCGAACAGGATTGAGCACGTGCAGATCGGCGCCCTCCTCGGTGTCGAAGCCATAAGCGCGGGCGGCTGTTCCCAGGCAGATCGGGACCATCTCGCCGACCGCCAGGTCCAGGCCTTTCAGCCGACGCTCGTCATCGGCGGTTCCCCAGCTCAGGACACCCCGCCAGACGCGCTCCACCGCAGTCGATTCCAGCAGCAGCTGGAGATGACGGCGGCTGACGACGGACAGCACCTGACCCGTCGTCGCAACCCCGCCCTGACGCTGGAAAATCTCGGCAAGTTCGGCATTCACACGGTGATGCTGACCCGGGCTTGGCCAGCGCGACAGTCACCTACCGCAGGGCTGTGGATGACGACGGTGCGCCAACTGCTCGCTGTCGCGGCGCGTCGAGGTACCGACACGCACGGTCGCGCATCGGGCAGGGGCGCTAACTGTGGGACCGGGTGAACTCCCAGGCGTCGGAGACGATCTCGTCGATACCGGTTCTACTGGGCCGCCAGCCCAGCTCGGCCATCGCACGATCGCTGGACGCGATCAGCACCGCCGGGTCACCGGCCCTGCGCTCGACGTCACGCGCGGGAATCGGATGCCCGGTGACCCGTCGGCAGGAGTCGATGACCTCCCGCACGCTGAACCCGGTTCCATTGCCCAGGTTGTAGATCCGGTGCACGCCGGGCCGGGCGTGCTGCAGTGCCAGCAGGTGCGCGTCGGCCAGGTCGCGGATGTGGATGTAGTCCCGGATGCAGGTGCCGTCGGGGGTTGGCCAGTCGTCGCCGTAGACCAGGATCTCTTCACGCCGGCCGGCGGCGACCTGCAGAACCAGCGGGATCAGATGGGTTTCGACGGCATGCCGTTCGCCCAGTCCGGCGTAGGCGCCCGCGACGTTGAAGTAGCGCAGGCTGGTCGCGGCCAGGCCGTAGGCGTTGGCATAGGAGGTGATCGCGTGGTCGATCGCCAGTTTCGTCGCACCGTAGGGGTTGGTCGGCATGGTGGGGGCGTCCTCGGTGATGGGCACCGACTCCGGCTGACCGTAGGTGGACGCCGTCGAGGAGAAGATCAGCCGTGGGGTTCCCGAGTCGCGGATGACCTCCAGCAGATCCAGCGTCTTGACCACGTTGCCGTACCAGTACTTCTCCGGTTTCTCGACCGACTCCCCCACCAGGGACTTGGCGGCGAAGTGCAGCACGCCGTCGAAGGAGCCGCCGGGCAGCAGACGCCGGGCGACATCGACCATGTCGCCGTCGACGAACTCCACACCGTCCGGGATTCCGTCGGCGGAACCGGTGGACAGATCGTCGACGACCACCACCTGATGCCCCTGTTCGGCAAGCACTTTCGCGCACACGCTGCCCACATACCCGGCTCCGCCGGTCACCAGGAGTTTCATTCGAAGGCCACCGATTGTTCGATGATGTTGACCAGGACCCGCACCCCGATCGCCAGCGCCCGCTCGTCGAGGTCGAAGTTGGGCTGGTGCAGGTCGAGTTGTTCGCCGCGGCCGTCCCACACGCCGAGTCGGGCCATCGCCCCGGGCACCTGCTCCAGGTACCAGGAGAAGTCCTCCCCACCGCCGGACTGACGGGTGTCGGCCAGCGCCTCAGGTCCGACCGCCTCGATGGCGTGGGTCATGATCTGCGTGCAGCGTTCCTCGTTGACCACCGGCGGGACACCGCGCCGGTACTGCAGCGAATGCTCGATGCCCAGCGGGGCGAGCAGACCCGAGATCGTCTCCTGGACAAGGTTTTCCATCTCCAGCCAGGCCTCCCGGCTGGCGGTCCGCACGGTCCCCGCCAGGGTGCCGATCTGCGGGATGGCGTTGGCCGCCACCCCGGCGTTGGCGGCCCCCCACACCATCACGGTGCTGTGCCGCGGGTCGATGCGCCGGGACAGCACACCGGGCAGTCCGGTGATGACGGTTCCCATGCCGTACACCAGGTCGGAGGTCAGGTGCGGCCGGGAGGTGTGCCCGCCCGCCGAGTGCAGGGTGATCTCGACCGAATCGGCCGCGGAGGTGATCGGCCCGGGCGTGATGGCGACCCGGCCCACGGCCAGGCGGGGATCGCAGTGCAGCGCGAAGATCCGCGACACCCCGGCCAGGGCGCCGGCCGCGATCGCGTCCAGGGCGCCGCCGGGCATCAACTCCTCGGCGGGCTGGAAGATCAGCCGGACTCCCAGCGGAAGTTCCGGCGCCGACGCCAACGCGGTCGCCGCGCCCAGCAGCATCGCGGTGTGGGCGTCGTGCCCACAGGCATGCGCCACCCCGGGGACGGTGGAGGCGTAGGGCGCACCGGTTCGCTCGGTCATGGGCAGCGCGTCCATATCGGCGCGCAGTGCGATCCTCGGCGCATAGTCGGGCCCAAAGTCGCAGGTCAGACCGGTCCCGTCGGGTAACACCTTGGGGTTGAGCCCCGCCTCGACGAGTCGGTCGGCCACGAATTGCGTCGTCGCGAACTCCTGCCGGCCCAACTCGGGGTGGCGGTGGATGTGCCGGCGCCAGGCGACGAGATCGTCGTAGTGGCCGGCCAGCCACGACTCCGCGATGTCGGCGAGGGGCATCGGGCAAGTATGTCACCGGCGTTAGGCTCACCGGCTGTGAGTCCAGACGCCGGTCCAGACGCCGCGTTAGCGGCCGCGGTGATCGCCGAGCGCGCCGGCGCCGAACGCCATGACGTCGCCGTCGTGCTCGGCTCCGGCTGGGCGTCGGCCGTCTCGGCACTCGGCGAGCCCGTCGCCGAGATCCCGATGGCCGAACTTCCCGGCTTCACCGCGCCCAGCGCCCAGGGCCACGGCGGCGTGGCGCTCTCGCTCACCTCCGGGCGTCATCGGGTTCTGGTGTTCCTCGGCCGGATCCACGCCTACGAGGGCCACGGTCTGTCCCGGGTCGTGCATCCGGTCCGCACGGCCTGCGCCGCCGGCGCCGGGGTCGTCGTGCTGACCAACGCCGCCGGCGGGCTGCGGCCCGACTACCGGGTCGGCCGGCCGGTGCTGATCAGCGACCACCTGAACCTGACCGCGCGTTCCCCGCTGGTGGGCGCGCAGTTCGTCGACCTCGTCGACGCCTACTCGCCGCGGCTGCGCGCACTGGCCCGCGACGTCGACCCGACGCTGGCCGAGGGCGTGTACGCCGCGATGCCCGGACCGCAGTACGAAACCCCCGCCGAGATCAGGATGCTGCGCACCCTCGGCGCCGATCTGGTCGGCATGTCCACCGTGCACGAGACGATCGCCGCACGCGCCCTCGGCGCGGAGGTACTCGGGGTGTCCCTGGTGACCAACCTGGCGGCCGGAATGACCGGCGAGCCGCTGAGCCACGACGAGGTGCTGGCCGCCGGACGCGAGTCGGCCGCCGATCTCGGCGCGCTGCTCTCTGCGGTGATCGCCGGACTCTAGCGATCGCCGGGCTCTAGCGCGGCCCGAACTGCCGGTCGCCGGCGTCGCCGAGGCCGGGCACGATGTAGGCGTCGTCGTTGAGCCCGTCGTCGATCGCCGCCGTGAACAGCCGCACCTGGGGGGCGGCCTTCTCCAGTGCCGCCACCCCCTCGGGCGCGCACACCACGCACACCACCGTGATGTCACGGGCGCCGCGGCCGGTCAGCAACTCGAGGGTGTAGACCATCGAGCCGCCGGTGGCCAGCATGGGATCGAGCACCATGACCGGCTGGGTCCGCAGGTCTGCCGGCAGCGACTCCAGATACGGAACCGGTTTGTGGGCGCTCTCGTCGCGGGCGACGCCGACGAAACCCACCCTTGCCTCCGGGATGAGCGAATGCGCCTGGTCGACCATGCCCAGGCCGGCCCGCAGCACCGGGACCAGCAGCGGCGGGTTGGCCAGCCGGCTGCCGATGGTGTCGGACAGCGGGGTGCGCACGCTGATCTGCTCGCTGGGCGCGTCCCGGGTGGCCTCGTAGACCAGCATGTGGGTGAGGTCGCACAGCGCGCGCCGGAACCCGGCGTTGTCGGTGCGCTCGTCACGCAGGGTGGCCAGCCTGGCAGCGGCCAGCGGGTGGTCGACGACATGCACATCCATGGGCACAGACTGTATGTCGTTAGGCTGTCCGGCATGTCTGCAGAGCTGGTACCGATCCGCCTCGGGGTGTCCGGGGGCGACCTCTACACGTTGTGGGCTCCCGGCTGGCGTGACGCCGGCGACGAATGGCAGGCGTTCCTCGGCAAGGGCGAGGACATCTTCGCCTTCGAGTCGGTGGCCGACCTGGCCGCGTTCGTACGGACCGACACCGACAACGACCTGACCGACCACCCTGCCTGGGAGCGGTTGACCAAGACCAACGCCCACCGGCTGCAGCCCGCGGAGAACCGCCAGGCCGACCTGGTCGGCGTGGACGAGCTGCTGGCCGGCAAGCCCAACGAGGAAGCGGTCAACGCGCTGGCCAACACCCTGGCGGTGGTTTCCTCGATCGGGTCGGTGTGCGAGCTGCCGACGGTCACCCGGTTCTTCAACGGCAATCCCAACCTCGGCCTGCTCATGGGCGGTATGGACCAGTTCAGCGGCCGTGCCGGACGCAAGCGGTGGAACGCCATCGGTGAGACCGTGGCCCGCGGCTGGGACGGGGTGATCTCGGCGATCGACGAGATCCTGACCACCCCGGCGGTCGACGAGACCGCCGCCGCCGCCGCGGCCGCCGAACTCGACGAACCGTTCGACGAGACCGAGGACGAGGGCGCCATCGCCGCGCCCACCGAGGAGGAGGGCGAGGGCACCGACCAGGACGCCGACGAGGGCACGTCCGGGCGCGGTCACACCGCCGCGGTGGTGCTCGGCGGCGACACCCGATTCTGGGAACACGTCGGCATCGACCCGGTCCGGCTGATGACCAGCGGCGGCACGCTCTACACACTGCGGTGCTACTTCGACGACAAGCCGATCTTCCTGGGCCGCAACGGCCGCATCAGCGTGTTCGGATCCGAGCGCGCCCTGGCCCGCTACCTCGCCGATGAGCACGACCACGATCTGGCCAGCCTGAGCACCTACGACGACATCCGGACCGCGGCCACCGACGGCTCGCTGGCCGTGGACGTCACCGACGACAACGTCTACGTGCTCAGCGGACTGGTCGACGACATCGCCGACGGTCCGGATTCCGTCGACCGCGACCAGTTGGAACTGGCCGTGGAGTTCATCCGCGACCTCGGGGACTACTCCGAGGACGACACCGTCGAGCGGCTTCTGGCCGCCGACAACGACCTCGGCCAGCTGGTTTCCGCGGTGCTCAACCCCGACGGCACCCCCGCCGCGTCCTCCCCGCAGGCCGTGGCGCAGTGGGAGGAACTCGAGCGGTTCGTGGAGTCCCGGCTGCGCCGGGAGTAGCCCTGGGAGGCCCTCGCCGGACTTGTCACACCCCGGTGGCAGTATCGAACACATGTTCGATAAGAGGGTTCACGACCGCTGGGAGCCGCCCGAAACCCCGGCGTCGCGCTCCCTGCTGGGGGATCTGAGCGCTGCCCGCCGCCGGGAGAACCAGGCGGCGGCCAAGCGGCTACGGCTCGCCGCGGAGTTGTTCGAGATGCGCCGCGCCGAACGCGGGGAGGCCGCCGACTGGGCCGTCGACACCTGGGCGGCGGCCGGGGCCGAGATCGCCGCGGCGCTGTGCATCAGTCTGAGCAAGGCCGGCAGCACCCTGAACTACGGGCTGGCCATGCGACGGCTGCCCGCCGTCGCCGCAGTCTTCGAGGCCGGCGATATCGACCTCGACCTGTACCGGGTGATCGTCTTCCGCACCGGACTGGTGGACGACCCGGATGCGGCCGAACAGATCGACCGCCTGATCGCCGCCCGGGCCGCGCGCTGGCCGTCGATGACGCGCGGCGCGATGGCCCGGGAAATCGACCGACTGGTCCATCAGGTAGACCGCGACGCCGTCCGGCGTGCCCGGGAGCGGGCCCGCGACCGCGACGTCACCGTGTGGGAGTCCGCCGACGGCACCGCGGACATCTCGGGCCGGCTCTTCGCCACCGACGCCCGTCTGCTCGACAAGAAACTCGACGCGTTGGCCGCCACGGTCTGCCCGGCCGATCCGCGCACCAGCAGCCAGCGCCGCGCGGACGCCCTGGGCGCCCTTGCCGGCGGGGCCGAGCGGTTGATGTGCCGCTGCAGTGACCCGCAGTGCCCGGCCACCGCAGCGGTCGCCTCGGCGGTGGTCGTCACGGTGCTGGCCGAGCAGGCCACCCTCGACGGGCGCTCCGACACACCGGCCTATCTGCTCGGCGCCGATACCCTGATCCCGGCGGAGCTGCTGCGCGAGATCGCCGCGGAGGCGCGGCTGCGCCCACTCTTGCACCCGGGGCACACCCCGGCCGAGCCGCACTACCGGCCCTCGCGCGCCCTGGCGGACTTCGTGCGGGCCCGTGATCTCACCTGCCGTGCACCGGGGTGCGACCGCCCGGCCACCGAATGCGACCTCGACCACACGGTGCCCTACCAACAGGGCGGGCCGACCACGGCCTCGAACATCAAGGCGCTCTGCAGAACTCACCATGTTTTGAAAACGTTCTGGGGCTGGCACGACCGCCAGCTCGCCGACGGCACGGTGATCTGGGATCTGCCCGATGGCAAGACCTATGTGACGCTGCCGGGCAGTGCGCTGCTGTTCCCCACGCTGTCGTCCCCGACCGCCGAACCGCCGGCTGCCCGGCCCAGACAGCGGCCGGATACCTCGGCCGTTCCGCTGCGGACGACCTCGCGCAGCCGGTCGCAGAACCGCGCCCACCGCATCGCCGCGGAGCGGGCCGCCAACCGGCGAGGCCGCCGGGCCGGCAATGCCGCTATGTTCACCGCCTGCCCGCCGCCGAGTCCCGGCGACGAGCCGCCGCCGTTCTGATGCTCAGCCGACCAGTACCGCGTACCGCGGCTTGATCACCTCGTCGATGATCGCCAGCCGCTCATCGAAGTGAATGAAGGCCGACTTCATCGCATTGATGGTGAATCGCTCCAGGTCGCTCCAGCCGAAGCCGAAGGTCTGCGCCAGCAGGGCCATCTCCCGGCTCATCGTGGTGTCGCTCATCAAGCGGTTGTCGGTGTTGACCGTGACCCGGAACCGCAACCGCGCCAACAGCCCGAAGGGATGCTTGTCGATGCTGTTCACCGCACCGGTCTGCACATTCGAACTCGGGCACATCTCCAGCGGGATCCGCTTGTCACGCAGAATCGCCGCCAGCCGCCCGAGCTTCGCGGTCCCGTCGGCGCCCAGTTCGATATCGTCGACGATGCGGACGCCGTGCCCCAACCGGTCGGCCCCGCAGAACGCCAGCGCCTCGTGAATGGACGGCAGCCCGAACGCCTCGCCGGCGTGGATGGTGAACCGGGCGTTGTTGGCGCGCATGTATTCGAAGGCGTCGAGGTGCCGCGAGGGCGGATAGCCGGCCTCCGCGCCGGCGATGTCGAAACCGACCACACCGGCGTCCCGGAACTGAATGGCCAGTTCGGCGATATCGCGCGACCGCGCGGCATGGCGCATGGCGGTGACCAGGCATCGCACCGTGATGGTGCGCCCCGCCGCCGCGGCGGCCTTCTCGCCGTCGGCGAATCCGGCCAGCACCGCCTCGATCACCTGCCCCATCGACAGCCCCCGCTCGATGTGCAGTTCCGGGGCGAAGCGCACCTCTGCGTAGACGACGTTGTCGGCCGCCAGATCCTCGACGCACTCGAATGCGACCCGGTGCAGCGCCTCCGGTGTCTGCATCACCGCGACGGTGTGGGCGAACGGTTCCAGGTAGCGCACCAGCGACCCGCTGTGCGCCGCAGTCCGGAACCAGTCCGCGAGCTCGGTCTCGTCGGTGCTGGGCAGACCGTCGTAGCCGACCTGGCCGGCGATGTCGATGACGGTGGCCGGCCGCAGGCCACCGTCGAGGTGATCGTGCAACAGGGCCTTGGGGGCCTGGCCGATCATCTCCAATGTCAGCGGAGTGGTCATCGCTTTCATTGTGCCCCTCACCTGCGCGGTCGAATCCGTAATTCGCTCGTCACCCATATCCGCGCCCAATCAGCGTTAGAGTCCTTCTGAGCCGCAGGCTTTGGACGGCGAGGCGTTGGAGGGCGATATGAGCGGAACGCGGCGGCGGACTCTCTACCGCGGCGACCCGGGTATGTGGTCATGGGTACTGCACAGGATCACCGGAGCGACGGTGTTTTTCTTCCTGTTCGTGCACGTGCTGGACACCGCGCTGGTTCGGGTCAGCCCGCAGGCCTACAACGAGGTGGTCGCGACCTACAAGACGCCGATCATCGGGCTGATGGAACTCGGTCTGGTGGCCTGCGTTCTGTTCCACGCCCTCAACGGGCTGCGGGTGATCCTGATCGACTTCTGGTGGAAAGGACCGCGATATCAACGCCAGATGCTGTGGGCAGTCGCCTCGGTGTGGCTGCTTGTCATGGTTCCGGCCACCGTCGTGATCGGCATGCACATGGCGGAGCGGTTCCTGTGAACCGCCCGATCGCGCCGATCCGCGAGCGCAGCCACGACCGTCCGGCGAGCCTGGACAACCCGCGCTCACCGCGGCGGGCCACCGGGCTGCCCAATTTCGAGAAGTACGCCTGGCTGTTCATGCGGTTCTCCGGCGTAGTGCTGGTGTTCCTGGTGATCGGCCACCTGTTCATCGGCCTGATGTGGCAGAACGGCGTCTACCGCATCGACTTCAACTACGTCGCACAGCGCTGGGCGTCGCCCTTCTGGCAGATCTGGGACCTTGCCATGCTGTGGCTGGCCCAATTGCACGGCGGCAACGGCATGCGCACGATCATCGCGGACTACACCCGCAAGGACTCCACCCGCTTCTGGCTCAACGCGCTGCTGGCGGTGTCGATGATCCTGGTCCTGGTGGTCGGGACCTACACGCTGCTGACCTTCAACCCGAACATCTAGAGGACCA
>JAGQTQ010000033.1 GCA_020438905.1 Mycobacterium sp.
TGCCGATCTGGCCGATGCCGAACGGGGGCTTGCGGCGCGAGGTGGTGACCACGTTGGCGAAGTTGACGAAGATGCCCTGCGCGGTCTCCGGGCGCAGGTAGTGCAGCCCCTCCTCGCTTTCGATCGGCCCGAGATAGGTCTTGAGCATCATGTTGAAGTCGCGCGGCTCGGTCCACTGGCCCTTGGTTCCGCAGTCCGGGCAGACGATCTCGGTCATCGCCACCGACTCGGGATCCGCGATGCCCTTCTTTTCGGCATGCGCTTCCTGCATGTGGTCCTGGCGGTGGCGCTTGTGGCATTGCAGGCACTCAACCAGCGGATCGTTGAAAACGTCGACGTGACCTGAGGCCACCCACACCTCGCGCGGCAGGATGATCGAGGAGTCCAGCCCGACAACATCGTCTCGGGACGTCACGACCGACTGCCACCACTGGCGCTTGATGTTCTCCTTGAGCTCGACGCCCAGCGGCCCGTAGTCCCAGGCCGACTTGGTGCCGCCGTAGATCTCGCCGGACTGGTAGACCAGACCACGGCGCTTTGCCAGGTTGACGATTGAATCAATGACGGACGCCACGGTGGGTTGCACTCCTATGTCTGCTCCGGACCGAACCGCACCAGCCTAGGCGACCGCTTTGCCGGGCTTTGACATGCGTCATCGCCCGGGGAATCGCAACTGGATTTGGTTTCCGATAACGGTGGCCGGCCGACCGCGGGGCGGGCGCGCCACCGGGCGAGAACATCGGCCTGACGGGACCGACCGGCCTAACCCGTGACGGCCTCGCGCACCCCGGCGCCGGCGGTCAGGACCAGCATCACCAGGGTCTGCAGCGCGCCGTCGCTCAATCCGCCGGCCGGGAAGTTGTAGCGCAGCACCACGTCGGCCACCTCACCGCGATTGGCCAGCGTGACGGTGCCCAGCATGGTCGTGTGTGCCTGCTCGGCGACGGCGGCGCGCAGATCGGGGGTCAACGGCAGATCCCAGGCCAGCATCTGGGTGAGCGAGACCATCTCCAGACCGTCGGCGATCGTCACCGTGCGCAGCGAGGCGAAGGTGCCCTCGTGGGGCACCGTCAGCGACCCGTCCGCATCCAGTTCCACCGGCAGGACCGGCGCGAGGACGTCGTGAAGGGTCATCAGGCCCGACCGAATCGGCGATTGCGGTGCACGTACTCCTCGCAGGCGGCCCACAGGTCCCGCCGGTCGTAGTCCGGCCACAGCTTGTCCTGAAAGACGAACTCGGCGTAGGCCGCCTGCCAGAGCATGAAATTGCTCGACCGCTGTTCCCCTGAGGTCCTGATGAACAGGTCGACATCCGGGATGTCGGGACGGTGCAGATGTTCGCTGATGGTGCGCTCGTTGACCCGTTCCGGGTCGATCCGGCCCGCGGCGGCCTCCCGGGCGATGTTGCGCGCAGCCTCGGCGATCTCGGCACGGCCACCGTAGTTCACGCAATAGTTGACGGTGATCACGTCGTTGTCGACCGTCATCGCCTCGGCGATGTCGAACTCCTTGATCACGCTGCGCCACATCCGCGCCCGGGATCCCACCCAGCGCATGTTGACACCCATGATGTCCAGGTTCTCCCGCCGCCGGCGGACCACTTCGCGGTTGAAGCCCATGAGGAAGCGGACCTCGTCGGCGCTGCGCCGCCAGTTCTCGGTGGAGAAGGCGTACACGCTCAGGTGCTTGATGCCGATTTCGATTGCGCCACAGGTGATGTCGATCAGAACCGCCTCACCCATCTTGTGGCCCTCGGTGCGGCTCAGCCCGCGCTGGGTGGCCCAGCGACCGTTGCCGTCCATGACGATCGCCACGTGCCGGGGCAACTGGTCGGCCGGGATCGCCGGTGGGGCGGCCTTGGACGGATGCTGGGGCGGCCGCCGCGGACCTCCGTCCGGGGCACCCGGCAACTCCGGGAAGACCACCGGCCAGGTCGAGGTGTCGGGAAAAATCGGGTAGCCCTCGGGCGCCGGGGGAAGCTGCGGATACGCCTCCCTGCGCCTGCGCTCAGCCCCCCGCCAGGAGCTGGCCACCCGGTCCATCGCCATGAGGGACATCCTGCCTGAAGAGTTCGGTTGGTTGAGCGTTGACCCGCTCGACAAGCGGCAGTGTCCGCAGTTGGCGTTCCAGGTGCCATTGCAGATGCGCGGCCACCAGACCGCTGGCCTGCCCACGGTGGGACGGCGAAGAGGACTCGGCGACGGCCCAGTCCCCCTCGTAGAGCGCCGCCATCAGGTCCAGGACGGCCTGCGGCGGGGTGACCGAACCGGACGGGCGGCAGTGCATGCACACGCTGCCGCCCGCGGCGATGTGGAAGGCGCGGTGCGGGCCGGGGTCCGCACAGCGAGCGCATTCGGTCAGCGAGGGCGCCCACCCGGCGATCCCCATGGCCCGCAGCAGATAGGCGTCGAGCACCAGCTCGCGGGGCCGGGCACCGTCGGCGACCGCCCGCAGCGCCCCGACGGTGAGCCGGTGCAGCGCCGGGGCCGGGGCGCGCTCCTCCCCGGCGAGCCGTTCGGCGGTTTCCAGGACGGCGCACGCGGAGGTGTAGCGGCCGTAGTCGCAGACGATGTCGGTGGCGAAGGCGTCGATGGAGACCACCTGGGTGACGATGTCGAGGTTGCGCCCCGGGTGGAGCTGGACGTCGATATGGGCGAACGGCTCCAGCCGGGAGCCGAATTTACTGCGGGTGCGGCGAACCCCCTTGGCGACCGCACGGACCAGCCCGTGGTCGCGAGTGAGCAGGGTGACGATGCGGTCGGCCTCGCCGAGCTTGTGCTGGCGCAGCACCACCGCCCGGTCCCGATACAGCCGCATCGGCCCAGTCTGTCACCGCGCCGGGACAACCCCTAGCACTGACACCCTAGAAACCCAGCCGGCCGAGCAGTTTCGGGTCCTGCTGCCAGTTCTTGGCGACCTTGACCCGCAGGTCCAGGTACACCTTCGTGCCCAGCAGCTTCTCGATCTGGCGCCGCGCGGTGGTGCCGACCTGCTTGAGCCGTGCCCCTCCCCTGCCGATCACGATGCCCTTCTGGCTGTCGCGCTCGACGTAGATCAACGCGTGGACATCCATCAGCTCACCCTGCTCCTCGGTGCGGCCCTCGCGCAGCGAAACCTCGTCGATGACCACCGCCAGCGAGTGTGGCAGCTCATCGCGCACACCTTCCAGTGCGGCCTCCCGAATGAGCTCGGCCATGAGCACCTCTTCGGGCTCATCGGTGAGCTCCCCGTCCGGGTAGAACGCCGGGCCGGGCTCCATCTGGTCGGCGAGCACCCCGGTCAGGACACCGACCTGTTCGCCGGTGGCCGCCGAGACCGGCACGATTGCCGCCGCGTGCTCGCCGACCAGCTCGTTGACCGCCATCAGCTGCGCGGCCACCCGATCCTTGGGCACCTTGTCGATCTTGGTGACGACGACCACCAGGGTGGTTCTGGGGGCCACCGCACGGATCTGCTCGTAAATCCAGCGGTCACCCGGGCCGATCGGCTCGTCGGCGGGGATGCACAAGCCGATCACGTCGACCTCGCCGTAGGTGTCGCGCACCAGATCGTTGAGCCGTTTGCCCAGCAGGGTGCGGGGACGGTGCAGCCCCGGGGTGTCGACGAGCACGATCTGGAAGTCCTCGTGATGCACGATGCCGCGGATGGTGTGCCGGGTGGTCTGCGGACGGTTGGAGGTGATCGCCACCTTGCTGCCCACCAGCGCGTTGGTCAGCGTCGACTTGCCGGTGTTGGGCCGGCCGACCAGGCAGACGAACCCGGATCGGAATTCCGTCATGACCCGGGCTCCTGTCCGTCGTGGTCGACAAGCCGCACCAGTACTGTGCCGATCCGCACCCGGCCGCGAGGGTCGCGGTCACCCTCGGCCCGCAGCCGCAACCCGTGGGAGACCACCTCGGCGCCGGGCAGCGGCACCCGGCCCAGCTCCAGCGCGAGCAGGCCGCCGACGGTGTCGATATCGAGGTCCTCCTCGAACTCGATGTCGTACAGCTCCCCGACATCCTCGATCGGCAGCCGCGCAGAGACCCGGAACACCTTGTCCCCGAGGTCCTCGACCGGAGCCACCTCGTCGGTGTCGTACTCGTCGGCGATCTCGCCGACGATCTCCTCGAGCACGTCCTCGATGGTGACCAGGCCAGCGGTGGCGCCGTACTCGTCGACCAGCAGGGCCATGTGGTTGCGGTCGCGCTGCATCTCCTTGAGCAGTTCGTCCAGCGGTTTGGAGTCCGGGATGAACACCGCCGGCCGCATCACCTCGGCGACGATGATGTCGCGCGCGGCGCTGGCCGAGTAATAGGTTCTGCGGACCAGGTCCTTGAGGTAGACGACGCCGAGGACGTCATCGACGTTCTCGCCGATCACCGGGATGCGGGAGTGCCCGCTGCGCACCGCAAGCGAGGTGGCCTGCGCGGCGCTCTTGTCGCTCTCGATCCATACCATCTCGGTGCGCGGGACCATCACCTCGCGTGCCGGGGTGTCGCCGAGTTCGAACACCGACTGGATCATCTTGCGTTCCTCGTCGGCGACGACGCCGCGCTGCTGGGCCAGGTCGACCACCTCGCGCAACTCGATCTCAGAGGCGAACGGGCCGTTGCGGAACCCACGGCCCGGGGTCAGCGCGTTGCCCAGCAGGATCAGCAGTCGGCTGATCGGGGCCAGCAGCACCGAGATGGCCCTCAGTCCGAAAGCCGACATCAGGGCGATCGAATAGGCGTTCTGCCGGCCGACGGTGCGCGGGCCGACGCCGACGGCGACGAAGCTGACGACGGTCATGATCGCCGCGGCGCTGAACAGCGCCCACTTGAGGCTGTAGCGGTCGTGCAAGTAGGCGACGACCAGGACGGTGGCGGCGGCCTCGCACGCGATGCGCAGCAGCACAACGAGATTGATGTAGCGGGGCCGCTCGGCTACCACCCGGGCCAGCTGAACCGCGCCGGGCCGCTCCTCGCGCACCAGTTCCTCGACGCGCGCCAGCGAGACAGTGCTGACGGCGGCGTCGATGGCGGAGAACAGGCCGCCGAGAACGATGAGGGCGATCGCGCCGGCAAGCGGCGCCAGTCCGGTCAACTGTCGAAGTACCGCGACTTGTCGAGCAGTCGCCGGTCCTTTTCGGCCTGCCGCTCGGAGTGGTAGGCATCGACCTGAGCGGCGACCCATTCCTCGAGGAGCCGACGCTGTAGGGCGAACATCTCTTTCTCCTCATCCGGCTCGGCATGGTCGTAGCCCAGTAAGTGCAGCACCCCGTGCACCGTCAGCAACGCGAGTTCCTGGCCCAGGCTGTGGCCGGCGGCGGCCGCCTGTTCGGCGGCGAACTGCGGGCACAGGACGATGTCACCGAGCATCGAGGGCCCCGGTTCGGGGGCGTCGGGCCGCCCGCCCGGCTCGAGCTCGTCCATCGGGAAGCTCATCACGTCGGTGGGGCCGGGCAGATCCATCCACCGCATGTGCAGGTCGGCCATCGCGGCCAGGTCCAGCAACACCATCGACAGTTCGGCGGCGGGGTTGACGTTCATCTTGCGCAGGGCGAAACGCGCGACGCTGATCAGTTCCTCTTCGGACACGTCCACGCCGGACTCGTTGGACACCTCGATACTCATGATCCGTCCGTCCTACCGCCGCGGCGACCGGCGCGTGGCGCGATTGAGGCCGGACCGTTCACTGGCTTTGGCGTGAGCCTCTGCGTGGGCTTGGTAGGCATCGACGATCTCCGAGACCAGCCGGTGGCGCACGACGTCGGCGCTGGTGAGCTCGGCGAAGTGGATATCGTCGATCCCGTCGAGGATGTCCATCACCGCCCGCAGGCCGGACTGGGCTCCGCCGGGCAGGTCGACCTGCGTGATGTCGCCGGTGACAACGATTTTCGAGCCGAAACCCAGCCGGGTGAGGAACATCTTCATCTGCTCGGCGGTGGTGTTCTGGGCCTCGTCGAGAATGATGAAGGAGTCGTTGAGGCTGCGTCCCCGCATGTAGGCCAGCGGTGCCACCTCGATCACGCCCGCGCTCAACAGCTTCGGGATGGCCTCGGCGTCCATCATGTCGTGCAGGGCGTCGTAGAGCGGGCGCAGATACGGGTCGATCTTCTCGCTGAGCGTTCCCGGCAGGAACCCCAGTCGCTCACCGGCCTCCACCGCCGGGCGGGTCAGAATGATCCTGGTGACCTGTTTGGTCTGCAGGGCCTGAACCGCCTTGGCCATGGCCAGGTAGGTCTTGCCGGTGCCCGCCGGGCCGATGCCGAACACGATGGTGTTGGCGTCGATGGCGTCGACATAGCGTTTCTGGTTCAGCGTCTTGGGGCGAATGGTCTTGCCGCGCCGGGACAGGATGTCCAGCGTCAGCACCTCCGCCGGTGAGGTTCTGTCCCCGCCGGCCATCATCGCGATGCTGCGCCGCACCGCATCCGGCGAGAGTGCCTGGCCCCCGGCCACGATCGTGATGAGCTCGGAGATCACCTGCTCGGCGAGGACCACGTCGGCCACCGAACCGGACAGGTTCACGGCGTTGCCACGCACATGAACCTCGGCCGACAGACCGTCCTCCAGCGCGCGCAGGTTTTCGTCGGCGGAACCCAGCAGGCCCATGGCCAGGTCGGGCGGAACAGTCATACTGCTGCGCACCTGCGCGGCAGCGCTCGATTCCCGTGGCATTTGCGGCGATTCTACCCCCCGCCTGGTTCCCCGAGCGCGGCACGTTTCCCCGCGAACAGACACAAAAGACCCCCGACACGCCGGGAAACGGGGACTTTTGTGTCTGCTCGCCCAGAGGAGGGGGCTCACCAGCGCGGAGTCAGCACGCCCAACGCCCCGAGGGCGACGGCAGCCGCCGTCGAGGTGCGCAGCACGGTGGGGCCCAGCACCACCGGCACCGCTCCGACCCCGGACAGCGCGTCGAGTTCGGCCTGGCTGAGCCCGCCCTCCGGCCCGACCACCAGCACGATCGAGGCGGCCCGATCCAGCGGGACGTCGGCGAGCCGGCGGGGCGCCGATTCGTGCAGCACCAGCACGACGGCGTCGGTGCGCCCGTCCAAGTAGTCGCAGAGTCCGTCGGTGGACAGCGGGCCGCCCACGGACGGGATCCAGGCCCGGCGGGACTGTCGGGCAGCCGAGCGCGCGACGGCGCGCCAACGCCGCAAACCCTTTGCGGCGCGCTCGCCGTCCCAGCGGGCCACGCAGCGCTCGGCCTGCCAGGCGATGACGTCATCGGCACCGGCCTCGGTGGCCAGCTCCACGGCCAGTTCGGAGCGCTCGGACTTGGGGATGGCCTGCACCACCGTGACCGCCGGGTGTGGACGCGGCACCGTCCTGCGGGCCACAACGCGCGCGGTCAGGGTGCGTTTGTCGGCGGAGAGCACCACCGCCTCGGCCAGCTCACCAACGCCGTCGGAGAGCACCAGCGCCTCACCTGGCCGCAGCCGGCGCACGGTCGCGGCGTGGAAACCCTCGTCGCCCTCGACCACCGCGGTGCCGCCGACGTCGGGGAGAGCCTCGGCGTAGAACAGCGTGGCCGCCATCAGCGGCCGGTGAAGGTGTCCCGCAGCCTGCTGAAGAGCCCCCCGCCGCCGGACTGCGTCGCGCCGGCGCCGGCCGATTTGACCGTGGCCTGCTCGCCGCACCGGCTCTTGATCTCGTTGAGCAGCTCCCGGGTGCGGGCGTCGAGCTTGGTGGGCACCGCGACCTCGATGTGGGCGTGCAGATCGCCGCGCGTCTCCGAACGCAGCCGCGGCATTCCGCGGCCGCGCAGGGTGGTCACCGCACCCGGTTGGGTTCCGGGAAGAACGGTGATCTCGATTGAGCCGTCGAGAATGTCCTCGACGGTGACGTTGGTGCCCAGCGCGGCGTCGGCCATCGGCACCCAGACGGTGCAGTGCAGGTCGTCGCCGTCGCGAACGAAGATCTCGTGCTTTTGTTCGTGAACCTCGACGTAGAGGTCGCCGGCCGGACCGCCGCCGGGGCCCACCTCGCCCTGGGCGGCCAGTCGCACCCGCATTCCGTCGGCGACCCCGGCCGGGATCTTGACGCTGATCTCGCGGCGGGACCGCACCCGGCCGTCCCCTCCGCAACTGTGGCAGGGATTCGGGATGACCTCGCCCACCCCGGCGCAGGTCGGACAGGCCCGCGAGGTCATGACCTGGCCGAGCAGCGAGCGCTGGACACTCTGGATCTCGCCGCGCCCACCGCAGGTGTCGCAGACCGCCGGCCTGGAGTCGCCGTGGGTGCCCTTGCCCTGACACAGCTCGCACAGCACGGCGGTGTCGACGGTGACCTGTTTGGTGACCCCGGTGGCGCAGTCGGCCAGGGTCAGCCGCATCCGCAGCAGGGAGTCCGAACCGGGGCGGACCCGGCCGATCGGGCCGCGGGAGCCGCCTGCCCCGCCGAAGAACGCCTCGAACACGTCGCCGAGCCCACCGAAGCCGCCGAAACCGTTGCCGGCGCCGGCGCTGGCCAGCGGGTCACCCCCGAGATCGACGATGCGCCGCTTCTCCGGATCCGACAGCACCTCGTAGGCGATGCTGATCTCCTTGAACCGGTGCTGGGCCTCCTCGTCGGGATTGACGTCGGGATGCAACTCACGCGCCAACCTGCGGTAGGCCCGTTTGATATCCGCATCGCCGGCGTCCCGGCCCACCCCGAGCAGCCCGTAGTAATCGCGTGCCACGCCTGACCTCTTTCTCAGAGCTTCTTTCTCGAAAGTTTCCGCCGACGCCCGTCGTCAGCCGGTGCGGTGGCCGAGAACCTCGCCGATGTACGTCGCCACCGCGGCGACGTTGGCCATTGTCCCGGGGTAGTCCATCCGGGTCGGACCCACCACACCCATGCCGCCGTAGACCGTTCCCGAGCTGCCGTAGGTCGTGGTGACCACCGATGTGCCGAGCATTTCCTCGGCTTCGGTCTCGTGGCCGATGCGCACCGTCACCTTACCGGCCTCCTGCTGGGCGGCCAGCAGACGCAGAACCACGACCTGTTCCTCGAGCGCCTCGAGGACCGTGCGCAGCGAGCCGCCGAAATCGGCGGTGTTGCGAGTGAGGTTCGCGGTCCCGCCCATCAGAAGCCGTTCCTCGGTGTGCTCGACCAGCGACTCCAACAGCACCGTCGCCGAGCGCCCGACCGCGTGGCCGAGCGCGCCGGTCGAGTTGAGCCGCCCGGCCAGGTCGGCGACCGCCACGGAGGCGGCCGGCAGCCGTTTGCCCTCCAGCGCCTGGCCGAGCAGGTCGCGCAGTTGGCCGACCTGGTGGTCGTCGATGGTGTCGCCGAGTTCGACGATGCGCTGGTCCACCCGGCCGGAGTCGGTGATGACCACCATCAGCAGCCGGGCCGGGGTCAGCGCCACTACCTCCAGGCGGCGCACCGTCGACGCCGACAGCGTCGGGTACTGCACGACGGCGACCTGCCTGGTCAACTGGGCCAGCAACCGCACCGCGCGGCGAAGCACGTCATCGAGGTCGACCCCCGAATCCAGGAAGGAAAGAATCGCGCGACGCTCCGGGGACGACAGCGGCTTGACATCGTGAATCCTGTCGACGAACTCCCGGTAGCCCTTCTCGGTGGGCACCCGCCCGGAACTGGTGTGGGGTTGGGCGATGTAACCCTCGGCCTCGAGTACCGCCATGTCGTTGCGCACCGTGGCACTGGAAACCCCGAGGTTGTGACGCTCGACCAGAGCCTTGGACCCGATCGGCTCCTTGGTGGTGACGAAGTCGGCGACGATGGCCCGCAGCACCTCGAAGCGACGGTCGTCGGCACTTCCCATCTGGCGCACCTCCTTGGACTACCGCCATTTTACGGGTCTCCAGCAGCGTGTTTAGCAGCCGAGCCCGGCGAGTGCCACTACCGCCCGCCGGCCTCGGCCGCGTGCGTGCGATCCGGGGCGATGATCCCTGGGCCTCGAGCGTCACGTCTTCGGCCCTTCGCTGAGGCGTTCGCGAACCGAGACGTTCACGAAAATGTTCCGTCGTGCCGCCCGCGCCGACTCAGTCGAGCGCGAGTATCGGCGGCAGATGCCCGAAGCCGTACCCCGGCAGCCAGGGCGATGAGTTTCTCACCGTGGGTTGGGCACGCAACGAGGAGTGACCCTGCTTCTGGCACATCTGCGTCTTGCCGCTTTCTCGGCACGCCACCGGGTTGGACGCGGCCCCGGCCGCGGGCGCCGCAGCCAGGGTGACGGCAGCGAGGAGCGGGGCGGCGAGGAGCGGTGTGACGTAGCGACGGATGGCGTCCCGCGAGCGGGTCATGGCCGGTTCCTTTCGTTCTGCTCGATCCGCGTCGAAAGCTCACCGGGAGTTCGGGTCTCCTTCGTGGATCCTGATGACTCCACGGTAATTAATCACGAATTGAAATTCACGTTTCTCATATCGTTTACAAATGCCGCCCGCCGGCCCGCGTGGTGAGGGTGCGCTTGTCCATGCCGGGTCGCGACGCCGCGGCACTGTCTGCAGCGTCGGAAGCCGGGATCAACGACGTTGTGGCCCCGTGTGGCCCACAGCGCCGCCGAGGGCCCGGGCGGCGAGAAAACGCCGAACAGGGCAATGGTCCCGCCCCGGACTGTTCAGAATTCTCCCGGGCCTAGAAACCGGGGGCCGCGGGCAGCCGCACCGTGAACACGGTGTGCCCGGGCCGGGAATCGGCGACGACCGTTCCACCGTGCGCGTCGACGATCGAGGCGACGATCGCCAAACCCAGTCCGCTGGAGCCCATCTCGCGGGAACGGGCCTTGTCGGCCCGCACGAATCGGCCGAACAGACTGGGCAGAATCGCCTCCGGGATGCCGGGGCCGTCATCGCTGATACTCAGCGAGACCATGGGCTCGGCGGCCGACTCTGAGTCGGCGGCCACCGCCGCCGTCACCGTGACACCGGGCGGTGTGTGCATGACCGCGTTCGACAGCAGGTTGGCGACGAGTTGCTGCAACCGCACCCGGTCGCCGCGGACCCACACCTCCTCCTCGGGCAGGTCGGTGACGAAGTGGTGGTCGGGCGTGGTGACCGCGGCGTCGTTGACCGCGTCGGCCACCAGATCGACCAGATCGACGTCCTCGACCTGCAGATCCTGCCCCTCGTCCAGGCGGGAGAGCAGCAGCAGATCGCCCACCAGCGTCGTCATCCTGGTCGACTCCGCCTCGATGCGGGTCAGCGCGTACTCCGTCATCGGCGGTATCAGGTCGCTTTCCTGCCGGGTGAGTTCGGCGTAGCCGCGGATCGAGGCCAACGGAGTGCGCAACTCGTGGCTGGCGTCGGTGAGGAACTCCCGCATGCGCCGGTCTGAATCCGCGCGCTGGGTCAGAGCGGAGTCGATGTTGTCCAGCATCTGGTTGAGCGTGTGTCCGACCACCCCCACCTCAGTCTGCGGGTCGGTGTCGCGATCGTCGACCCGCGCGGTGATCCGGTACTCGGCCGCCTCCAGTGGAAGCGCCGCGACCTGGCCGGCGATCTCGGCGACCCTGCGCAACGGTCGCAGCGCGTAGCGGACCACGACCATCGTCGCCGCGGCCGTGGCGATCAGCGCCAGCACCACCAGCACGGCGACGATCAGGGTGTTGTGGGTCAGCGTTCGGTTCGCCTCGGCCAGCGAGACCGCCGACACCAGACGGTCGCCGTCGCCTAGGTCCTGACTGCCCACCCGGTATGACCCGAGATCACCCAGCCGCACCGTCGCGGGATCGCCTGAGCGCCAGTCGATCCCATCAATCGCGGCCAGCACGTCCGGCGGGGCCCCGACCGGCTCTCCATCACTGAAAACCGCACTGAAGACCGGGGTGCCCTCGCGTAGCAGCGCGATCACCGTGCCGGGCGCCTGGCCTGGAAACCCGGTGAGCTGACCCTGTTTCGACTTGGCATAGGAGTACTTGAACGCCGAGAGCGAGTTGGCCACCTGGCTGTTGGACAAGCTGATGACCTCGTCTCGCAGGCTCATGATCGCCACCGCCCCGATCCCCATCAGCGCAGCGCTGACGATCGCCGAGACGCCGATGACCAGTTGCCGCCGCAGCGAACGGGGCGGTCCGATCACTGCGCGGGCCGCAGCATGTAGCCGACCCCGCGCACCGTGTGGATCATCGGCTCCCGCCCGGCGTCGATCTTGCGGCGCAAATAGGAGATGTAGAGGTCGACGACGCTGGAGCGCCCGCCGAAACCGTAATTCCAGACCCGGTCGAGGATCTCGGCCCGGTTGATGGCGCGCCGGGGGTTACGCATCAGATACCGGAGCAACTCGAACTCGGTGACGGTGAGCGAGATCGGCTCGCCGCTGCGGGTGACCTCCCGACTGGCCCCGTCGAGCACCAGATCACCCACCGTGAGCACCTCGTCCTCGGGGGCCTCCATGGCCTTGGACCGGCGCAGCAGGCCGCGCAACCGGGCGACGAGTTCCTCGAGGCTGAACGGTTTGGTGAGGTAGTCGTCAGCGCCGGCCGTGAGCCCGGTCACCCGGTCGATCACCGAGTCGCGGGCGGTGAGCATCAGCGTGGGTGTGTATCCCTCCGCCTCCCGGATCATCTTGAGGATCTGCAGTCCGTCGATATCGGGCAGCATGAGGTCCAGGACCAGCAGATCCGGTTCGAACTCGGCGAATTTCGCCAGCGCCTCCTGGCCGTCGCGGGCCACCTCGATCTCCCAGCCCTCGTAGTGCAGCGCCATTTTCAGCAGGTTCGTCAGCGCCGGTTCGTCGTCGACGAGCAGCACCCGGATCGCCGATCCGTCGGTCCGGGTGATGCGTGGCAGCTGACCCAGGATGGCCTGGCGTTGACGGGGCGAGCGCGGAGATACCGTCATGGTCATACCCTAAATTGTGAAAACTTGGCGTGCAGCTGTCATGCATCGCATATGGGTTTCATATGTTCGCCGGCCGTTGCCGTGACATGTTGTTCGGGAGACATCGCTCCTATTGAGATATGGCTTGAGATGGCTTGAGATATGGCGCGGTGCGTAACGTTCCCGGAGAGCACCGCAAACCCGCGAGGGAGATCGTCATGGACAGGTTCGTAACCAACGTCTACCCGACGGCCTCGGGCACTATCGGAGGCTGGCAAGGCGAGGCCATATCGTTTGCGATCGGCTTCGCCGCGGGCCTGCTGCTCCTGATGATCCCGAAGGTCAATCGGGCCAAGACCTGGCAGCGGATCGCGATCTGCCTCGTCGGCGGGATGATCGCGTATTGGATCGTCGCATTCCTGATGGACCACTTCCTCCACGAACAACTCGACTGACCGCGGCGCGCGTTCTCCCGTGCCGGCGCCAGGCGCCGGCCGGGTCCCTCCCGGCGTCCACAGTGCGAAGCAGGGCCCCGCGGTCATAGGTTCGTCATGGTTATGTCATGAGCCCGTTTCCGTTGTGTGGCAGCCACCTTCGGGTTCGACGGGAAGGAAATATGTGTTTTCTATGCGTGGACCATCTCAGCTTGGCGGGTCGGTAACGCGTACTTACCCTCGGGGTCATGAACAGGACTGACACCTACCAGCCCGCGCCCGACTCCCGCACCGCCGAATCCGGCAGGTTCTCGGAGATCCTGCGCTATGACCTGCCTGCTTCCCTGGTGGTGTTCCTGGTTGCACTGCCGCTGTCCCTCGGGATCGCGGTGGCCTCCGGCGCCCCGCCTTTGGCGGGCCTGATCGCCGCGATCGTCGGCGGCCTCATCGCCGGCGCCCTGGGCGGCTCACCGCTGCAGGTCAGCGGTCCGGCGGCGGGTCTGACCGTGATCGTCGCCGGCCTGATCTCCGAGTTCGGCTGGGCGGTCACCTGTGCGATCACCGTCGGCGCGGGGGTCCTACAGATCCTGTTCGGGCTGAGCCGAATCGGGCGGGCCGCACTGGCGATCTCGCCGATGGTCGTTCACGCCATGCTGGCCGGCATCGGGATCACGATCGCTCTGCAGCAGATCCACGTGCTGCTCGGCTGCGAGACGCACAGTTCGGCCTGGCACAACATCGCCGCCCTGCCCACCCACCTGACCCAGGCCGACCTCGCCGGACTGGCCCTGGGCTCGCTGGTGATCGTGATCCTGGTGGCCTGGCGGCGGGTGCCCGAACGTCTGCGCAAGATCCCCGGCGCGCTGGTCGCGATCGTGGTTGCCAGTGCCATTTCCATGACGCTGGCTCTCGACGTGCCACGGATCCAGCTGAACGGGTCGCTGATCGACGCCTTGGCGCTGCCGAGCCTGCCGGACGGCAAATGGGGTGCCGTCGCGGCCGGAGTGCTGACCGTCGCCCTCATCGCCAGCGTGGAGAGCCTGCTGACCGCGGTGGCGGTAGACCGGATGAACACCGGGACCCGCAGCGATCTCGATCGCGAACTGGTCGGCCAGGGCGCGGCCAACGTCGTGTCGGGCGCCATTGGCGGGCTCCCGATCACCGGTGTCATCGTGCGCAGTTCGGCCAACGTCAGCGCCGGCGCCCGCACCCGCGCCTCGGCCATGCTGCACGGCCTCTGGGTGCTGGTGTTCGCGCTGCCCTTCGCCGGACTGGCCGAGCAGATCCCGATGGCCGCCCTGGCCGGACTTCTCATCGTCATCGGCGTTCAACTGGTCAAGCTCACCCACATCCAGACCGCCCGGCGCACCGGCGATCTCGCGGTTTACGGCGGTACCGTGGCCGGGGTGGTCTTCCTCAACCTGCTTGAGGGCGTCGCGGTGGGACTCGCCCTGTCGATCGTGCTCACCCTGTGGCGGGTGGCCCACGCGAAGGTGACCGCCGAGCCGACCCGCGGGGATGAGTGGCTGGTCACCGTGGATGGCGCCTGCACGTTCCTGTGCCTGCCCCGGCTGCACCAGGCTCTCGCCGCCGTCCCGCCCGGAACGCGGGTCACCATGCAGATGTCGGTCAGCTTCATCGACCACGCCGCACGGGAGTACATCGACGCCTGGCGCCATCAGCACGAGGCGACCGGCGGCTGGGTGTCGGAGACGGTGAGCCTGGGCTCCTCCGCCTCGCGTGCCGCCGACAGCGCCCCGGTTTCACGAACTTCCGATCGTGCGTCGCATGACTTCTCCATGCAGTAGGCCCAGTCTTGGCACTGCAGAAGGACCAGTCTTGGCACTGCCGGTGCGCGACGGGGCTTTTCAGTCGTCGAGAAGGTCCCGCACCACGGCGTCGGCAAGTAGTCGGCCCCGGTCGGTCAGGACCAGTCGGCCGGCCTGACGGCTGAGTAAACCGTCCTCGACGGCCCGCAGGGCACGACGCAGTTCGGTGCCGCTCAACGCAGCTTCCGCCAGACCACGACGAAGCCGGATTCCCAGCAGCACATCCTCGATGTGACGGGCCCGCCGGTCAAGCCGCTCGAATCCGGCGACCGGTGCCGCGCCGCTGCTCAACGAGTCGGCATATCCGCTGGGGTGCTTGATGTTCCACCAGCGGACATCGCCGATGAAACCGTGCGCTCCGGGTCCGGCGCCCCACCACTGGCCGCCGTTCCAGTAGCCCTCGTTGTGCCGGCAGTGTCCACCGGGGCGGCTCCAGTTGGACACCTCGTACCACCGGAGTCCGGCCTCCGAGAGTCGGCCGTCGACCAGCCGGTAGCGGTGCGCCAGAACGTCGTCGTCGGGCGCTTGGACCTCACCGCGTCGCACCCGGCGGGCCAAAGCGGTGCCGTCCTCGACCACCAGTGCGTAGGCCGAGACGTGATCGGCGCCGGAATCCAGCGCGGCGTCGAGCGAGGCCAGCAGGTCCTCGTCGGACTCCCCCGGAGTGCCGTAGATGAGGTCGAGGTTGACATGGTCGAAGCCCGCCGCGCGGGCCTCCCGCGCGGCGGTGACGGCCCGCCCCGGCGAGTGGGTGCGATTCAGCACCGACAGCACCCGGGGCGCCACCGACTGCATGCCCAGTGACACCCGGGTGTATCCGGCGGCCCGGATGGTCCCGAAGAAGCCCGGAGAGGTCGACTCCGGGTTGGCCTCGGTGGTGACCTCGGCCCCGCCGCTCAGCGGCAGGTGGTCGCGGACCGCGCCGAGCACCGCGGCGAGCCGGTCGGCCCCCAGCAGCGACGGTGTCCCGCCACCGACGAACACGGTGTCCACCGGGATCGGGCCGACCGTGGCGGCGGCCAGGGCCAGTTCGACCCGCAGCGCGGCGAGCCAGCCATCCGGGGTGGCACCGCCGAGTTCGCCCGCGGTGTAGGTGTTGAAGTCGCAGTACCCGCACCGGGTGGCACAGAACGGCACATGGACGTAGACCCCGAACGGGGTCCCCGGGGTCACCGCCAGATCAAGCGACATGGACTCCAGTCTGGCAGCGCCGGCTGCCGACAGCGCCGGTTCGCTTCCCGGCCACGGCCGTGGCACACTGACTGCCATGTCCGTCGGCCTTCCTGCCCGCAGCGCAGTCGCGCTGGTGGTGCGCCGGCACGTCGATTTCAAGCGCGTCTGCAGCTGTTGTTGTCCGGCTTGACGCCGTAGTCCGCCCACCTGTTCCAGCTGGCCGCCGGATTGCGTCGCCTGGCAGCCTGCCGGTGATGGCTTTTCCGTATGCCGGCTCCCCGATCCGAGGAGCAACCCGCCATGACCCACTCCCCGACGACTGACCCGACCGCCGAGCGCCCGGCCCGCAAGCGTTCCGAGGGCCAGTGGGCCCTCGGCGAGCGCGAGCCGCTCAACGCCAACGAGGAGTTCAAGCGGCACGAGAATTCCCTCGACGTCCGGGATCGCGTCGAGAACGTCTACGCCAAGAACGGTTTCGCCAGCATCGACAAGACCGACCTGCGGGGCCGGCTGCGGTGGTGGGGCCTCTACACCCAACGCGCCGAGGGTTATGACGGCACCTACACCGGCGAGGAGAACACCGACCTGCTGGAGGCGGAGTACTTCATGCTGCGGGTGCGCAGCGACGGCGGCGCACTGAGCGCCGCTGCCCTTCGCACCATCGGTCAGATCTCCGTCGAGTTTGCGCGCGACACCGCCGACATCTCCGACCGACAGAACATCCAGTACCACTGGATCCGGATCGAGGATATGCCCGAGATCTGGCGGCGCCTCGATGAGGTCGGCCTGCAGACCACCGAGGCCTGCGGCGACTGCCCCCGCGTGGTGCTGGGCTCACCGCTGGCCGGGGAATCCCTCGAGGAGGTGCTCGACGCCACCCCGGCGATCGAGGAGATCGTGCGCCGCTACGTCGGCAACCCGGAATACGTCAACCTGCCCCGCAAGTTCAAGAGCGCGATCAGCGGTCAGCAGGACGTGGTGCACGAGATCAACGACATCTCGTTCGTCGGGGTGAACCACCCCGAGCATGGCCCCGGCCTTGACCTGTGGGTCGGCGGTGGTCTGTCCACCAACCCGATGCTGGCTCAGCGCCTGGGCGCCTGGGTGCCGCTGGATGAGGTGCCCGACGTCTGGGAAGCCGTGGTCAGCCTGTTCCGCGACTACGGGTACCGCCGGCTGCGCGCCAAGGCGCGGATCAAGTTCCTGGTCAAGGACTGGGGAGTGCAGAAGTTCCGCGAGGTGCTGGAGAAGGAGTACCTGAAGCGGCCTTTGATCGACGGCCCCGCCCCGGAGCCGGTGGTGCGTCCGATCGACCACGTCGGGGTGCAGCGACTGCGCAACGGGCTCAACGCCGTTGGCGTGGCCCCGATCGCGGGCCGCGTGTCCGGTTCGATCCTGACCAGTGTGGCCGATCTGGCCGAGCAGGTCGGCTCCGACCGGATCCGGTTCACCCCGCACCAGAAGCTGATCGTCCTGGACGTGCCCGACGACCGGGTCGAGGAGCTGGTCGCCGGTCTGGCCGAGCTGGGCCTGCAGGCCACGCCGTCGCAGTGGCGGCGGAACCTGATGGCCTGCAGCGGAATCGAGTTCTGCAAGCTGTCCTTCACCCAGACCCGGGTGCGGGCGCAGTCGCTGGTGCCGGACCTGGAGCAACGCCTGGCCGACCTGAACGCCGAGTTGGACGTCCCGGTGACCGTCCACCTCAACGGCTGCCCGAACTCTTGCGCGCGGATCCAGGTCGCCGATATCGGCTTCAAGGGTCAGATCATCGACGAGGGCGACGGTCCCACCGAGGGATTCCAGGTCCACCTGGGCGGCAGCCTCGGCCTGGACAGCAACTTCGGCCGCAAGTTGCGGCAGCACAAGGTCGCCAGCACCGAACTCGGCGACTACATCGAGCGGGTGGTGCGCAACTTCACCGCCCAGCGCGAGCCCGGGGAGCGGTTCGCGGTATGGGCGATGCGCGCCGATGAGGAGTCCCTGCGATGAACGCCGAAACCCGGGAGTTCACCGAGGACCGGTTGCGCGAGTTGGCCGCCCGTGGCGCGGCCGAACTCGACGGGGCCGGAGCCGAGGAACTACTGGCCTGGACCGAACGCCACTTCGGTGGCCGCTATGTGGTGGCCTCCAACATGCAGGACGCCGTTCTGGTTCACCTCGCCGCCGGAGTTCGTCCCGGCGTCCAGGTGCTGTTCCTGGACACCGGCTACCACTTCCCCGAGACCATCGGGACCCGCGACGCGGTGGAGTCGGTCTATGACATCACCGTGGTGAATGTGACCCCGGAACACAGTGTGGAGCAACAGGACCGGCTGCTGGGCAAGGATCTGTACGCCCGCGACCCGGGCGAGTGCTGCCGGTTGCGCAAGGTGGTGCCGTTGAGCCGCGCGCTGGGCAACTACGCGGCGTGGGTGACCGGTATCCGGCGGGTGGAGTCACCGACCCGCGCCAACGCTCCGCTGATCTCCTTCGACGAGGCCTTCAAGCTGGTGAAGGTGAACCCGTTGGCAGCCTGGAGCGACGAGGACATGCAGGCCTACATCGAGTCGCGCGGCGTGCTGGTGAATCCCCTTGTCGACGAGGGGTATCCGTCAATCGGCTGCGCCCCGTGCACGGCCAGGCCGGCGGCGGGCGCCGACCCGCGCAGCGGCCGCTGGCAGGGACTGGCCAAGACCGAGTGCGGACTGCACGCCTCATGATCGTCGATCCGACACTGATCCTCACCGCGCACGGCAGCGCCGATCCGCGGTCCTCGGCCACCACCCACTCGGTGGCCGAACGGATCCGCCTGCTGCGGCCAGGCCTGGACGTGCGGGTGGCGTTCTGCGAGAAGAGCACACCGAACCTGCGCGACGTGCTCGCGGGCCTGCGCGGTCCGGCGGTGGTCACACCGCTGCTGCTGGCCAGCGCCTTCCACGCCCGGGTCGACATCCCGGCGATCGTCGCGGAGTCGGCCGGCCCCTGGCAGGCCCAGGTGCTGCAGGCCGACACCCTCGGCGAGGATCCGCGGCTGGTAGCAGTGCTCCGGCAGCGCCTGAGCGAACTCGGTGTCCGCGCCGACACCGGCGTGCTGGTGGTCGCGGTCGGGTCCTCTCATGCCGCCGCCAACGCCCGCACCGCCACCGTGGCCGGCGCACTGGCGCAGGGCAGCGACTGGGCCGGTACCGAGGTGGCCTTCGCCACCGGACCGAACCCGTCGGTTCTCGACGGTATCGAGCGGCTACGCCGAGCCGGGGCCCAACGGATCGCGATCGCGCCGTGGTTCATCGCACCCGGACGCATCACCGATCGGGTGCTGGCGCTGGCGCAGACCGCCGGAGTCGATATGGCCCAGCCTCTCGGCGCCCATCGCCTACTCGCCACCACAGTCCTCGACCGGTTCGACCAGGCGGTCGCGCAGCGGCTGGCCGCCTGAGAGCCGTCGCGCCTGATCGGTACAGCCCCGATCGGCCCTACTCAGCCGGGAGTGCCACCGGTGCTGGGAATGATGCCGTCGGCCCCATCAGCACCGTCGGCCCCATCAGCGCCGTCCGCGCCGTCCGCGCCGTTCACTCCGCCGAGTCCGCCTTGGCCACCTTTGCCGCCCTGGCCGCCTTTGCCGCCCTGGCCGCCCTTGCCGCCCTGGCCGCCCTTGCCGCCCTGACCGCCCTGACCGCCCTGACCGCCCTGGCCACCCTTACCGCCCTGGCCGCCGTTTCCGCCCTGGCCGCCCGCCCCCTCATTGCCTTCGTTGACCGTGGTCATCGTCGTCCCTTCCGCGGAAGTTGGCTCACCTGTGGTGGTGCCGCTGCAACCCGCAATGACGACGGTACCGGCGAGCACAGCGGCGCAGCCGATCAGCCGGAGACGCCTCATACCGTCACCCCCGGGGTCTGCGCCTGACCGCCGATCGGCGGGATGCGGGTGGCCCGCACGTAGACCGTGTCACCGTCGGTGATGCCCAGCGCTTCGGCGTCGCCCCGGGTGACCTGCGCGGTGAACGGCGCCCCGGTGGTGGCGCTGGTCAGTTCGACCCGTACCTCGAAACCCAAATAGACCACGCGGTCGATCCTAGCCCGCATGACGCCGGTGCTGGCCGCGGTGCCGTCGGCCGCCGCGATCGCCATCTCCGGCGTGCGGCCGACCCGGATGTCGTGCGGTCGGACCAGGATCCCGTTGAGCGAGGAGACCGCACCCAGAAACGACATCACGAATGCGTTGGCCGGGCTGTCGTAGACCTCCGCCGGTGTGCCGACCTGTTCGACCCGGCCGCTGTGCAGCACCGCGATCCGGTCGGCCACATCGAGTGCCTCGGCCTGGTCGTGGGTGACCAGCACCGTCGTGACGTGAACCTCGTCGTGCAACCGGCGCAGCCACTCCCGCAGATCCTCCCGGACCTTGGCGTCCAGCGCCCCGAACGGCTCGTCGAGCAACAACACCTCGGGATCGACCGCCAGCGCGCGCGCCAGCGCCATCCGCTGGCGCTGGCCGCCGGAGAGTTGGTTGGGGTAGCGGTGACGGAACCCGGCCAGGCCGACGACCTCCAGAAGGTTGTCGACCTTGGCGTCGATCTCGGCCCGTCGCCACTTGCGGATCCTCAACCCGAACGCGACGTTGTCGCGAACGGTCAGGTGCTTGAACGCCGCATAGTGCTGGAACACGAAGCCGATGCCACGCCGCTGTGGCGGGACGCCGGTCACGTCCCGGCCGTTGAGGATCACGGTGCCGCTGTCGGGCTGATCGAGGCCGGCTATGGCTCGCAGCAGGGTCGACTTACCCGAGCCGCTGGGTCCCAGCAGGGCGGTCAGCGACCCGGCCGGAACGGTGAAGTCGACGTCGTCCAGTGCAGTGAAGTCGCCGTAGCGTTTGTTGGCGCCGCGCACGACGATGGCGTTGGTCACGAACTGCTCCCCATCAGGCGGCCCGCCGCTTCTCCAGCGCCGCCTGGGCCACCAGCACCAGCACCGCCACCATCATCAGCAATGTCGAGAGCGCGTAGGTGCCGTACTCCGCGCCGCGGCTGTAGCGGTCGGACACCAGCAGCGTCAGAGTCTGCGACTCGCCGGGAAGATTCGACGAGACCATCAGGACCGCGCCGTACTCCCCCAGCGTGCGGGCGACGGTCAGCACCACCCCGTAGCCCAGCCCCCACCGGATCGAGGGCAGCGTGATCCGCCGGAAGGTCTGCCACCAGGTCGCTCCCAGCGTCGCGGCGGCCTCCTCCTGATCGGTGCCCAGTTCGTGCAGCACCGGCTCGACCTCGCGGATGACGAACGGCAGGGTGACGAAGATGCTCGCCAGGATGATGCCGGGCAAGCCGAAGATGATCTTGATGCCCAGGTCGTTCTCGACGAATCCGAGGATCCCGGCACTTCCCCACAGCAGGATCAGCGCCACCCCGACGATCACCGGAGACACCGCGAAGGGTAGGTCGATGACCGCCTGCAAGACACCCTTGCCTCGAAACCGCTTGCGCGCCAGCAACAACGCCGTGGGCACCCCGAAGATGACATTGAGCGGAACAACTATCGCGACCACCAGCAGCGACAGGTGCAGCGCCGAGATCGCCGCGGGGGTGGTGATGGAGGCGACGAAGGCGCCGAAACCCGGCTCGAAGGTCCGCAGCAGGATCAGGCCGACCGGCACGGCCACCAGCATCAGCACATAGCCCAGCGCGACGAATCGGCTCAGGTAGCGGGCGGCGGGCGACAGAATCACGAGGCGAGTTCCTCGCGACGGGCGGTCCGGGACCCGAGCAGCCGAAGCGCGAGCAGTACCAGGAACGAAACAGCCAGCAAGACAACCGAAACCGCGGCGGCACCGGTGCGGTCGTCATTCTCGATCAGGGTTCGGATCCACTGCGAGGACACTTCGGTCTCGCCGGGCACCGCCCCGCCGATGAGGACCACCGAACCGAACTCCCCGATGGCCCGGGAGAACGCCAGCCCGGCCCCGGACAACAACGCCGGCACCAGGGCCGGCAACACCACCCGACCGAAGATGACCGCGTTCGTAGCGCCCAACGATGCCGCCGCCTCCTCGACCTCCCGGTCGAGCTCGAGCAGCACCGGCTGCACCGAGCGCACGACGAAGGGCAGCGTGACGAACAACAGCGCCACACCCACCCCCCAGCGGGTGTGCTGCAGATGCAGGTTGACCGGGCTCGCCGGACCGTACAGCGCCAGCATCACCAGGCTCGCCACGATCGTCGGCAGCGCGAACGGCAGGTCGATCACGGTGTCGACCAACCGCTTGCCGGGGAAGTCGTCGCGGACCAGCACCCAGGCCAGCAGCAGCCCGAATACCGTGTTGACCACCGTCACCCCCAGCGCCACGGTCAGGGTCACCCGGAACGACTCCAGGGCCGCGGTGGAGGTGATCGCCTCAAGAAAGCCCGCCCAGCCGCCCGCTCCGGACTGCACGAGGATGGCCGCCAGCGGCAACAGCACCAAGACGCTGAGCCAGATCGAGGCCGCACCCACCAGTGCGGTGACCCCGCCCCGACCCGGGTCGGCGGCGGACGGCGCGTGGGCCACCGAATCGGCCCCGGCCGTCATCCGGTGGCCTTGCGGTACACGGCCGTGATCACCCCGTTGTCCTTGTCGAACAGCGCGGCATCCACCGTGTCCCAGCCACCGAGGTCGGCGATGGTCCACAGTTTCTGCGGAACCGGGAAGTCCCGCGCGAACTCCGCGGCGACTCCCGGGTCCACCGGACGGAACCCGGCGCGGGCCCAGATCCGCTGCCCTTCGGTGGTGTAGAGGAAGTTCTTCAGCGCCGTGGCCTTGTCGAGGCGGGCACCGGTGGTGATGACGGCCACCGGGTTCTCGATCTTGAACGTCTGCGACGGGGTGACGTGCTCCACGGTGACCTCGCCTTTCGACCCGGCGCCCTGCTCCGCCGCCATCCGTTCGAGGTGGATCGCCTCGTTCTCGTAGCTGATCAGCACGTCGCCGGTGCCCCGCAGGAAGATGTCGGCGGCCTCCCGGCCCGAACCCGGGCGGGTCTTGACGTGGTCGCCGATGAGACTGGTCAGGTAGTCCAGTCCGGCCTGCTGGTCGGCACCGCCGTCGCTCTTGACGGCATAGGGGGCCAGCAGATTCCATTTGGCCGAGCCGGAACTGAGCGGGCTGGGCGTCACCACCTCGACGCCGGGCCGCAGCAGGTCGTCCCAGTCCCGGATGTTTTTCGGGTTCCCCTTGCGCACCACCAGGGTGACCACCGACCCGAACGGGATTCCCCGGGTCACGTCGGTGTTCCACTCCGGGGTGATCTTCCCGGCCTTGACCAGCCGGGTCACATCCGGCTCGATGGAGAAGTTGACGATGTCGGCGGGCTTGCCGTCCAGGACCGCTCGGGACTGGTCGGCCGAGGCCCCGTAGGACGTCCGCACCGCGATGTCCTTGCCCTCCGGGGTCGCCTCGAAGGCCGGGATGATCTCGCTCCACCCCGGTTCCGGCACGGCATAGGCCACCAGGGTCAGCGTCGTCTCCGCATCGCCGCGGTCACCGCCCGGGATGTCATTGATTCCCCCGCCGCAGGCCGACAGAACCATCGAGACGACGGCGAGCGCGGCGATTCCGCGCCATCGGGGTGTTCTGGTGACAAGCATCGAGGAGCCCTTCTCGGTAACGGGTAGCCGGCGGCGTGCCCGTCACGATCAAGGGATTCGGTTCAGCGTGTAAGTCCTCACCGGGACGCCACGAACACCGCCAACCCGCCACGGGCAGAAAGTGTCAGCGACAACAGCGAATATCGACCACGACGGTGCGCGCCACCGGGGCGCTGCCGAAACCTGCCGTCGATCGCATGCCGGAAGACTAACAAAGCCGCGCCGCCGACGGCCCGCCGGGGATCAGCGGTTCAGCAGCCACACCACAACGACCATCACCAGCAGCGCGACCAATGCCAGCGTCACCCGCGACCGGGGCATCCCGCTCACCGTTCGGTCTCCCGGTCCCCGCGCATCCGCCGCACCAACTCGATTCCGTTGCCCAGCAACACATCAGAGGTGACGGCGATGACGAAGGCCAGCGTCAGGACGACGGGCATGATGATGACGGTCTGCAGCACGAAACCGCGGCCGGACAGCCACAGTTCGGCGCCGTCCCACCAACTGAGGAAACCAGCCACCGGACCAGCCTATGCCCCCGATATGTTTCTGGTTCGATCGGTGGACGTCGGACGCCCCGGCGGCCATGATGGCCTGATGGCCTTGCCCGCCCAACCTGCAGACGACGACACGGCCCAAGACCCCGGCCCCGACGCGAGCCCGAACGGCCTGAGCGGTGCGCTGACCGTCGCCGAGCCGGCCCCGGATCTTCCCGGCGGTCCGCGGCGCAGCCCGTTCCCGCCGATCGCCGACTTCGCCTTCCTGTCCGACTGCGAGAACACCTGCCTGATCTCGTCGAACGGATCGGTGGAGTGGATGTGCGTGCCGCGTCCGGATTCGCCGAGCGTGTTCGGGTCGATTCTGGACCGCGGCGCCGGGCATTTCCGGCTCGGACCGTACGGGGTCTCGGTGCCCGCCGCGCGGCGCTACCTGCCGGGCAGCCTGATCATGGAGACCACCTGGCAGACCCACACCGGCTGGATCATCGTGCGCGATGCGCTGGTGATGGGCCCCTGGCATGACCTCGAGGCGCGCTCGCGCACGCACCGACGCACGCCGATGGACTGGGATGCCGAGCACATCCTGCTACGCACCGTGCGCTGCGTGAGCGGCACGGTGGAACTGGTGATGAACTGCGAACCGGGGTTCGACTACGGTCGGCTAAGCGCGGCGTGGGACTACTCGGCGAACGCCTACGGGGAGGCGATCGCCCGTGCCAGAACCGATCCCGACGCCCATCCGACACTGCGGCTGACCACCAATCTGCGGATCGGTATCGAGGGCCGTGAGGCGCGCGCCCGGACCCGGCTCAAAGAGGGCGACAACGTCTTCGTGGCGTTGTCCTGGTCCGGGCACCCTTCCCCGCAGACCTACGAGGAAGCCACCGAGAAGATGTGGCAGACCAGCGAGGCCTGGCGGCAGTGGATCAACGTCGGTGACTTTCCCGACCACCCGTGGCGGTCCTATCTGCAGCGCAGCGCGCTGACACTCAAGGGCCTGACCTACTCGCCCACCGGGGCCCTGCTGGCCGCCAGCACCACCTCCCTGCCCGAGACCCCACACGGCGAACGCAACTGGGACTACCGCTATGCCTGGGTGCGGGACTCCACCTTCGCGCTGTGGGGGCTCTACACACTGGGCCTGGACCGTGAGGCCGACGACTTCTTCTCCTTCATCGCCGACGTCTCGGGCGCCAACAACGGCGAACGGCATCCGCTGCAGGTCATGTACGCCGTGGGTGGGGAGCGCGAACTGGTCGAGGAGGAACTCGACCACCTCTCCGGCTACGACGGCGCGCGGCCGGTGCGGATCGGCAACGGCGCCTACAACCAGCGCCAGCACGATATCTGGGGCACCATGCTGGACTCGGTGTACCTGCACTGCAAGTCCCGGGAGAACATTTCCGACCAGCTGTGGCCGGTGCTCAAGGAGCAGGTCGAAGAGGCCATCAAACACTGGCGCAACCCCGATCGCGGCATCTGGGAGGTGCGCGGGGAGCCCCAGCATTTCACCTCCTCGAAGGTCATGTGCTGGGTGGCCCTGGACCGCGGGGCGCGACTGGCCGATCTGCAGGGGGCAAAGAGCTACGCCCAGCAGTGGCGGCAGATCGCCGAGGAGATCAAGTCCGACATCCTGGCCAACGGGGTGGACTCGCGCGGGGTGTTCACCCAGCGCTACGGCAACGACGCCCTGGACGCCTCCCTGCTGCTGGTGCCGCTGGTGCGCTTCCTGCCCTCCGACGACCCGCGGGTGCGGGCCACCGTGCTGGCGATCGCCGACGAATTGACCGAGGACGGCCTGGTGCTGCGCTACCGCGTCGAGGAGACCGACGACGGACTCTCCGGCGAGGAGGGCGCCTTCACCATCTGCTCGTTCTGGTTGGTCTCGGCCCTGGTGGAGATCGGCGAGGTGAGCCGGGCCCGACATCTGTGCGAAAAGCTGCTGTCCTTCGCCAGCCCACTGCACCTCTACGCCGAGGAGATCGAGCCGAGCACCGGACGCCACCTCGGAAACTTCCCGCAGGCCTTCACCCACCTGGCGCTGATCAACGCCGTCGTGCACGTGATCCGGGCCGAGGAGCAGGCCGACGGCACCGGGGTGTTCCAGCCGGCCAACTCCCCCACCTGACCGAAGATCGGCGAGGGCTCAGCCGTCACTCTGGACGTTGTCCAGCATCAGCCGGACCAGTCCGGCCGCCCGGCCGGCGGCCACCCGCCGGGACGGCAGCACGTCGGTGACCGCGACGTCGGCCTCGACGATGCAGTCGGCCGCCACGCCGAGGGCGTGCTCGGTCGGGAAAGCCGGTTCCCGGCCGGTCTCGCCGCTGAGGACCGTCGCGGTCAGGATGCCGCGGTCGACCCGGACGTCGGTGACCGTCCACACCAGCGCGGCCCCGGGGGTGAGTTGAACGGTCACCGGTGTGCCCGCACAGGACCTCCACCGGGCGACGAAGCCGTCGAAAAGCCGGGCGGCCTCGGCGTCGGAGGCCAGCCGCACCACCCCGGTGTGGGCGCTGGAAACCGTCAGGCCCTCCCCGAACCGGGAGAAGTCCCGCAGGCCGACGCCGGTGACGGCCGCATCCCGATAGACCGACCGCATCAGCGGGGTGGCCGCACCCAGGCAGTCCGCCGGGGTGACTTCGGAGCCCGCACCGATCCCGTCGGGCAGCAGGTCGATCGAGCCCACCACCGGCGGGCCGGTCGGGTCCAAGCGGTTTCCCACGGCCCGGTCGACCTGTTCGGGGGTGGGCAGCACCTGCTGCAGCGCGGTGGCAGGCCGGGGTGACGGGGTGCCGTCGACCGCCGCGGTGCAGCCGGTGAGCAGGGCACAACAGGTGAGCAGGGCGCAGCCGACCGCGGCGCCGAGCCTGCGGATCACTTCCGGTTTTTGTCGCCCGGTTTGTCGCCGGCGGCATCGGTGGACAGCGCGGCGACGAAGGCCTCCTGCGGGACGTCGACACGGCCGATCGTCTTCATCCGCTTCTTGCCTTCCTTCTGCTTCTCCAGCAGTTTGCGCTTGCGGGTGATGTCACCGCCGTAGCATTTGGCCAGGACGTCCTTGCGGATGGCCCGAATGTTCTCGCGCGCAATGATTTTCGATCCGATGGCGGCCTGCACCGGAACCTCGAACTGCTGACGCGGGATGAGTTCCTTCAGTTTGGTGGTCATCTTGTTGCCGTATGCCTGCGCGGAGTCCTTGTGCACGATGGCCGAAAAGGCATCGACCGCCTCACCCTGCAGCAGGATGTCGACCTTGACCAGTTCGGCCTGCTGCTCGCCGGCTTCCTCGTAGTCCAGGCTGGCGTAGCCGCGGGTGCGTGACTTCAGCGAGTCGAAGAAATCGAAGATGATCTCGCCTAGGGGCATGGTGTAGCGCAGCTCCACCCGTTCCGGTGACAGGTAGTCCATGCCGCCGAGTTCGCCGCGACGGGACTGGCAGAGTTCCATGATCGTCCCGATGAAATCGCTCGGTGCGATCACCGTGCACTTGACGATCGGTTCGTAGACCTCGCGCATCTTTCCCGCCGGCCAGTCCGATGGGTTGGTGACGACGATCTCGGTGTTGTCCTCCTGGATGACCCGGTAGACGACGTTGGGCGAGGTGGAGATCAGGTCCAAGTCGAACTCCCGCTCAAGCCGTTCGCGGGTGATCTCCATGTGCAACAGGCCCAGGAAGCCGCAGCGGAAACCGAAGCCGAGTGCCACCGACGTCTCGGGTTCGTAGGTCAGGGCGGCGTCGTTGAGTTGCAGCTTGTCCAGGGCGTCGCGCAGATTGGGATAGTCCGATCCATCCACCGGGTAGAGCCCGGAATAGACCATCGGCTTGGGTTCGCGGTATCCGGTCAGCGCCTCGGTGGCACCGTGGCGGGCGGTGGTGACGGTGTCGCCGACCTTGGACTGCCGGACATCCTTGACCCCGGTGATGAGGTAGCCGACCTCGCCGACGCCGAGTCCGGCGGTCGGCTTGGGCTCGGGCGAGACGATACCGACCTCGAGCAGTTCGTGAGTGGCGCCGGTGGACATCATCTTGATCTTTTCCCGCGGAGTGATCTTGCCGTCGACCACCCGCACGTAGGTGACCACGCCGCGGTAGATGTCGTACACCGAGTCGAAGATCATCGCCCGGGCCGGAGCATCGGCGTCGCCGGTGGGCGCCGGCACTTGGCGGACCACCTCGTCGAGCAGTGCCGCGACCCCCTCGCCGGTCTTGCCGGACACCCGCAGCACGTCGCCGGGGTCGCAGCCGATGATGTGGGCCAACTCGCCGGCGTAACGCTCCGGGTCGGCGGCGGGCAGGTCGATCTTGTTGAGCACCGGGATGATGGTCAGGTCGCGGTCCAGCGCCAGGTACAGGTTGGCCAGGGTCTGGGCCTCGATGCCTTGGGCTGCGTCGACCAGCAGCACCGCGCCCTCACAGGCCTCCAGCGCGCGGGACACCTCGTAGGTGAAGTCGACGTGGCCGGGGGTGTCGATCAGGTGCAGGACGAAGTTCTGACCGGCATCGGGACCTTCGGACACCGTCCAGGGCAGCCGGACGTTCTGGGCCTTGATGGTGATGCCGCG
>JAGQTQ010000034.1:0-30062 GCA_020438905.1 Mycobacterium sp.
GGTAGCCGACCATCGCGTTGGGGATTTCGTAGTCGACCCTGGCGTTGGGGTGGGTTCGCCGGATCACCGCTCTGACGATGTCGCGGGCAGAGCGGCCGTTGGCGGGTTCGGAGAACAACTGCATGACCCCGCCGTCGCCCCCGGTATAGGTCGCGGTGACACCGGAGGGCGCGGTGGCGATCTGGTAGGCCGAACCCGGGGCGGGATACGACACCGAGAACCCCGGTGCGCTGAACCGCGGCAATGCCATCACCGGCACCCCGGTCGGCGGCCGCCCGCAGTCCGGCGGACACATGTAGTGGGCGATCTTCGGGGTAAGCCACAGGGTCAGGCCGGCCACCGCCACCGCAGCGGACATCACCACGACTCCCCAGCGGGTCAACAGCCAGCCGAACCGGGGCCGTCGGATCGTCGGTGCCAGGTAGTCGGCGACTGGGACCGCGAAACCCGGGTAAGCCCGCTCCGCCGTCACACCGGCCGGGGCGGTCTCGCTCTCGACGGGCTGGGGCCGGGATTCCCGGCGGGCACGACGCGACCGGCGACTGGAGGCCCGCGCGGCCACCCCGCACGCCGGGCAGAACGCCATGTCCGGCACCACCATCTCGCAGTACTCGCACAGGATCGGTTCGTCTGCGCGGCTGGGGTCATGGGCCTCGTGCAGCAGCCCTAGGTGCATGGCGATGCGCAACGCAACAAGCGCGACGGCAGCCATCAACAGGTGCAAGGCGGCGGTCCAGGACTGTTCGAGCGCAAAGACGTCGATCACCCCGAGCGCGGTGTGCGCCAGCAGGGCCAGGCCGGCGAGCAGAACCAGGACGAGCCGCACCCGACGGGGATGGTCCTTGGTGCGGTCGGGGCCCGGATGGTCGAACCACAGCAGCATCCCCACCATGCCCCCGGCCGCGGCGGCGGTCACCGGGATGGTCAGGGCACAGAGCAACGATTCGACCAGCAACCCGCCCAGCGGACGGTTGGCGACAACCAGGCCCCCGGCGAACTGCGGAGCCAGCCGGGTGAGGGTGGCGGTGGCGGTGAACGCCAGCGCACCCATGGCGCCGATGGCGAACCCGTCGAGCGTCTCGCCCGGTGTCCGGCGCAGCAGGCGCGCCACGATGACCGGCACGGTCATCAGGAGCATGCCGGACGCCGGTATCGCCACACCGGCGCCCGCCACATGGTGCAAGGCGAAGCCGACTCCCATCGGCACGCCGTAGGATCGGGCCACCAGAGCTCCGCTGACCATCACCCAGGCGACCCCGAGCGCCGCGCCGAGCACCCCGGCGAGCACCAGCAGCAGACGGTAGGCACCGATGGCCAGACCGGTCGCCCGCAGATATAGGAAGAACAGCAGCGGCAGACCGAACGCGGATGTGGTGATCCCCGCCGCGGGCATGTGCAACAGCACGAAGCCGAGCAGACTCGCCGACCCGAGCAGCAGGATGATCAGAAACGGGCGACGGGACCGCCCCGGCAACTGCGGGAACAGGCTGCTGAGCAGGTGCGGGCGCAACACCCGCTCCGAGGGTGAGGCTCCGAACGTCTTCAGCCGCAACCACTGCAACGCACCCTGGGGCTCTGGCGCAGCCAGGTGGCAACCGCAGCACCCGCAGAAGTTCCCGTCCGGGACCTCGCTGGCGCACCGGGGACATTCGACGCTGGGCACCACCGCGGCACTGGTCATGGCAGCCGACTCTGCAGGATCAGGATGTCACGGGCCAGATTGTCGATGTTCGGGGTCCCCAGGCCGGTCACCAGGTCGTAGCCGGGGCCGGCATCGGCCACCGCATTGCCGCCGAGGACGATGTCGTGGAACGCCGGCAACCGGGCGCCCCGGGCGATGCTGTAGAGCAGTGGATTGAGGTTGCCGATCAGCCGGCCGCCGTTCTCGACGAGAAACTGGTTCATCAACGCCGTTGCGCCCGCCCAGATCGGGGCTGCCAGTGAGGTTCCGCCCCCGACGAGGAATTGCTGGTTGAACACGATCTGCACGCCGGTGAACGGGTCGGCGACCGCGGAGATGTCCGGTGTCAGCCGTTGGCCCTCCCCGCCTTCGGACACCTGCAGGTCACTCTGCCAGGCCGGCCGGTCGAACAGCGCCGAAATACCCCCGGCTGAGCCCTGCGACAGCGGTCCGTCGAACCAGGCCTGCTCGGCCAGCCAGCCGCCGGCCGAATCGGTCGACAAGGTGGTGCCCCCGACGTTGACCATCTCAGGCATCGATGCCACCGCGTCCAGGCCGATATCGTTGGTGCTCGGCGGGGCGGACCATTCCTGGCCGCCCTTGCACTCCAGCCCTGCGAGATCGCCGCTGGCGTCGAAGGCGGTGGTGCCGTTGGCCTGCGCCTTGACCAGCGCCGAGCGGACCGGGACCAGGTCCGCGGCGGTGATCAGCTTGTCGCAGCCCCAACCGATCGAGAAGCTCCACACCGCGCCGGGGTAGCGGCGGTCGGCGTCCTCCATCATCGCCGCGATCTTCTCGTAGGCCCCCTGGCCCTCGACCGTCGAATTGGCGTTGACGAGAACCTTCTTCGCCTCAGGCGCGATGGCGTGCGCCGCCTGCAGGTCCATCGAGGCCTCGCCCCGGCGAGCCTCCGGTTGCCCACCGACCACATCCGGAGTGAACTGGGGCAGGTTGAACGTCGAGGCGAACAGGTCCAGGTCTGTCTGATCGAACCCGTCGAAGGCGAACACCACCACGGTACGGCCCTTGCCGGTGTATCCGGCGTCGAGCAGCGGCTGGGCGTTGTAGGTCCGCAGCAGCGCGCTGGGGGTCAGTCCCTGATCGGGGACCTCGGTGGGCACTATCCAGGGCCGCGCCTCACGGTGCGGGGTGTAGCTGAGGATGCGGCCCAGCGCCGTCACCTCCGCGCGCACCGCCGAGGGAACTTCGGGCTGCTGGGGAGAGGCGTAGAAGACCTGACCGCGTTGGCCGCGGTAGTCGTGGATGTCAACGTCGAGCGCCTCCGACACCGTCGCCGGCGGACCTTCGAGGATCGCCCAGTTGTCCCCGTCGCGCCAGCGCACCGACAGGCCGTGACTGTGGGCCCAGCCGGACAACCTCGCCGGGGGACCGGTGCCGTTCAGTGCGGCGGTCAGTTGCACCCGCTCGCCACGCGCCGGCCCCAGATCGGCGGAACTCGCCAGCAGGGATGCGTAAGGTCCGAGGATGCGGGCCGGGGAAGAAGGCCCCTCCGGATGACCGGTAACCAACAGACCGGCCGCCACCCCGATGACGACCAGTACGGCGAATAACGTTCGCCTCTTGCGCACGGTCGTCATCGGCGAGGCCATGTATGAGAACTACGCCGAAACGGCGCCCGATCAGCCGCCGGTGACGACGTTGCCCGGCAGGGCAGTCGGAGCCGGACGGGCCTTGACCGTCGGCGAGAACGAATTGCTGCCGCCGGGACCCACGGCCTTTTCAGTGGGCGACGGGGCGTTGCTGGACGGCGAGGCCGGGGCGCTGCTCTGGGTGGGCGCCGTGGTCTCGGCCGGCTTCTCCTTGGAGTCCGAACTGCAGGCGCTCAGCGCACCCATACCGACGATGGCGGCGGCGGCAGCCGTCAGCGCGAACTTCCGAGTCAAAGATGACCGCATGATGGTGTGAACCCCTACTTTCCTAGTCCGATACGGACTTTCACCTCAGTATACGTCCGATTCACCGTTCGGCTCATGCCGCGTGGGCGGGGTCTCACGGCGATGGCGGCGTGAGGTCCGCGACGACGCCCGCGTGGCCGCACCGCACGCCGGGCAGAACGCCATATCGGGAACCACCCGTTCGCAGCGGACGCACAGCACCGGTTGGCCGGTGCCCGGATCCGGTTCCTCGTGCAACAAAGCGAGTTGGATGCAGACCCGGGCGGTCAGCAGGGCGCTCACCGTCACCAGGATGTGCAGTCCGAGTTGTGGCCACTTCGACAACCGGGCGGCCTCGATCACCCAGGTGGCCGCGTAGATCAACGTGACCAGGACGGCGAACGACAAAAGGACGAAACGGACTCTGCCGGGACGCTCACCGGCCCTGTCCCCCGGGCGGAACCACAGCAGGATGCCGATCAGACCCCCGACGGATGCCGCGGTGAGCGGCACGGTGACGCCGTAGAGAACCGCCTCGACGAACAGTCGCATCGGCGGGACTTTGTGGATGAGACCGACGACGAATTGCGGGGCCAACCGGGTGGTGGTCGCCGCCCCGGCGAAGGACAGCGCGCCGATGGCGCCGATGACGAATCCGTCGAGGGACTCCCGCACGGGCGGCCGGAGCAGCCGAACCACCAATGCGGGCAGGACCATCAACAACGCCCCGCCCACCGAGACGAACAGTCCGACGCCCACGACGGTTTCCAGGACGAAGCCGGCCGCGATCGGAATCCCGTAGGCGCGGGCGACCAATCCGCCGGTCACCAGCACCCAACTCAGCCCGAGCACTCCGCCCAGCCCGGCCGCGATCACCAGCGCGTGGTTGGGGATGTCGCGCAACAGGTCCGACTGCCACAGGTACAGCACGAAGAGCACCGGTACGCCCAACGCGACGAGGGTGACCAAGGGCCCGAGCAGCCGCAGCGCCGACAGAACCACGACGCCGCTCAGCATGATGAACATGCCGATCCGGAAGGGGTTGCGATAGGTCTGCGGCAGGTGCGGAAACAGCGTGCTGGTCACCATCGGCACCAGCACCCGCTCCCGCGGGGCGACGGCGAAGACGCCCAACCGCAATGCGGCCAGACGGCCGTGCGGAGCCCGACTCGTCTCGGCGCCGCAACTGCCACAGAAGGCGCCGCGCGGGACGGTCACACCACACCGCGGACACACCGCGGTGGGCACGGCGTTCTCGGCCGGCGCCGGCAGGGATGTCACGTGCGGGCCGACGTGCCCGCGGAGCCGCCGCCGGACGCCGCCAGCTGCCAGGTCACGGCCGGGAGCCTATCTCAGCCCATCGGGTCGGACGCCTCCAGCGCATCCTGGACCGGGTGCGCCTGCGCCTCCGGGTAGAACGGCGGGGTCTTGGAGCCCCACTGCACGCAACTCCAGCGGCCGTCGGTGATCGGCGCGAGCGTCACAGCCTCGGTGTTGGCCAGATGATGGTCGAGGACGAAGCCGGCCGCCACCCCGGCCAGAGTGGCGGCGGCGAGCCGGATCGCCGCCCCGTGGCTGACCACGACGATGTCCTGAGTCCAATCGGGGCCGTCGAGGTAGCGCAGCCGCACCTGGCTGACAAACCGCAGATACCGGTCGAGCACCTCGCGGCCGGTCTCGCCACCGGGCATGGCGGCATCGAGGTCACCCTGGTGCCAGCGCTGGTAGACCGCGTTGAACTCGGCGATCGCGGCGTCGTCGTCCCGGTCCTCCAAATCACCGGCCTGCACCTCGTGAATCCCGTGCACCTCGACTGGAGCCGCGCCGGTCTCGGCCCCGATCGCCGCCGCAGTCTGAGCCGCGCGGCGGGCCACCGAGTGCACCAGCAGCCCGGGTGCCCCGGCGCGCGCCCGGGCAAAATCCCGTGCCTGTCGGACCCCTAGGTCGGTGAGATCGGCACCCGGAGGCCGGGTGTCGAGCCGGCGCGCGACGTTGGCATGCGACTGACCGTGCCGCACGAGTATCAGCCGGCCGGTCATGGCGCACCCCGGCGCAGTCGGCCCAGCCACTGCTCGGCCTCGTCGAGTTGCGGGGGCACCGTTCCTGTCACCGAACCGGTCGGCCACGACCCGAGAAACCGAACGTCGGCGCAGCGCCGGTGCACCGCCTTGAGCGCTTCGGCCACCGCGCTGTCCTCGATGTGGCCGACACAATCCAGAAAAAAGATGTACGTGCCCAGCTCCGTCCGGGTGGGCCGCGACTCGATGCGGGTCAGGTCGATGCCACGGATGCCGAACTCGCTCATCGCCGCCACCAGTGCGCCCGGCGCACTGTCGATCCGCAGCACCACCGAGGTGCGGTCGGCGCCGGTGCGCGACGGCGGCGGTCCGGGACGCCCCACCAGGACGAAGCGGGTTCGCGCGTTCGGTTCGTCGACCACCCCCGCGGCGAGGGCGCTCAGTCCGTAGCGCTCGGCCGCCAGGGCGGTGCTGACACCGGCGTCCGCCCGGCCATCGGCGACGTCGCGTGCGGCAGCGGCGTTGGAGTTGGCCGGCACCACCTCGGCATCCGGAAGGCAGTCGGCCAGCCAATGCCGAACCTGGGCGGCCGCCACCGGAAACGCCGCCACCGTGCGCACCTGTTCGGCGGTCACCCCGGGACGCGTGACGATGCTGAAGGCGACGTCCAGGGTGAGTTCGGCATAGATCTGCAACGGCGACCCGGCTGCCAGGCTGTCCATGGTGGGCAGCACGCTGCCTTCGATCGAATTCTCGATCGGGACGCAGGCGAAATCGGCGGCGCCGCAGCGGACCGCCTCCAGTGCCGCCTGGGTGCTGACGGTCGGCCGCGGTTCCGACTCGCCCCCACCCGGCACCATTCCCCCGGCGGTCATCATCAGCAGCGCCGCTTCGCTGAAGGTCCCCTCGGGGCCGAGGTAGGCGATGCGGGCCACGACCGCAACCCTATCCGCCCGGCCCCCGGCCAAGCGCTACCGTGACCGCGTGAGCGCCAGCCAGGGCGAGGCCGCACATCCCGACCGGCACGCGATCCGCATCGAGGTAGCGGTCATGCTGGCGGTGACGTTCGGGGTCAGCGCGCTCGTCGCAGTCCTGCGACTGGCCGACGCCGTGCTCTCCGGGCTTCCCGGCTACCGGGTACGGCTCAACCCCGACCGATCGCACTACGACCTGATCAACCTGGGACTGAACCTGGTCTCGGTCGGACAACTGGTGGCCTGGGGCCTGCTGGCCCTCTACCTGCTGTGGCGCAGCGGAATACGCCCTGCCGGGATAGGGCTGGGCCGGCTGCGCCCGCTGCCCGACACGCTCGGCGGTATCGGGTTGGCCGCGCTGATCGGACTGCCGGGCCTGTTGTTGTACCTGGCCGCCCGGGCATTGGGTCTCAACGCCGAGGTGGAGGCCTCCGGGTTGCACGACTCCTGGTGGCGTATCCCGGTGCTGGTTCTGGCCGCCTTCGCCAACGGCTTCGCCGAAGAGGTGGTGGTCGTGGGATATCTGATCACCCGCCTGCGGCAACTTGGTCTCAGCCCGTCGAAAGCCGTCCTCGCGTCCAGCCTGCTGCGTGGGATCTACCACCTGTACCAGGGTTTCGGAGCCGGGCTGGGGAATGTCGCCATGGGCCTGATCTTCGGTTATGCGTGGTGCAGGACGGGTCGACTGTGGCCGTTGGTGATCGCACACGGGATCATCGACGCGGTCGCCTACGTCGGCTACGCACTGTTGGCGGGTCACCTGGATTGGCTGCGCTGATCCGCCGGCCGGAGCGCGTACGTTGACCTGGTGAACGACGAGCAGCCGCTGGGCACCGACCCGCCGACTGATCGGATTCCCCGCGTGCAGCCACCGCTGCCACGCCTGTCCGGGGAGCCGTCACAGGTCATTCGCCGCGAACCCGCCCGGCCGTCCGCGGACTGGACTCCGCCGACCCGCCGATTGCCACCTCTGCCCCCACCGGTTCGCCCGGCACCACCGCACCCCGCCGGGCGCCCCGCACCGCGCCCGCCGGTAGGCCCTGCACCGCGCCCGCCGGTTCGCCCCGCACCGCGCCCGCCGGTTCGCCCCGCACCGCGCCCGCCGGTACGCCCTGACCCATCGCCCTCCGGCCGGCCGGCGCCGCGGGTCCCCCCTTCGTCGCCACCGCGCCCCCCCAAGCCGCCACGGGCCCGCAAGCCGTCGTCGGCGGCCGCCAAGCCCAAGCGCCGCTGGGGCAGCCGAATCATCCTGAGCGCGTTCAGCTTCGGACTCGTCGTCGTCACGGCCGTACTGGGTACCTCGATCTGGATCGAGGGGTCTCTGCGGCGGGTCGCGGTGTTCAGCGATTACGAGGGCCGCCCGGTACCGGCCAGTGGTACCAACTGGCTGCTGGTCGGATCGGACAGCCGGGAGAACCTCTCCCCACAGCAGCAGGCCGAGTTGTCCACCGGCGGCGACCTCGGCAGCGGACGCACCGACACCATCCTGCTGGTGCACATCCCTGACCTGCTGTCGGGCCAGCCGACCACCATGGTCTCGATCCCGCGCGACTCCTACGTCAGCATCCCCGGCTGGGGCATGGACAAGATCAATGCGGCCTTCGCCGAGGGCGGTCCGGCACTGCTGGCCCAGACCGTCGAGGAGAACACCGGACTGCGCCTCGACCACTACGTCGAGGTCGGTTTCGCCGGCTTCGGCGGGGTGGTCGACGCGCTCGGCGGGGTCGAGGTGTGCCCGCCGGATCCGATCGCCGACCCGCTGGCCGGCATCAACCTGCCCGCCGGATGTCAGACCCTCGACGGGCCCAACGCCCTCGGCTACGTCCGAACCCGCGCCACCGCGCGTGCCGACCTCGACCGGATGGTCCACCAGCGCGAGTTCATGTCGGCCATGCTGCACCGGGCCGGCGCACCGGCGGTCTGGCTCAACCCGTGGCGTTGGTATGCGGTGCCCAGAGCGGTCGTCGCGGCGACGACCGTCGACCAGGACGCGCACGTCTGGAACCTGGCCCGGCTCGCCTGGGCACTGCGGTCGGCCCCCGCCACGCTCACCGTGCCGATCGGGGAGTTCACCTGGAATGACTCCGGTTCGGTGGTCATCTGGGACTCCGAGGCAGCCGCCGCGCTCTTCGACGCGCTGCGAACCGATTCACCGATTCCGCAACAGGTGCTCGACGGTCAGCCCTGAGCCGCCGACCCGTCAGTCCCGACCCGCTCCGGTCAGCCCGTTCTGCAACCACCCCTTGGTCCGGCCGGGATGGTTGGTGGCGATCCAGCCCACCCCGATGTCGCGGCAGAACTCCACGTCCTCGTAATGGTCCACGGTCCAGCAGTACATCGCGCGGCCCTGAGCGGCGGCACGATCCACCAACTCCGGGTGTTCGCGCAACGTGGCGATCGACGGCCCGACGGCGGTGGCACCCACCGTAGTCGCGGCTCCGCCGCCGAGATAGCGGGACGTCTCGCCGAGCAGGACGGTGGGCAGCAGTGGGGCCGCCCGCCGGATACGCCAGACCGCCGCCGCCGAGAACGACATCACCACGGCGCGGGACAGGTCCGCCGAGGCCGGGGCGGAAAGTCCATAGCGATGCAACAGGGCCAGCACCTTGGTTTCCACCAGGGAGCCGTAGCGCACCGGATGTTTGGTCTCGATGAAGACCTTCACCGGCCGTTGCCAGTCCAGGACCAGTGTCAGCAGGTCCTCCAAGGTCAACAGCCCGGTCTCGCCCTGGCTGCCGACCGCCCGCCGACTTCCGTGCCAGGCGCCCCAGTCGAATTCGCGCAACTCGGCCAGGGTGAAATCGCTGACCAGACCCGTGCCGGTCGACGTCCGATCGACCCGGCGATCGTGAACGCACACCAGATGGCCGTCGCGGGTCAGGCGTACGTCGCACTCGACGCCGTCGGCGCCTTCTTGTAGCGCCAACTCATAGGCGGCCAGGGTGTGCTCGGGCCGATCGGCCGACGCACCGCGGTGGGCGACCACGAAGGGATGTCCCCCGTGTTCTGCGGCGGCCGGCGACATAGGCCTATGCTGCCGGTTCCCGGTCCCTGGACTCAACAGTTGGCCCGGTTTCGCCGAATGACGGCGATTCGGCCGGTGTCGGCGCCACGACCACCCAGCGGTGCTGCGGACGGTCGACGGGCTTGCGCACGAACCCGTTGAACACCCGCCACAGCAGCAGCAGCGTCACCAGCCCCGCCAGATAGGCGATGACCATCGTGACGGTGTTGTCGGCCACCCCCTGCGGCTCGGTGGCCGAACGGGTCCACATCGCCCAGGCCGAGATCGCCGTCGAGAAGAGCCAGGCGATCCACCAGAGCGCGATCGGGCCACGCTGCCGGGCTCCGACCCGCTCGGCGCGGGCCAGTTCGATCACGAACACCGGCGCCCACACCAGGTTGACGAGCGGGATCATGCACCCCGCCCATAACGCCCACTCCGGGCGCGGATCGACCTCCCCGTGGTGGCCGAACGCCGCCGCTCGGCGCGCGATCAGCCAGGAGGTGGTTACCACGAAGGTGGCGATGACAGCGACGACCGCCGCGAGGCTGATCAGGATCCCCATCAGCAGCACCGCCATGGCGATGAACGGGGGCAACAACGTGGTTCGGTTGATCAGCAACAGTAGGTAGCGCAGCGTGTGCGCTGCCGCTGCCAGTGCGAACACCGCGGCCGCGGCCAGCAGGGTGGCCCGCACGAAGGTCGAGGACGGGCCCCGGCGCTCGGTGTGCGCTCCGGGATCCTCCGGTAGCGCGATCCGGTCGACCAGACCCCAGCGCGGGATGGTCAGGTAGCGCGGCGTCGGACCCAACGACCGCCGCCCACGGCGCGGCGGGGGCGGCGGGCCGGGCCGCACCGCGATCCAGCGGTAGCCCGACGAACGACGCGCCGCCACGCGCTGGTTGGTCGGCGGATGCCCGGGCGGGCGGCTGCCTGCCTGCGCAGCCGGCGCATCCGCCGGCGCCAGCAGCGCCCCCTGACAGCGAGGACACCATGCACGCTGGCGGTCACGCACGTTCCACCGCGTCCCGCACCGCGAACACACCTGGATCACGCCGACAAGCCTAGCGATCGACTCCGCGCGCGTGACCGCGCGTTTCCACAGCGGTGGCGCACCACCCTCTTCGATTGGCGGCACCCGGTGCCGAATTCCGGCCCGGCGAGCACCCAGCAACATCTCGTCTATCCACAGTTTCCACAGGTTCATCCACAACTCCGGACAGCCCGCAAACCGGCGCTGACCGGCCCATGCCAGGCCCGGCGATGACCCCGATTGTGGACGACGCGCCGCGGGGGTGAACGCCACGATCAACAGACCGACGCCCCGGCGGGCGAAGTAGGTAGGCCGCCTCAGTGCCCGGCGAACGAGGCGCGACTCGCCCCGAGACGCGCCGCACCGCTGCGGCCCGGGCGCCGAAACGGATCAGGGTCGCCAAAGGGGCTTTTGAAGCGGAGGGCCGTCAGCGGTTATCATTGCGGTCTGGATGTGACGGAATTCACTGGAATCTCAGGGGGAAAGGCAAGTGAACGCGCAGGTCAGGGCAGTCTGATGGACGTATCGCCCTTCGATCCGAAGTCGGCCTCGCCGGCCTCGCTGACCTCCCCCTGGTCGGTCTGCTCGTCAAGCTCCAACCGGTCGTACCTGACCGCCGCCATGCGCGCCCTGGTCATTGCCTTGGTGCTGCTAGGGGTTCTGGCACTGATCGTCCTGATCTGACCGACACCCTCACCGTCACCCCGGCCCGTCCCCGAACAGGAAGCGCCACCGGACCCCTCCTTGCGGTGCGCACAGCCGATAGAGCAATGTTGACCCTGCGAGGTTGACCCCGCGAGTGCACAGACCCGAGTTGACCAAAGTGCGAACTGAGAGTGAGGAATCACATGGCTGAATACACCTTGCCCGACCTGGACTGGGATTACGGCGCGCTCGAGCCCCACATCTCGGGCCAGATCAACGAACTGCACCACAGCAAGCACCACGCCGCCTACGTCGCCGGTGCCAACGCCGCGCTCGCGAAGCTCGAAGAGGCGCGCGCCAACGACGACCACGGGGCCATCTTCCTCAACGAGAAGAACCTCGCCTTCCACCTCGGCGGTCACGTCAACCACTCGATCTGGTGGAAGAACCTCTCACCCAACGGGGGCGACAAGCCGACCGGCGATCTGGCCGCGGCGATCGACGAGGCATTCGGCTCGTTCGACAAGTTCCGCGCACAGTTCACCGCCGCCGCCAACGGCCTGCAGGGTTCCGGCTGGGCGGTCTTCGGTTATGACAGCCTCGGTGACCGGCTGCTCACCTTCCAGCTCTACGACCAGCAGGCCAACGTGCCCCTGGGCATCATCCCGCTGCTTCAGGTCGACATGTGGGAGCACGCCTTCTACCTGCAGTACAAGAACGTCAAGGCCGACTACGTCAAGGCCTTCTGGAACGTGGTGAACTGGGAGGACGTCCAGAATCGCTACGACGCGGCAGTCACGAAGACCAAGGGCCTGATCTTCGGCTGATCAGCACCGGAACAAAGGGCCCGAAAAGGGCCCGGGAAGAGGGGCGCCGCGCACCGCGCGGCGCCCCTCTTCGATACCTGGCACTCACATCCCCTTGTCTGCCAGCGTGGACTTACCTCATGCTGTTCCGAACCGACCCACTGTCGTGTCGCATTTAGCCGTAGTCGAGTGTCGCGCTGTAGTTGAGAGTCGTGGAGGCGAGATGGACCCTTCCGGGCGTGCAGTCGAAATCGCCCCCTTCCATGCCCGCGGTGTGCTGAAAGGCTTCGTGGTCTCGGGGCGCTGGCCGAACTCCACCAAGGAATGGGCCCAGCTTCTGACCATGGCCGTCCGCGTCGCGTCACTTCCCGGCCTGTTGTCGACGACCACCATTTTCGGGGTGCGGGAGGAACTTCCGGACAAGCCCCAGCCCGGCACCGTGGGCCTGGTCCTGGCGGAGGGCACCGTGGTGGGCGACTCGGCAGTTGCGCCCGGGCACTTCGCCGACCGTCAGCCACCGGCTTTGATGATGTTGCATCCGCCTTCGGAGACCACACCGTCACTTCCGGAATGCTCAGGGGCCGCCTCCGGATGCGTGCTGCTCCCGGGACTGCCGCACCTCGGGCTGGAACACCGGGCCGCATGGGTGGAGGCAGAGGCCGACGGGACTGTCACCAACATGGTCAGCCGCGTCGGCGTCGACCCGATCAGTCACCCCGATACGGCGATTCTGGCCATGCTGCTGGCGGCATGAGCCGTCGGTCGGGCCAATCCTGAGCGACGCCTGAATTTTACCTGAGTAAATCCAGCAAATCGTTCCGCGCCCGACATCGGATCAACTGAAGGTTGCTCAGCAATACCGTGGCGACAGCCCCGATCCCGCGGGGCCGAAGAGGATCGAATCCGGCCCCAAGTCGACCGATGGCCTGATATCCACGGGTTTTCCGTAGTCCGATGGGCGCAGAACAACCACCGGCACCACCCAGGTTCATATGCGGAATCGCGAATATGAACTGGATGTTCCGGCGTTTCGGAGTTTGCACTTGGTTGTTCGGAGAAGTACCGCTAAATTGATCAGCAAATATGATGAGGGCGTGGCGGCTACTGCCGTTTCTGGAGGTCATTGGATGAGCACAACGTTCGCGGCGCGACTCAATCGGCTGTTCGACACGGTGTATCCGCCCGGCCGCGGCCCCCACACCTCAGCGGAGGTGATCGCACACCTCAAGGCCGAGGGCATCACCATGTCGGCCCCGTACCTCTCGCAGCTGCGTTCCGGCAACCGGACCAACCCGTCAGCGGCGACCATGACCGCCCTGGCCAATTTCTTCCGCATCAAGCCCGAGTTCTTCACCGACGACGAGTACTACGAGAAGCTGGACAAAGAGCTCACCTGGTTGGCGAATATGCGCGACGAAGGCGTTCGGCGCATCGCCGCCCGCACGGTGGGCCTATCCCCGGAGGCCCAGCAGGACGTCGTGGAAAAAGTCGACGAGTTGCGCCGGCGCGAACATCTGGACGCCTGACCGTCAATCCCCACCCGTCCCAGCCGGCGAACTGACCCCCTCGCCGGCTTGCCGGTCGACGTCGCGGTACTGGCGCGCGATCTCCAGAATCCATTCCCGATCTGAGCAGTCCTCTGGCTGTCGCAGCCAGCGCCGGCCTGGAAAGGCCTCGTCCGTACGCGCGGATCCGGCGCCTATCCACCTCGCCACGGCACGGGCCTGGTCGGCTGGTGCGATACCCGTCGGCGGATCCATCCCTTTCGCGTCGCCTCCGCCTTTGCGGTAGGCCTCGGCGCCTTCGAGGTAGAGCGCATCGGAGATCAACGAGAGCCGCTCGGCAACCCGGTAGACCAATGGTCCTCGCGGGCGCACCCCGATGCCGATGTCGGGATGCCGGCTTTCCATCTCCTGCCGCAACGGTTCGATGAGGCGTAGTTCACGGCGGGCGCCGATCCAGTCCTCGACCGAAGGCAGCAGGGCACCCGCCGCGACGATCGCCATCGAGCACAACAGGAGCGTGGCCGCCGTGCCGACACCGACCAGATACGCGGCCGCCTGGGTGCTCAGCGCGCGAATCAGGACGAAGGCGCTGGCCGCGACGATGAGCGCGATACCCGCGGTGAAGAGGAACAGCGCCCGCCCGCGGCGGCTTGAATTGGACAGCCGGATACCGACCCATGAGACCAGCGTGAGGGCCAGCAGCACATAGAGCAGGGGCACCAGCCAGTCCAGCGCTGTGTTCGGCGTGCCGAGGTTGCGGGACAGGTACTCCGACGGCGACATCTCGGGCTGACGTTCGCCCATCATGAACAGCGCCAAGGTGAGGGCCGCGATCACGGCCGCCAGCAGGTACTGGAAGATCGCGAGCCGCCGGGTGACCTCGGGCCTGCGGGTTGAGGCGACCGAGGTGATCATGACGCAGCTTCCGGCCGCGGAGACCACCAGCGCCACCTGACTCAGGCCGACGGAGATGTTCGGCCAGCGAAGCGCGGTGTCCACCAGCAGGGTCAGCGGCGGCCAGTTCAGCACCGCGACCAAGGCCAGGCTTCCCAGCGCGACGATCATCGCACTGCTGACCACCGACTGCTGGTTGACCAAGGCCCACCCGATTCGCAGCCCGGTTGCCATTCCCAACAGACCCGCGATGACCCAGACGATCAACCAAACGCCTCTCCGAGGCGCACCTGGGCGATCGATGACCGGTCACTGCGCAGCCGGCCCAGCCGATAGAGCAGCAGCGCTGCGAAATCCTCGGCCTGCTGCTCGACATCCTCCCCCCCTGGTCCCATACAGCCGGTCCGCTGGTTCAGCATGTACCGGATCAGATCCTCGTCGGCGAGCTCGACCGACTCCCGGGCGACCTCGGCCACCGGAATGCCGTCGTGTCCGAGGACGAGGTGACCGAGTTCATGGGCCAAAGTCCGGTCCACGGTGGGCAGACCGTCCTGGATCAGGAACTCGTCATGATCTTCGTACTGACGCCATTGGCCCGAGACGCCCGGCGGCAGTTCGGCCGTACTCACCTCGATCGGCCGGTCACGGTCGGCGCCGACGGCGGCCACCAATGCGGCCAGGTTCACCTCGCCGCGCCTCGGCGCGAGGGCCAGGACGTCGCTCACCGCTCTGGTGACCCGCCGATCGGCGGTCATTGCAGGAACCTGCCCACACCGGCGGCACGCACCAGGTATCCGGCTCTGGCCTGGCGGTAGCCGAGGAATCCCCCTAGTGCCGTCAGGCCCGCGATCGCGGCGAGGCCGGGCAGGGCCGCCGCGGCCAGAACCCCGATATCGGCGGGCCGCAGCGCTTCCGGATAGCCGGGAAGCACCGACTCCGGCGGTCTGCCGACCGGGGTCGGGCGACCGGGCGGAGGTCCGCCCTCGGCGGGCCGGGACGGGCCGGACAGCGGATCGGTCCGGAGTGGGCCCACCCGGGGTGGGGTCGGCGGCGCGGGCCCGGCCAGGGACGGACCGAGCGGGGCGGCCGCGGAAGCTTCCGGGCGTTGGACTGTCGCCGGCGACAGGTCGACGAAATAATCACCGGCCACCGTGGGCACGAAGCCGAGTTGGGGCCCAAAACCGGTTGCCGAGTTCATCAATGGCAGAACCGGCATCAGCCCGCCGTCCTCAGGGGGTGTGAACCCCCTCGGATCGTGGGCGGGGTGCTCGGGCCAAAGCAGTTCCGGCCAGATGACCGGCCACCACGGGCAGGGCCACTTCTCGGTCACTTCCCCGGGGGCGGCGTCGGTGACCGGATCAGTCAGCGCCACCGGGTCGCGTCCCCCCCGGAATCCGAGACGGGCCTGTTCGGCAGGCCCGGGAATGGCCCGTCGAGCCTGCGGCCGCCGCGCACCGATGCCGGTACCGGTCGCCCGGGGGGCCTTGTGTACGCCTCTACCGTTCACCCCTTTGTCGCCAGTTGATTCCCCGGATGGCGCCGGATCCGCCGCGGCGACGCCCGACGCCAACAGACCCGCCCCGGCGTGCAACATGCTCGCGGCGATCGCCCAAGTGATCACCGTGGCGCGCCGTCGCGACCGGTTCACGAACATTCCTCGACAGGAGCGGGCACCCTGTGGGCGCCGGGTTTGCGGAGTTACTCCAATTGTGGCATATCCGCAGGTCGCGAAATCGCACCTTGGACCGGGCGATGGGGGTCCGGGCGTTAGGGTTGAGCCCGCCGGTCCACACCGCATCGGACCGACAACCCGCCACCTACCGAAAGGCAGCCGCGATGGGCCTGTTCACCAAGCGGAAGAGCCGCGCGACCAGGCGCGCCGAGGCCCGGGCGTTGAAGGCCAGGGCGAAGATGGAAGCCAAGATGGAGGCCAAGCTCGCCGCCAAGAACGAGCGCAAACGCATCAGAGCGACCGAACGGGCGGAGAGAAGGGCGGTATGCGCCCAACTGAAGGCCCAGCGCGATATCGACCGGACCGCCGTGAAAGTGGCCGAGACCCAACTGCGGACGGCCCGCGAAGGGAAGTTGCTGGCGCCAGGCCGTATCCGCCGCACTCTGACTGCCTCGCGGCTGTTGGCTCCGGTCGTCGTGCCGATCGCCTACCGGGCCGCCATGGCGGCGCGCGGCGTGATCGACGAGCGCCGCGCCGATCGGCTGGGAATCCCGCTGACCCAACTCGGCCAGTTCTCCGGACAGGGCGGCCGGCTGTCGGCGCGGATTTCCGGAGCCGAGCAGTCGCTGCGCCAAGTGGCCGAACGCAATCCCAAGGATGCGGAGACCAGACAGTTCGTCGCCGCCGTCACCGATCGGCTTTCCGCGCTCGCGGCGGCGGTGACCGCGGCCGAGAACATGCCCGGCCCGAGTCGACGCACCGCCCAGGCCTCAATCGGCGAGCAACTCGACGGTATCGACGCCGACATCATGGTCCGGCTCGGAGTGCTCTGAAACCGTTGGCACGACGGCGCCCTGTGGCCCCCGGGAGCGCCCGAGGTTCGCAACGCCGTGGCCGATGTCGGGCATGGAGCCACCCGCGCCCCCACCGTCGATGACTGGCGATCACCCGATTCCGTTGTGGCCATTCATAGTTGACGCCTCTGCGCTTCTCACCGCCGCGGCGGCGCGGGGACTGCGACGCCGATCGTAAGACCGATACCTGGCATGATGGTGCTAACCCGGCACCCAAACGCCGCGGCACGCCGCGAAGGACACGAAGGAGCGCCAGATGGCAGACCCGCAGGACGGGCCTGAGAACAACGCCGGGGCGAACCCGCCCGCGCCGGCCAATAAGACTCCGAGGAACACGCCCGTCAAGAAAGCGGCAACGAAGAAGGCGCCCGCCAAGAGGGCTGCCGCCAAGAAGCCCGCGGCCGACGCGGTCGCGAAGAAGACGCCCGCTCGCAAGGCGGCCGCCAAGACAGCGCCGGCCAACAAGACGCCAGCCAAAGCAACGCCGGCCAAAAAGGCGCCCGCCAAAGCAGCGCCGGCCAAGAAGACGCCGGCGGTCACCGCAAGGAAGACCACCCCGATGCCCGCCCTCGAACCGGGTCATCAATCGCCCGCGCTGGAGGCCGCTCCCCCGCATGCCGCGTTGACCGCCCGAGCGAACACGGCACAGGACACGCCGGCACCGGTCAAGTCCCCGGCCCGCGACGCGGGCAAGCCGGTACCCGCCGCCCGCCCGCAAGATGCCGGACGCGCGCGTCTCCCGCTGTCGATCGGCTTGGCGGCCCTCGGTCTGGTGGCGATGGTGCTGAACCGATTCCGTCGCGGCTGACCCGTGGAGGTGCCGTTCCGGCCGACGGCCGATCTCGTCGACGACATCGGCCCCGATGTCCGTAGTTGCGATGTTCAGTTCCGTCAGTTCGGCGCGCGCACGCACTTCGCGGGTCCGATCGCGACGGTCCGTTGTTTCCAGGACAACGCGCTGTTGAAAGCCGTGCTCTCCGAACCCGGATCGGGCCGCGTACTGGTCATCGACGGGGCCGGCTCGCTGCACACCGCACTGGTCGGAGACCTCATCGCCGAACTGGCCCGCTCCAACGGATGGGCCGGATTGATCGTCAACGGCGCAGTCCGCGACGCCGCCACACTGGCGACTCTCGACATCGGCATCAAAGCGCTGGGAACCAACCCGCGAAAAAGCGCTAAATCCGGCGCTGGCGAACGCGACGTCGTCGTGCGTCTCGGCGGAGTCGATTTCTTTCCCGGCGACCTGGCCTTCAGTGATGAGGACGGGATCGTCGTCACGGCGGCACCCTGACAAGGACAACAGCAACATGCGGGTCGTTTACCAGGATCCGACGTCGGCGTTGATTCACCGGCATGGCCGGGCCTAGGGTTGTCGGAATGTCGGACCGGTATCCCCCGACCCAGGCCTCGGTGGGCAGGCTGGCACTGTTCTGTGTGCTGGCCGGGGTGCTGACGGCAGCACTGCTGTTCCCCCTGGCGGGCACCGCCGGCATGGCCAGCAACCATGCCTCCGACCTGGTCACCCGCGGCTCGGCGGACATCCTCGACGGGGAGGTGCCGACGGTCTCGCTGATGGTCGACGCCACCGACAAGCCGATCGCGGCGCTATACGTCCAGCGGCGCGTCGAAGTACCCGCCGACCGGATCGCCGACACCATGAAGCTGGCGATCGTCTCGATCGAGGACAAGCGGTTCGCCGACCACAACGGGGTGGACCTGCAGGGCACTCTTACCGGATTGGCGGGGTTCCTCAAGGGCGCCGACGACGCCCGCGGCGGATCCACCATCGAGCAGCAATACGTCAAGAACTTCAACCTCCTGGTGACCGCCCGGACCGACGCCGAGCGGGCGGCGGCCATCGAGAGCACCCCGGCCCGCAAGCTGCGTGACATCCGGATGGCGCTGGCACTGGACAAATCGCTGACCAAACCGGAGATCCTGACCCGCTATCTGAACCTGGTGCCGTTCGGCAACGGCGCCTACGGTGTGCAGTCCGCCTCGCGCGTCTACTTCGGAATCGACGCGGCGCAACTCAACTGGCAGCAGGCGGCGTTGCTGGCCGGACTGGTCCAGTCGACCAGCTCGCTCAACCCGTACACCAATCCGCAGGGCGCCCTGGACCGGCGAAACCTCGTGCTCGACACCATGATCGAGAACCTGCCCGACCTCGCCGGCGAGTTGCGCGCCGCCAGGGAGCAGCCGCTGGGCATCCTGCCGCAGCCAACTCCGCTCCCGCAGGGCTGCATCGCCGCCGGCGACCGCGCCTTCTTCTGCGACTACGCCCTGGAATACCTGGCCAAGGCCGGGATCAGCAAGGAAGAGGTCGCGCGCAAGGGGTATTTGATCAAGACGACGCTGGACCCCAAAGTGCAGGACAGCGTCAAGCAGGCGATCAACTCCGTCGCCAGCCCCACCCTGGACAGTGTCGCGAGCGTGATGAGCGTGATCCGGCCCGGCAAGCAGTCCCACCGCGTCCTGGCGATCGCCGACAACCGCGGATACGGCTTGAAGCTCGAGGACGGCCAGACGGTGCAGCCCCAGCCCTACACCCTCGTCGGTGACGGCGCGGGGTCGATCTTCAAGATCTTCACCAGCGCCGCCGCTTTGGACATGGGTATGGGCATCAACGCCATGCTCGACGTCCCGCCGTTCTTCCAGGGCAAGGGGCTGGGCGACAGCAACACCCCGGGGTGTCCGCCCAAGACATGGTGCGTGAAGAACGCGGCCGGCTACCGCAGCCCGATGAGCATGACCGACGCGCTGGCCCTGTCGCCCAACACCGCCTTCGCGAAGTTGATCCAACAGGTCGGGGTCGGCCGCACCGTCGACATCGCGGTGCGCCTGGGCCTGCGGTCCTACGCCGAACCCGGGACCGCCCGCGCCTATGTTCCCAAGAGCGACGAGAGTCTGGCCGATTACGTCAAACGGGAGAACATCGGCTCGTTCACGCTGGGCCCGTTCGAGGTCAACGCCCTGGAACTGTCCAATGTGGCGGCCACCCTGGCCTCCGGGGGCACCTGGTGTCCGCCGAGCCCCATCGAGAAGGTGCTCGACCGCAACGGCAAAGAAGTCGCGATCCCGACCGCCCCGTGCGAACAGGCGGTCCCCGAGGGTCTGGCCAACACGCTCACCAACGCCCTGGCGAAGGACACCACGATGGGCACTGGTGCGCCCGCGGCGAGTTCGGTGGGCTGGGGCCTGCCGATGGCGGGCAAGACCGGCACCACCGAATCACACCGGTCGGCGGGATTCCTGGGTTACACCAACCAACTGGCGGCCGCCAGTTACGTCTTCGACGACTCTCCCAAACCCGCGGCGTTGTGCGCCTTCCCGTTGCGCAAGTGCGGCGGCAGCGGCAACCTGTACGGCGGCACCTCGCCGGCGCAGACGTGGTTCCTGGCCATGAATCCGATCGCCACCGATTTCGGTCCGGTGGCGCTGCCGCCTACCGACCCGCGCTATGTCGACGGCGCACCGGGGGTCAGCGTCCCCGACGTAGTGGGCCTCAATCTCGACGCGGCCATCAGACGCATCAAGGACGCCGGGTTCGGGGTCTCCGAACAACCGACCCCGGTCAACAGCACCGCGAGACTGGGCTCGGTCGTCGGAACCAGCCCCAGCGGCCAGGTTCTGCCCGGTTCGGTCATCACCATCAACACCAGCAACGGTGTCGCCCCCGCTCCGCCCCCTCCGGTGTATCGGGCGCCCGCGCCGGTTTACAACGACTACAACGAAGCGCCCCCGCCACCCCCGCCGGCGGAGGCACCGCCACCGCCGGGCGTGAACATCATCAACATCCCGGGCCTGCCGCCCATCACCATCCCGGCTTTCGCGCCTCCCCCGCCACCACCGCCACCGGCACCGGAGCCGCCGCCCCCACCGGCGCCAGAGCCGCTGCCCCCGCCGCCGCCTCCTGCGCCGGAAGCTCCCCCTCCGCCGCCACCTGCGCCGGAACCGCCGCCGCCACCACCGCCGGAAGCTCCCCCGCCGCCGCCACCGCCGTAACGGCGCCGCATCGCTCGGCGGGTTGATTCGCACGATGAGGGAGGTCCGTCCAGAATGGACGACTATCGACCTCACCGTGACCGCCCTGATCACCGTGGCCGTGATCCTCTTCACCGCCGCGGCGATCAGCCGCGGCAACCGCGGCCTGGTTCTGCTCGCTGCCGGGTCGGCGGGCCTGCTGGGGGCGCTGGCGCTGTCGCTGAACACCGAGTGGTGCACTGGACTCGACACCTTCGTCGCGGACTGGTTCGACACCCATCGGACCCGACGACGGGACGCTGAAGCCGGCGGCATCTTCGGCTACATCGGCCGACCCCTGCACGTCCTGATCGCCGCGGTGCTCTGCGGCACGTTGCTCTCGGCGCGGGCGCGATCGGCGTTGCCGGCGCTGCTGGTGACCGGTGGGGTGGGCCTGGGCGCGGCGGTCGAGGGGACATTGAAGGCGGTCGTCGGACGCACCGCCACGACGGATCCTCTGGAGCACTATCAGCACTCCTACCCGTCCGGCCATGTGACCGGCACCGCCGCACTGCTCGGGCTGATCGCGGTCTGCCTCGGCGCCACAGCCGGGCGCACGGCCAGAACGGTGCTGGCGATAGCGGCGGTGTTCGGGGTGGTGTTTGTGGCTTTCCTCGCGCTGTACACCGGCGCCCACACCTTCACCGACGTCATCGGAGGGATGCTGCTCGGCGGGTCGATCGTGGCCCTGGGCGCCGCCGCACTCGGCGCCTCTTTGGCCCGCGACCGGACCGGCCCGACGGCTCAACCCGCCGAACGGTTCTCCCGGACCCCGCGGTAGATACCGCGCCGGACGAACCACGGCATCAGCACCGTGCGCACCGACCACGCCGGGAGACGGACCGCACGCCCGTTGGGCGTGAACACTTCCAGCCCGTCGGATTGGGCTCCGATCACCGAACCCCATCGCCGGCCGGGTGGCGTGTAAGACCGCAACGGCCGGCCTGACAGCTCAGCGCGGATGTTGTGGGCCAGCAGGGCATCAGCCCGGTTGCGCGCCGATGACCGCAGCGGATCGGTCGCTGCGACGTCGCCGATGGCGAAGACTCCTCGGTGACCGGGCACTTGCAACGCGGAAGTGACAGTAACGAAGCCACGTTCATCGAGCAGTGCGGCCGGCAGCCAGTCGGTATTGGGTCTTACCCGGCCGATCGCCCAGATCACCGCGTCCGCGCGCGCCGGTGGCTGGCCGGTGCTCCATCGCACATGTCCGCTGGTGATGGCGTCGCATCCGAAACCGTCCGGAACCTCGGCACGGTGGCCCTGATGCAGGACAACACCGAGCCGTAACAACCTGCGGCGCAGGTGTTCCCACGTCCTCCGGTGATGGCCGGTGAGCGGGCGGTCTCCGGGGAAGTACAGATCCACCCGGGTATCCGGCCAGCGTTCGGCTACGTTCGCCGCCGCGCTCACCGCGGCCGCACCCCCGCCGATCACCGCCACTGATCCTGCTCGTCCGAGCCGCTCATGGGCCGCGGCGAGGTCTGCGGCGACCTCGTCCGGTGTCTGCAATTCGGCGCGGCGCCAGAACCCGTTGCTCACTCCCGTCGAAATCACCAGCGCATCAAAGGGTTCGGCGATCTCGGATCCGTCCGGACGACGTCCCCGGACTTCGCGCCGCGACAGGTCGAGACCGGTCAGCTCGGCCTGCACGGTGCGGACGCGGTCCAACGCCCGGTAGCGGTCGAACGGGACCCAGTAGTCGCGGGCCCACTGCGCAGGACGGGTCAGCCGCATGCCCAGCTCCTGACCGCTGAGCAGACCCGGCTTGACCGAGATGCCGACCACCTCGGCAAAGCGGGCCAGCCGGATCGCGGTGAGCAGACCACTGTCGCCCAAACCGGCGATGAGCACCCGCGGGCGCCGGTCCCTGGTCACCGCGGCACCGACCGAGGCGGGCGCGGCACCAGCCGCGGAACGCGGTCGATGACGTCCTGGTAGCTGGGGCGGCGCTGCAGGCTGCGCTTCTCCATCATCGGGATGCTGGCGCCGAGGAACATCGCGACCATCAACGCCGCCCCCGCGAACAGCCACCAGGCATCCCCCGGGGAGGCGGCGACGCCGAACAGTGCCAGTGAGAACCAGAACCCGATTTCACCGAAGTAGTTGGGGTGCCGCGACCACGCCCACAGCCCGCTGGCCATCACCGCCCCCGGCCGGCACCCGGCGACGAAGCGGCGCATCTGGCGATCGGCGACGAGCTCGACCGTCACGGCCGCCATCCCGACCACGAAAGCCGCCCAAGACAACCACGGCCAGCCTTCCGCGGGACGGGTCACGGCGAGGTAGACCGGCAGCATCCCGACGAACACCTGCAGGGTGGGAAACAGGTGAATTCCGAACAGGTCGGCCGCGAACTCCCACCGGCCCGCGCCTTGGCGCAGGATCGCATAGCGCCAATCCTCGTGGTGCAGGCCGGCGAACCCGTGCACCCAATTGGCCGTCAGCCGCACCGACCAGTAGCCGATCAGCACGGTCAGCAACCAACCGCGCAGCGCGCCCGGGCCGGACAGACCCACCGGTCCCTGCCACCACCAATAAGCGAGCAGCAGCGGCGGGATCACACTCCAGTAGGCGTCGTAAAAACTGGAGTTGCGGTATGCGCGGCTGAAAGCGAACACGACGAGGGTGGCCAGCACGTCGGCGATCAGGGTGTCCAGCAACAGCCCGCCGGTGCGCGGCCCCCAGCCAAGCCACGCCGCGGCCACCGCGAGGCTCACGACATAGGCCGCTCCCACCCGGCCCAATGCCTGGCCCTTCGTCATCCCGGCCACCCCTGACGGTGGAACAACAGGGCAGCGGTGATCGCCAGGGCCAGGACCGCGCTCATCAGCACGACCGCGAGCGGCAACAGGATTTTCACGATGCCCGAGGCCGCCGGGGAGGCCAACGGGATGTCCACCGTGATCCGCGGGTAGGTCCGGTCCTCCCCCAACGCGAGCAATGCCGTTGTCGCCCGAGCGGCACCAATCGGCATCGACATAATCCGCATCACGGATCCACCGGGCAGGTGAATTCGGGTTCGGGTGGCGAGGTGCCGGCAAGCAGGAATGCGATGAGGATTTCGTCGGCGCAGACGTTCTGCGAACTCGCCAGGTGCCCCGGGCCGGGTGCGATCACCAGCGACGAACCACGTATCTGACGGTGCAGCGACTGTGCCCACGGCAGGGGCGTGGCAGGATCGCCGGTGGTGTTGAGAATCAGCACCGGGCCGGCGCCCTCAGGGCTCACCGGTCCGGGTTTCCGCACCGGGGCGGCCGGCCAGGATTCACACGGCGCCAATGACCACGCCCGGTTGCCTCCGCTGATCGGGCTTTCCCGCGCCCAGATCGGGGCCAGCCGCGCCGGGGTCTGGGTGTCGCGTTCGGTCGCGAAGTCGATGCAGACCACCGAAAGGTACTCCGAATCCGCCGGATTCACCATCAGATCCGGAGAGAAGGCGGCGTCCAGCACAGCCTGCCAACGGCCGGCCGAGGCGTCGCCGAGCACGGCCCGCAGAGCCGGCCAGCCCGATTGGGGCATGTACTGCGCCGACTCGACCAACGCCAGCATCCGTGATCCCGACAACTCCCTGCCGTCGGGGCCGCGATACGGGGTCGCGTCGAGTCCCTCGATCAGATCGATGATCCTCTGCACCGCGGTGCTCGCCGGAGCGGGCAGCGGGCAGTCGTTGCGGGTCAGGCAGTCTTCGGCGAAGGCCGTGACGCTGGCCTGCATCCCGACGGCCTGGTCGTGCCGGACGGCGCGGTAGTCCAGTTCGGGTGCCATCACCGAATCCAGCACCATGCGCCCGGTCCGTTCCGGAAACATCTGCGCATACAGAGCGCCGACGAAGGTTCCGTAGGAGTAGCCGAGGTAATTGGTTTTCTCAAACCCCAGGGCGGCACGAATGGCGTCCATATCGCGGACGACGTTCTCGGTGCCCACGGAGGACAGCGCCGAACCGAGTCGCGCGCAGGAGGCCCCGATACCGGCCGCGAGGTCCTGTCTGCGCTTCTCGTCGTCCTCCGAGCGCGGCACGCTGGGCTGGTCGAAGATCGCCGTCTTCTGTTGGTCCTCCAGACAAGATGCCGACGGCGTCGACCCACCCACCCCCCGGGGGTCGAACGACACCACTGTGTAGACGTCGGTGAATTTCTCGTAATACTCTCGGCCCGACCGCAGGTCGGCGACACCGCTGATACCCGGACCACCCGGGTTCATCATCAGCAGTTGCGGCTGTTGGGCTTTCGACGCTATCCGGCTCACCGGGATGGTGAAAGCCTCACCGTCCGGCCGGCCGTAGTCGACGGGCACGGTGATCGTCGCGCACTCCAGGCCTTCGGACGGCGGATCGGCGGCCGGACACGGCCCCCACCCACTGAGCGCCGGCACAGTGGCCGACGGCTCAGCGGACCGGTCGGCGCCCGGTGTGGCCGAACACCCGGCCAACAACGCAGTCAGGATCAGCAACCCACCCACCGACCGGGCCGAAAGCGCGCACATGAAGATATCTCTAGCACGCCCGGTTCCCCGCAGGGGTGGAGTCAGTTCACCGACCCGGCGTTCTATCGTGGCTGAATGAGGCACAGGGATTCGGGCCCCGGAGACGCCGAGCGGATCGCGGAACTGGCCCGCGTGGTGGTGGCCGAACACGATCCGACGTCGGTCCCGATTCCGGCGTTCCTCGGCGCGTGCTACGACGCCGGCCTTTCCTGGGTGCACTTTCCGATCGGCCTGGGCGGGCTCGGGGTGTCCCGGGGACTGCAGGCCGTCGCCGACACGATCCTGCAGGGGGCCGGCGGACCGGTCCCGTTGGGCCTGAACCCGATGGGCTACGGGATGGCGGCACCGACCGTTCGCGAGCACGCCCAGAGCGAGGAGCTCAAGGCCTTCTTCCTGCGACCGCTGGCCACCACCGAGGACATCTGGTGCCAGCTGTTCTCCGAGCCCGGGGCCGGGTCCGACCTGGCCGGGCTGGCCACCTCGGCGGTCCGCGACGGCCCGGACTGGATCATCAACGGCCAGAAGGTCTGGACCAGTCTGGCGCACAAGGCCCGTTGGGGGCTGCTGCTGGCCCGCACCGACCCGGATGCGCCCAAGCACAAAGGACTCACCTACTTCGTCCTCGACATGCACGCCCCCGGCGTGCAGTGCCGCCCGCTGCGGCAGATGACCGGTCAGGCCGAGTTCAACGAGGTCTACATGACCGAGGTTCGTGTCCCCGATACCCACCGGCTCGGGGCCGTCGGCGACGGCTGGCGGGTCGCCATGACCACACTGATGAACGAGCGCAGCGCCCTGGGCGCCAGCGGCAACCGGCGCGGCTCGGGTGCCATCGCCGACGCGGTGCGACTGTGGGCGTCCCGACCCGACCTGCACACACCGGTCCTGCGCGACCGGCTCACCCGGTTGTGGCTGCGGGCCGAGGCCCAACGGCTCACCGCGGAACGCTCGCGCGCGGCGGCCGGCGCCGGTGGCCCGGGGCCGGAAGGCTCGATCGGCAAAGTGGTTGGCGCGGAACTCAATCAGCACGTCTACGAGTTCTGTATGGACCTGCTCGGGACGGAGGGAATTCTGTACCACAGCTACGCGATGCACGGCGCCAACTCCGGTGGCGACTGGCGGGGACCGATCCAGCAGAGATTCCTGCGGAGCCGCGCCAACACCATCGAGGGCGGCACTTCGGAGGTGCTGCGCAACATCCTCGGCGAGCGGGTGCTGGGCCTGCCGGGCGACCTGCGCGCCGACGCCGGCATCCCGTGGAAGGAGATTCCCCGTGGCTGACACCGGCATGCGGTTCGCATTCAGCGACGAACAGCGGCAACTGCGGGCCGCGGTCCGGCGGTTCTGCGCCGAGAACTTCGGTGAACGCGCGGCACGGCGGCTGCAGGAGTCCGAGGAGCCCTTCGATACCGGCCTCTGGCGCCGGTTGGGCTCCGAGCTCGGCGTGCTGGGTATGTCGGTGTCCGAAGACGACGGCGGGGCAGGCGGTTGCCTGGTGGATCAGGCCGTGGCAGTGGAGGAGTTCGGCGCCTCGCTGGCCGCCGGGCCGCTGTTCGGAACGGTGTATCTGGCGATCCCGGCGCTGGCGGCCTGCCCCCCGGGTCCGGACCGCACGAACCTGCTGGGCGCCCTCGTCGCCGGTGAGCGCACGGCCGCCGTCGCCGTGGCCGACCACGCCGGAGCCTTCCGGCCCGAGCGGGTGACCCTCACCGCCGACGGCGACCGGGTCAACGGGACGGCGCAGCAGGTAGTCGACGCCACCGCCGCCGACGTCCTCCTCGTGGCAGCCAAAAGCGTTGGCGGCCTATGCCTTTACGCGGTCGAGGCGACCGACACCCAACGGACGCCGCTGGTCACCATGGATCACACCAGGCCGCAGGCCACCGTGACGTTCACCGACAGCCCCGCCCGGATGCTGGCCGGACCGGGCGATGCCGAACGGGTGATCGCCCACGCCCTACAGGTCGGCGCCGCACTGCTGGCGGCCGAACAGGTCGGTGCCGCGCAGCACCTGCTCGACCTGTCGGTCGACTACGCCAAGTCCCGGCTGCAGTTCGGCCGGCAGATCGGTTCGTTCCAGGCGGTCAAGCACCGCCTGGCCGACATGCTGGTCGATCTCGAGCACGCGCGTTCCACGGCGTATCACGCGGTGTGGGCCTTGGGCGACGGCTCCGACGATCCCGCGCTGGCCGCGTCGATGGCGAAGGCCACCTGTTCGGACGCTTTCAGCCGGATCGCCGCCGACACAATTCAGGTGCATGGCGGGATCGGATTCACCTGGGAGCATCCGGCGCACTGGTATTTCAAACGCGCGGCCACCGACGCGGCGCTGTTGGGCAGTGCCGAGCAGCACCGCGATCGGGTGGCGCACCTGATACTCGACACCGCCGTCGCCGACGACCTCACCGTCAAAGTGGCGACGGGTCGACCGTGAAGCCGCTACCGTAGCGGGCGCATCCGGAGTCCCCGCAGGAGGAGAAGCAGTGGCTGAAAGTGTGTCGGAGTCGGTCAAGATCAACGCCTCCCCCGCGGAGGTGATGGCCGTCATCGCCAACCTGGAGGACTACCCCAATTGGAGCGACGGGTTCACCGCGGTGGAGATCATCACCAACCATGACGACGGCGGGCCCCGCGACGTGTCGTTCGCCATCACCACCCCGGTCGGCAAGGACTCCTACGAGCTGTCCTACGTCTGGGTCGGTGAGGAGTCGGTGAGTTGGACCCTCAACAGCGACGAGCAGGGAAAGCCCAAGTCCAGCATGATGAAGAAGCTCGTCGGCTCCTACACGCTGGTCCCGGACGGCGACGGCACCAAGGTCACCTACACCCTGGAGATCGACCCGAAGATCCCGATGATGGGCTTCATGAAGAAGAAGGCCGCCGCGACCATCGTCGATCAGGCCCTCAACGGTTTGAAGAAGCGCGTCGAGGGCTGACGGCCGCGCTCAGTCGCGAGGGCCGGCCACCGCAATCGGATCTCCGGCTCGGACGACGTAGCGGAGGTTCCGTTCGGGGGCCGTCAGAACACTGATGTCCTCCAGCGGATTGCCGTCGAGGACAAGCAGGTCGGCCTCGGCCCCAACCGCCAGGGTTCCGATCGTGCCCTCGAGATTGAGCAGGCGGGCTGCGGTTGTGGTCGCGGCGCGAATGACGTCCACGGCAGGCTGGACTTCCGCACGAAGAGTGAACTCCTCCAACTGAGCGGTCTGCAAAGGCCCCAGCAGATCGCTGCCGTAGACGATGTTCACCCCTGCCTTGTGGGCCTTTTCCAACGCCGCAAGACCAGCGTCGCGTACCTGCGCGTTCTTCTGCAGCGACCGCGCCGGGATCCCGGTCTGGCGGCCGAACTTGTCCATCTGGTCGTAGGTGACCAACGTCGGAACGAGAAACGCATCGTTGTCCAACAACAGCGTGATGGTCTCGTCGTCGAGCAGGTTGCCGTGTTCCACGCAGCGAACCCCGGCCCGCAGAGCCCGGTTGACCCCCCGCGGATGGTAGGCGTGCACCGTCACGTACCGGTTGTGGTTTTCGGCCTCGATGACGGCCGTGCGCATCTCCTCGTCGCTGTACTGAACTTCCGACACGTCGTCGAGGGGCGACGCCACGCCGCCCGACAAGAGCATCTTCAGATGTGCCGCGCCGTTGCGGAACTCGTCGCGGGCAGCGTGCCGGACCGCCTCGACCCCGTCGGCGATGCGGGCGAAGGAGGGTTGGGCCTGACAGCAGGGCAACCGCTCGTCTCCACGAGCGCGCAGATCGCCGTGGCCGCCGGTCTGCGAGAGCGCCTTGCCGCCGAACACCAGCCGTGGCCCCACGGCCAGACCCTCGTCAAGGGCGCGGGCCATCCCCCAGTCGGCACCACCGACATCGCGAACGGTGGTGAATCCGCGACGCAGCATCCGTCCGGCCTCGGCCAGTGCCCGCACCGTCGCGTACCCGGCGGTCCAGGAGGCGGCGTCCACCAGATCGAACGTCGTCAGCAGAAGGTGGACATGGGCGTCGACCAAACCCGGCATGACGGTGGCGCCGGCGGCGTCGATGACCCTGGTGTCAGCGGCCGGGGCCGGCGGTGTCCCGGTGCCGGAGTCGGCGATGACACCGCCGGAGATCTCCATCCAGGACCGGTCGCTGAGCGTCCCGGCGGCGGGATCGAGCAGGTGCGCGTCCCGGACCAACAGGGTCTCGGTCAACGGCGGATCCCTTCTGGCTGTTCACTGCGGTCTCTTCCAGGGCTGACCATAGCCCTCGGTGATCCCGCGCGAGGGTTGTTCGCGGTGCTACCCCACCACCGCGTCCAGCGCGCGATAGATCCGCTGCTCGCTCACCGGACGCGCGGTGCCCAACTGCTGAGCCCACAGACTGACCCGGAATTCCTGGATCATCCGGGCGATGTCGACCATATCGGCCGCCGCCGCACGCGCTGGGGAAAGCGCTTGGGCCACTTCGTCATAGGCGTCTTGAACGGCCCGAACCCGCTGCATGCGCTCCCGATCCGCCGCCAGGCCGTGCGGCAACCGTTCGAGGCGCCGGGAGATGGCGGTGAGATAGCGGGCCAGGTCGCCCAGATGCG
>JAGQTQ010000034.1:30138-52318 GCA_020438905.1 Mycobacterium sp.
GCGGGCGGGGGGGTTGCGGGCAGAAGTAGCTGAACCTCCTGCAATGCGGCCAGCACCTTCTCGGTGCGTGAAAGGACATCGGTGGTGGTCACCGGCAGGACCTGACCGACCCGTTGGCGGGTGGCCTCGAAATCGGCGCGGGTCCACACCGCTGCCGGTGTCAGGAAGTCGACGGCGGCGTCGGCGCAGTCATCCAACAATCCCTGGAGCGAACCGTCGGGGTTGCCGGCCAGCGTGAGTCGACGGCGGATATCCAGTTTCTTCTCGAGGGATTTCACCGGAGACGGTGTCGCCAGCCGCAGCAGCCGCCGCAATCCGGCGGGAGCGGCCGCATCGCGTTCGGCGGCGGTGGCGAACACCCGGATGTTCACCGCCTTCCCGGTGTCGACCAGACCCGGATACCCGCGCAGGCCGCCACGTTCGACGGTGCGGGGCAACTCCTCGAGGTCCTCGGGCCAGTTCCGGAGCCCGTCGCGTTCCAACCCGTCGGCGACCGCGGCGACCACGGCCCGGCGGGTCTGCCCGGCCAATCGGTCCTGTAATGCTGCGAGGTCCTTGCCCCGAGCCAATTCCTTGCCGTCGGGATCTTCGATCGCGAAGGTCACGCGCAGGTGGTCGGGCAGCTTGCCGAGGTCGAAGGCCGTCACCGGGACCAGCACGCCGGTGCGCCGGTGTAACTCACGCTGCAGCGTTTCCAACAGCGGTTCGTCCCCGGGTTCCAGATCGGTCAGAATCGCCCGGGCGGTGTCGGGGGCCGGAACGAAGTTGCGCCGCAGATCCTTCGGCAGTGACCGGATCAGCGCCGTCACCAGTTCCTCTCGCAGGGCGGGCACCTGCCAGCCGAACTGACCGCCGCCCAACCGGGCCAGCACCCCGACCGGCACATGGACGGTAACCCCGTCGTCGGCGGCGCCTGGCTCGAAACGGTAGGTCAGGGGCAGCGACAAGTCCTCGCAGCGCCAGTGATCCGGGCGCTCGGCGTCGGCATCGTGAACCCGCAAGAGATCCGCGCGGGTCATGGTCAGGAGATCCGGGGTGCGGTGCCGCTGCTTCTTCCACCAACCGTCGAAATGCCGCGCCGAGACCACCTCCGCGGGAATGCGGGTGTCGTAGAAGGCGTAGATCTCGTAGTCACCGACCAACAGGTCGCGCCGGCGGGCACGCTCCTCCAGTTCGGCCAGTTCGGCTCGCAGCCGGGCGTTGTCGGCGAAGAAGTGGTGTCGGGTCTGCCAGTCGCCCTCGACCAGGGCGTGGCGGATGAACAACTCCCGGGCCACCTCCGGATCCACCGCCGCGTAGCCCACCGGCCGGCGCGCCACCAGGGCCAGCCCGTAGAGCGTCACCTTCTCGTAGGCTACCGCCGCGCCGCGGCGTGAATCCCAATGCGGCTCGCTGTAGCTTCGCTGGACCAGGTGACCGGCGACCCGCTCGACGACCTCGGGATCGATACGCGCCGCGGTGCGCCCGTAGAGCCGGCTGGTCTCCACCAGGTCGGCGACCACGATCCAGCGCGGTGGACGCTTGGCCAGCACCGATCCGGGCGCTAGGACGAATCGGGCGTTACGCGCCCCGGCATAGTCGCGGGACTCGCCCTCACGCAGGCCGACGTGGGAGAGCAGACCGGCGACCAGCGCGGCGTGCACCCGTGCGGGGTCTGCCGGTTCCCGAACCTGTCCCACCGTGGCCCGCAGTCCGATACCCGCGGCGATTCCGCGCAGCTGACCGACCAGGTCCTGCCACTCCCTGATGCGCAGGTAGTGCAGGAAATCCTCTCGGCACAGCCGCCGGAAGGCACTGCCGGACAGACTCTTTCGCCGTTCCTGAAGGTAGTCCCACAGGTTCAGGAAGGACATGAAGTCGCTGGCCGGGTCGGCGAAGCGGGCATGTTTCTGCCGGGCCGCCTCCTCCCGGTCGGCCGGGCGCTCCCGCGGGTCGGGGATCGACAGGGCCGCGGCCAGCACCAGCACCTCGGGCAGGCACCCCTCGGTATCCGCCTGCAGGATCATCCGGCCCAGCCTCGGATCGACCGGAATCCGGGCCAGCCTCCGGCCCAGTTCGGTGATGGATCCGGCAGCGTCGAATGCGCCGAGTTCCTGCAGCAGCGCCACCCCGTCGTTGACGCTGCGCCGCTCCGGCGGATCGATGAACGGGAAGCTTTCGATCTCGCCGAGCCGTAGTCCGGCCATCTGGAGAATCACCGCGGCCAGGTTGGTGCGCAGGATCTCCGGGTCGGTGTAGCGGGGCCGGCCCTGGAAGTCCGCTTCGGAATACAGCCGGATACACACCCCGGGCGCGGTGCGCCCGCACCGGCCGGACCGCTGAGCGGCGGAGGCTTGCGAGATCGGTTCGATCGGCAGGCGTTGCACCTTGGTCCGCCTGCTGTAGCGGGAGATGCGCGCGGTGCCCGGGTCGATGACGTAGCGGATCCCCGGCACCGTCAGCGAGGTCTCGGCNNGACGTTGGTGGCCAGCACGACCCGCCGCGACAGCCGACTGGTGTTGGGCCGGAAGACCTTTTGCTGCTCGGCGGTCGGTAGCCGCGCGTAGAGGGGCAGCACTTCGACATCGGTCCTCCAGCCGCGGCTCGCGGCCCGGACTGCCTCGGCGGTGTCCCGGATCTCCCGTTCCCCGGACAGGAAAACCAGCACGTCGCCCGGCGGCTCGGCGGACAGTTCCTCGAGCGCGTCGACGATCGCTTCGGTCGGGTCGCGCGGCTCCACCCGGACCACTTCGTGGTCGGGGTCGTCGGGGTCGTCGCCGTCATCGTCGGGAACCGGGAGTTCCAAAGGGCGGTAACGGATCTCCACCGGGTAGGTGCGCCCGGAGACCTCGACCACCGGGGCGCCGCCGAAGTGCGCCGCGAACCGCCCGGGTTCGATCGTCGCCGATGTCACCACCATTTTCAGGTCCGGTCGGCGGGGCAGCAACTGGTGTAGGTAGCCCAGCAGGAAGTCGATGTTCAGACTGCGTTCGTGCGCCTCGTCGAGGATGAGCGTGTCGTAGCGCAGCAACCTTCGGTCCCGCTGGATCTCGGCGAGCAGAATGCCGTCGGTCATGAGCTTGACCAGCGTCCGATCACTGACCTGGTCGGTGAAGCGGACGCTGTAGCCGATCGCCTCGCCGAGCGGGGTGCCGAGTTCGTCGGCGATGCGCTGGGCGACGGTGCGGGCGGCAAGCCGGCGGGGCTGGGTGTGGCCGATGACCCCACGCACCCCGCGTCCGAGCTCCAGGCAGATCTTGGGCAGCTGGGTGGTCTTTCCCGATCCGGTCTCGCCGGCCACCACCACGACCTGGTGTCGACGGATCGCCTCGGCCAGTTCGTCGCGCAGTGCGCTGACCGGGAGGTCCGGGTAGGTGATCACCGGCACCGCCGCCGCCCGCGCGGCGATACGAGCCTCGGCGGCGTCGACCTGATCGCCGATCCGCTGCAACGTCTTGGCGTCCGGGTCGGCGCCCAGCGCCTTCAACCGCCGGCCCAGACGGGCTGCGTCGGCGAAGGTCAGGCCGTCGAGCCGGGCACGCAGCGCGCGGATCTCGTCGCGGTGGGCCTGGGACACTGGACTCAGGATAGTTGGGGTCCGAGGTTAGTCGGGAAGGAGTGAGCCATGACGACCGCGGTGATCGTGGGCGGTGTGCTGCTGCTGGCCGTCGGGCTGGTTGCCAGCCAGCTGCTGCGGCTCAGGGACTGGCTCAACCGGCAGCCGCCTGCCGAACACCCCGACCCAGAGGGACCGGGACGCCCCGGCCCGGACTGATCCGGGCCTCCCGTCAGCGGGGCGGGTCGCCCCGCCAGCTGAAGCTGTTGACGTATTTGCCCATGTCCTGTGCGATCTGCAGATTCGCCGGTGACGGCGGTCCGGGGCCGAACTCGGGGGTGAACTCCCGGAACGGGCCGTCCGCGGCGGCGATCAACGCCAGATCGTTCTTGACCGCGGCGATGACGATGACCCGCAGCTGGTTGGTCCTGTTGGCCACGCCGATCGGCTGGAAGTCGGCTACCACGCCGTAGCCGAGGTGATATCCCACCGTCGCGTTGGGCAGTTCGTAGGCCACCTGCGCGTCGGGGAAGCCCGCCGCCATCAGATCGTCGACGACCTGCTGGGCGTCACGGCCCCGAGCCGGCTGGCTGAACAATCGCAGGGTGCCCCCGTCGCCGGCCGTCCACTGGGCGGTCACCCCGTTTGGTTCGATGTCGACGTCGTAGGCGGCCCCAGGTACCGGATAGGACACCGAGAACTCCCCACCGGGCGCGGTGAACCGCGGGTTGACCGCCACCGGCAGCCCCGTCGGCGGCCGGCCGCAGTCCGGCGGACAGATGTAGCGACTCGGGACGTCGCTGACCCGGCTGTCCACCAATGCCAGGATCATCATGCCGACGACCAGGATCACCAACCACAGCCCGAGCGTCAGAAGGTATCTCGGCTGTTTCACCCGCGCAGTGAGGTAGCGGCCGGGCGGGACGGCGTAGCCGTCGAAGGACTCCGGCGCCGCCGGTGCCGGAGGGATCACCTCGACACCGAACGGGTGACCAGGATGTTCTTGACCAGGTTCTCCACATTCGGGGTGCCCAGCCCGGTCACCATGTCGTATCCGGCCGCGCCCGGACTTATCGCGTTGCCGCCCAGGTCGATGTCGTGGAAGCCGGGCGTCGCCGAGCCCTGAGAGACCTGGTAGAGCAGGGGGTTGAAGTCACCCAACGGATCCATGTTCTGAGCCCGCAGAAGCTGATTGACGATCGCGGCGATGCCGGCCCATATCGGGGCGGCCTGCGAGGTGCCGCCGCCGACCACGACCTCCTGCCGGAAGACGAACTTGACGCCGGTGAACGGGTCGGCGACCGCGGCGACATCGGGCACCAAACGTCTGTCCGACGGTCCGGCGTTGGACATCACGCGCTGCCAGGCCGGACGGCCGAACAGCATCGAGGCCCCACCGGCGGTGCCCTGGGTCAGGGGTACGTCGTACCAGGCCTGCTCGGCGAGCCAGCGGCCCTGGGCGTCGGTGGACAGCGTGGTTCCGCCGACGGCGGTCATCTCCGGCAGCGAACCCACCCCGTCGACACCGACGTCATCCGGGCTCGGCGGGTCCGACCAGTGTTTGCCGCCGCGGCATTCCAGACCGGCCATGTCGCCGGTCGCGTTGAAGGCCGTCGTCCCGCGCCGTTGCGCGGCGGCCAGCGCCGAGCGCACCGGGGCCAGGTCCGCCGCGGTGAGCATGCGGTCACAGCCCCAGCCGATGGAGAAGCTCCACACCGCCCCCGGGAACTGGCGGTCGACCGACTCCATGAGCTTGCCCAGCTTCACGTAGGGCGCACCGCCTTCGACGGTCGGACGGGCGTTGACCATGACCAACTTGGCCCGCGGCGCGACCGCGTGGATCACCTGCAGGTCCATCGTGGACTCCCCGCTGCGACGCTGCGGCATGCCGCCGATCACCTGGGGGGTGAACCTGGGCAGGGAGAACCAGTCGGCGAAGCTGTCCATATCGGCCTGGTCGAACCCGTCGAAGCTGAAAACGACGACGGTGCTTCCCTCCCCGGTATAGCCGGCATCGGTCAGCGGGGTCATGTTGTAGGCGCGGCCCAGCTGGCTCGGCAGCAGCCCACCGTCGGGGACGTCCAGTGGCGGGGTCGGCGGCAACCCCTCGCGGTAGGGCGTGTAACTCAGGATGCGGCCCAGTCCGGCGACCTCGTCCTGTGCCGCTTCGGGGATCTCGGGCTGCTGCGGTGATGCGTAGAACACCTCTCCGCGGCGGGCCCGGTAATCGTGCACCGCCACGTCGAAAGCCCTGGCCACCGCTTGGGGGCGACCCTCGAGGATCGCCCAGGAATCACCGTCGCGCCAACGAACAGCCAGACCGTGCACGGCCGCCCAGCCGATCAGGCGCACCGGTTCGGAGGACCGGTTGAGCGCCGCGGTGAGTTGCACCCGATCGGTTCGGGCCGGACCGAGATCGGTGGACTCGGCCAGCAGTCGGGCGTAGGGACCGCCGATGATCCGCCCGGCCGATGGTCCTCCCGGCCGATCGGCCACCAGTAGGCCGAGGCCGACGGCGATAACGGCGAGCAGCGCCGCGGCCGGAATCGCCGAATGACGCCGTCCCTGCATGCCGACAGCATCGGCCCGGTGTCCGTGGGCGGGCAAGAGTACTCAGACCTGAATGGAGAGCTGGTCGTAGATCAGCGGTGCGATCCGCTCGGCCATGTAGGCGTGCCCCGCGTCGGTCGGATGCACCCCGTCGGCCCCGATCAGATCCGGGCGGCCGACGAACCACCCCTCGGCGATCGGGTCGATGAACACCGCACCGGCGGCCTCGGCCTGCCGGCGCAGGCTGTCTCGGATCCTCAGCACCGCCGGCGGCGGGTCGGCGGTCGGCCACGGCGGGCCGATAACCAGGAACTTCGCCGCCGGCGCAATGACGCGTGCGAGGTCGAACGCCCCGGCGGCCAATCTCGGATACGCCGTGGGATCCACCGGCTGGTCGTTACGCGAGCCGAAAAAGACCACGAGGACGTCGTTGCCACGGACCGCCCGCGCCGTCAGGTCCTCGAAGATGCTGCCGCGGTTGCCGGGTTGGCCGTATCCGGCACCACCCTCGGCCGCGACATCGGCATCGACCTCCAGACCGCGTTGCGCCAACAACCCCCACGCGAGTTCCGGCCAGGACCGCGGGCCGTTGCCGCCCTCGGTGGACCCGGTCGTGTACGAGTCCCCGATGACCGCGATATGCGCGGGGGCCCCAGCGCGGCCGGCAGGGGCGGCCCAGATAGCCCAGACCGCCGCGAAGAGCACCAATGCCGTCGCGGCCACGGCCCGAAAAGCCGCTTGCCTCATCGTCATCGGCAATCCCATCAGGCTGTCCAGGTTAGACCGCGATCAACCGGCTCGCGTACAGGGCGGTCCCGGGGGCAGGTCCCGGGAGTCGCCGATCGCCTGCAACCTGCCGGGCGCCGCGGACGGGGCATCCCCGTGCACGTCGCGGGTATCAACCATCCGGCGCATCCAGCGCCGCGCCGGTTCCTCGACGAGGTGATAGAGCAGCATCGCCGCGACGATCGAGACGGCGATCAGACCGACCACCACGATCTTGGCCGTCGATTTCGGCATCGTGATGGCGTACTGCTGCACCGCCCAGTTCCACACGGTGTGCACCGGTTCGTGGATCATGTAAAGGCCGAACGAGATCTGGCCTCCGTAGACCAGCAACCGGGTGGACAGCAGCGTGGGCAGCGTTCCGACCCCGATCGACAGCGTGACCACCAGCGGCATGAACAGCACCGCCATCACTCCGCCCGGATCGACCATTCCGGCGACCGGATGCGCATCGTAGTAATAGAGACCGCCGACGATGGCCGCGACCAGCAGGATCGAGGCCCACCCGGCGAGACGCCGACCGCCCGCACCGAGCCGCAGCCGCCGGACCGCCGCGCAGGCCAGCGCTCCGGCGGTGAACTGAGCGACGATCCGCGGCAACCAGCTCCACGGGGTGTAGAGCAGACCACTGCCCAGCAACAGCACGGTCGGCGGCAACGCCGCGAAGAACGCCAACATGAACAGGGTTCTGGCCCGCGAGACCCGGGCGATGCGGAAGACCACCAGAATGAGCAGCCCGAAGAGCAGATAGGCCAACCACTCGGCGCTGATCGACCAGGCCGGACCGTCCCAGCTGGTCCCGTCGAAGAACGGCTCGAACCACAACTGGACCATGAACAACTGCCGGATGTAACTGATGGCGGTGAGTTTGTCCGCGTCCGGCGAGGGCACGTCGCCCACGTGCAGGGTGAGGATGATCCAGAGGGCTGCGAGATGCATGGTCACCAGGTAGATCGGCCACACCCGCGACAGCCGCAGCCACAGGAAATGCAGCGTTGCCCGCGCCGACCAGGTCGGCCCCATGCGGTCCAGATAGTTCCAGGTCAGGACGAAACCGCTGAGGATGAAGAACAGGTCAACACCCTGGGCTCCGGAGTCGAACAGGGGCCCCAGGTCCTCCTCGAGCCGGGGCGAGGCCTCCCAGAGCAGCGGCCGGAAGTGGAACAGCACCACCCACAGCGCGGCGACGATGCGCAGACCGGTCAGCGCCTTGATCTCCCCGGTTCGCACGACAGACATTCTCCGGGTTGTACCCGGTTTGCCGGCGATTGCGACACGGCCCGCCCTGTGCGGACCCTCCGCGAGCAGACGCAAACTTCCGTCATTTCGCGAGGTTTCGTGCGAGTTTGCGTCTGCTCGGCGGATGGGTGGGGCTAGAGGACGTCGAGGATGTCGTTCTTCAACGCCTCGGCCTGGGTGCCGAACACCGCCTGAACGCTGCTGCCGACCTCGATCACCCCGGCCGCACCCAGCGCTTTGAGCCGGTCCTGGTCAACCTTGGCGGTGTCGGCGACCTCCATCCGCAGACGGGTGATACAGGCGTCGACACTGACCAGGTTCTCCCTCCCGCCGAAGGCCGCGATGAGTTGCTCGGCCTTGCTGTCCACCGCCGCGGGTGCCACCGTGACCCCGGCGGCCGGCGCCCCAGCGGCCGGCACAGGGATCGTCGTCGCCGCGTCCGGGCCGTCGCTGAGGTTGGCCTTCTCCTCCTTCTCGAACTCGGACTCGATCTCGCGGCCCGGTGTGCGCATGTTCCAACGGGTGATGACGAAGCGGAACAGCAGGTAGTAGACCGCGAAGAACACCAGTCCCATCACGACGAGCAGGGGGACGTTCTTCGCCGCCGGTGCGTTGCCCCACAGCAACAGGTCGATCAACCCCGCCGAGAACGAGAACCCTAGGTGGATGTCGAGCAGGTAGGCGATCGCCAGGGAAGCCCCGGTGAGCACGGCGTGCACAACGTAGAGCGGGAACGCGACGAACATGAACGCGAACTCCAGCGGTTCGGTGACCCCGGTGAGGAACGCGGTCAGCCCGGCGGCCGAGAGGATGCCGAAGGCCACCTTCTTCTGCCGGATGTTGGCCACGTGGATCATCGCCAGCGCCGCGGCCGGCAGCCCGAACATCAGGATCGGGTAGAAGCCCGCGGTGAGCCGTCCGGCAGTCGGGTCGCCGGCAGCGAACCGGCTCAGCTCCCCGGTGACCACGCCGTCGGGGGTCGGGAAACTGCCGTAGATGAACCACACATAGGAGTTGAGAATGTGGTGCAGGCCAACGGGAATCAGCATCCGGTTGGCGAAGCCGTAGACGAACGCCCCCAGCGCGCCGGCCCCACCGATGAACCTGCCCAGCCCGGTCAGTCCGGCGTCGAAGATCGGGTAGAAATAGCTCATCGCGAAGGCCACCACCAGGACGGTCACCGAGACCGCGATAGGCACGAACCGCCTACCCCCGAAGAATCCGAGGTACGGGGGCAGCTGGATGGTGTGGTAGCGATCGAACAGCCACGCGGTGATCAGCCCGACGACGATCCCACCGAGCACGCTGTAGTTGATCTGAGCCTGTTCGCCGGCCTGATCGAGTTCGCCCTCCAGAACGAACGGCGACATGGTCTTGAACACCGCCTGCATCACCAGATAGCCGACCACCGCGGACAGGGCGGTGGAACCGTCGGCCTTGCGGGCGAACCCGATGGCCACGCCGACGGCGAACAGCAGCGCCAGATTGGTGAACAGTGCGCCACCGGCCGCGCTCATGGCCTGGAAGAACGGCCCGATGACCGGCGCCTTGATCCCACCCAGCAGGTCGTCCTGGCCGAGCCGCAGCAGAATGCCGGCCGCCGGCAGCACCGCGATCGGCAGCATGAGGCTCTTGCCCAGCCGTTGGAGCTGAGCGAAACCCGGTATCTTCAGCCCTGATTTCGATTGTGCGCCTGAGGATTTCGTTGCTTCGCTCATCTGGGACCGGGCCTTCCTGTATCGCAACTCAGCGGAAGCTTAGCCAGAATCACCCAACGTGAGAGCCGGTTTTGCCCGCGTTCCGGCCGCGGCGTCGCGAACGGATCTCTATCCTTTACGCACTACCCACACACCGACTGCCAGTACAGCGACAAACCAATACAGCGACAAACCAGTACAGCGACAAACCAGTACAGCGACGAAGGAGAAGCTCTTGAGCCACACACCGGTCCTCGCGCCCGTCGAGGGCCGCGCTTTGCCGCTCACCGAGGTCCCCGACCCGGTCTTCTCTCAGGGCATGGTGGGCTACGGCGCCGCCGTCGAACCGCCCCAGCGAGTCGTCGACGCGGTGGCCCCGGTGAGCGGCAAGATCCTCAAGCTGCTTCCGCACGCCTACGTCATCATGACCGCCGACAACGTCGGAATCCTGGTGCACCTGGGCCTGGACACCGTCGGGCTGGACGGACGCGGTTTCACCGCGCACGTCGCTCAGGGCGACACCGTCGAGGCCGGCCAGCGGGTGATCACCTATGACGTCCCGGCGATCGTCGCCGCCGGGCTGAGCCCGGTGGTGCCGGTGGTCGTGATGGACGAGCGCGAGCCGTCGAACATCGCCCTCGCCGACGCCGTCGCGACCGGGGCCGAACTGGCCTGCGGCGCAGCACTGTTCACCGCCAACAAATAGGACCGCGATGGAAGTCGTCATCCTTCCCGACACGGCGCGGATCGGCGCGGTGGCGGCCGATGCCATCGAGACGCTGCTGGCCCACAAGCCCGAGGCGGTTCTGGGCCTGGCGACCGGCTCCTCGCCGCTGAGTATCTACGACGAACTGGCGGCCCGCTGCGCCACCGGACGGGTGTCGTTCGAGAAGGCCAAGGGCTTCACCCTCGACGAGTACGTCGGCCTGCCCGCCGACCATCCCGAGCGCTACCGCAACGTCATCGACACCGCGTTCGCCTCCCGGGTGGATTTCCCGCCCGGTGCGGTGGCCGGCCCCGACGGGCTGGCCGCCGACGTGCCGGCCGCCTGCGCCGCCTACGAGGAGGCCATCCGGGCCGCCGGTGGCATCGACCTGCAGATCCTCGGGATCGGCACCGATGGGCACATCGGGTTCAACGAGCCCGGATCCTCCCTGGCCTCCCGCACCCGGATCAAGACCCTGACCCACCAGACCCGCATGGACAACGCCCGGTTCTTCGGCGGCGACCTCGACGCGGTGCCGACCCACTGCCTGACCCAGGGCCTGGGCACCATCATGGAGTCCCGCCNCCACCGGCCGCAACAAGGCCGAGGCGGTCCACCAGCTGGTGGAGGGCCCGGTCAGCGCAATGTGGCCGGCCACCGTCCTGCAGCACCATCCGCACGTGACGGTGCTCCTCGACGACGCCGCGGCACGCCGCCTCCAACTCGCCGACTACTACCGCGAGACCTACCGCAGCAAACCGGACTGGCAGGGCATCTAGGTGCTGCTGAGCGCCGGTGAGGTGCTGACGGGCACGGAACTGTTGCGGCCCGGCTGGATCGAGGTGTCGGGAAACACGATCGCCGCCGTCGGCGCCGGCGTCCCGCCGCGCCCCGCCGACCGCGATCTCGGCGCCGCGACGGTGGCACCCGGTTTCGTCGACACCCACGTGCATGGCGGCGGGGGCGGCAGCTTCTCGCATGCCGAGCAGATCCCGACCGCCGTCGGTCTACACCGTCGCCACGGCACCACCACCATGGTGGCCTCGCTGGTCACCGAGGCTCCCGACGACCTGCTGCGCCAGGTCAGCGACCTCGCCGAGGCGGTGAGCGCGGGTTTGATCGCGGGTATCCACCTGGAGGGTCCCTGGCTGGCCGCCGAACGTTGCGGCGCCCACGATCCGGCACTGCTGCGCGATCCCGACCCCCAGGAGCTGGACCGGGTTCTTCGCGCCGGGGCCGGCACGATCCGGATGGTGACGCTGGCCCCGGAGCGGACCGGCGCATTGGATGCGATCCGCCGGATCGTCGATGCCGGGGCCGTGGCGGCCGTCGGTCACACCGAGGCCACCTACGAGCAAACCCGCGCCGCGGTGGACGCCGGGGCGACCGTGGCGACCCACCTGTTCAACGCGATGCGGCCGATTCACCATCGCGAGCCCGGGCCGGTGATCGCGCTACTGGAAGATCCCCGGGTGACCGTGGAGATGATCACCGACGGTGTTCATGTCGACCCCGCCCTGTTTCGCCACATCAGTCGATCCGCGGGGCCCGACCGGGTATCGCTGGTGACCGACGCCATGGCCGCGGCCGGGATGGCCGACGGCGCCTACCGGATCGGCCCGCTGGCCGTGGAGGTCGCCGATCAGGTGGCGCATCTGGCCGGAACCGACACCATCGCCGGCAGCACCGCGACCTTCGACCGGCTGTTCCGGTTCGCCGTGGAACATTCAGGACTGCCGCGGGCGGAGGCACTGCTGGCGGCCGCGCGTCAGTCCTCGGTCAATCCGGCCCGCGCGCTGGGGCTGCCGAGCCCCGTCCTGGGCCCCGGAACCCTCGCCGACTTGGTGGTTCTCGATCGGAACCTGGCCGTGTCGGCGGTACTGCGCCGCGGCGAGTGGGTCCCGGCCGTCGTCTCGGACGTCTAACGATTGGGTGTTGGGTCCGCATCGACCCTCGCGCGCGCGCCTGTTGCTGTGGTCTCGTCGATGCAATGAGCCCAACCGCACCGAGCACACCGACGCCGAGCACACCGACGCCGAGCACCTCCACGCCGGGCATGTCCGTGCTGCGAAAGTCCGGACTCGCCGCGGCCGCAGCATCAGCCCTGATCGCCATCGGTGTGCCGTTGGCTCTCGCCGCGCCGATGTCCGCACCTCCGTCGGATGCCGGGGGCTACGTCGACTCCACCGCCCACTGCGCCGCACCGGGAACCGCCGTCCTCTTCGGCAGCACCAAGACCGCGCGGGTGGCCATCTGCAAGACCTCGTCGGGTTACCAGTACCGCGGCGTAAGGGTCAGCGACGGCGCCAAGCTGATCATCCCGGCCTCGCAGACCTCATCGGACACCTTCATCGCCAACAACGACGGGATCAAGTACACCGTCACCCCGACGGCGCTGAGTGTCACCGCCAACGGCAACACCTTCCGCACCGAGACTTGGACCGACTATCACGGCCCCCAGGCCCCGGCGACTGCCGGGCCGAGCACCTCGAGTAGCCCCACCCCGGCGACTACGGGGGTCTACCCCGACCCGGGCGCCAAGGCGTCATCACCGAGCGCGTCGTCGGGGGCCTCCGCGGTTCAGCCGAGTTCGGCCGTGCCACTGCCCCCGCCGCTGCCCGCCGAGGCCGGCGGCGGCACGTCTTCAGGTGAGTGAGTCCTCCGCGGGCCGGCTGACCGATGGCTGACCACTCCCAGCACACCGTGGTGCTGGTGGACGTTCCGACGGCGGCGACCCTGGCCCAGGTGCTGCCGGTCCTGCTACTGACACTGGCGGTCGAGCTGCGCCGCACCAAGATTCACCGGGAGATTTCGCGTGGCTGGTTGGCCGCGTTCGTTCTCGGCTTCGGGGTGATCGAAACCGTGCTGGTGCTCTCGATCGACGGCGCCCTGTACCCGTTCCAGTGGTTCGACGCATGTTCGGCGTTGACCATCTTCACCGTGCTGGCCATTCTGTTCCGGCTCTCACTGGTCGACCCACATGAGCCACCAGAAAAGCGCTGATACTCCACAGCCCAGGGGATTTCGCGAGGAAACCGCGCTGCACCTCGCTGGTCCCCCGCCGATCGTGCCCGGCAGGGCGGCACGCGCCTACTCCTCCATGCCACCTTCGGTGGTGTAACCCATCCCGCCCATCAGCCGCGTGCCCTCCAAGGCGGCCCGCTTGGCCAGTTCGGTGGCCGTGAGCTTCACCATGGAGACATCCCGCGGCATCGGCACGCCCGGGTCCACTGCGCGACATCGTGGAGCGTGGTGAGGATCCCACGCTGCTCGGCGGTGAGCCTCAGACTCATGGAGAGCCGTTAGAAGATCGACCAGCGGCGCTCGATGGGCGGTGCCACCCAGGTGCCGTCGAGCACGGATTGATCAGGCACGTACATCCGCAGATAGGCGCTGAAACCGCCGCCGGCCGGAACCTTGAGCCAGTTGGCGCCGGGGTCGCCGGGGTCCCGCGGGGCGAAGACGATGTCGATCGACCCGTCGGGGCGGCGGATCAGTTCATCGGGTCGACTGCTGCTGACCGCGTACTGCTTCTGCGCGTTCGGGACCAGACGTCCCTGGCTGTTGTAGACGGTCACCGACCAGAACGCGCCGACCGGCGGTTCCTCACCGGGGGCGAAATGCAGGACGTAGGAACCGGTTCCGAACCCGGACAGCGGGAACCTATTGGCGCCCAGCAGACCCGCCGAATACACCGCCTCCTCGGGGGTGTTGGCGACCAGGCCCACCTCGGCGACTCCGGCACGCAGCAGGTAGTCGGTGCCGTAGTCCCCGATATTGGCCGGCGGAGTGGCCCAGCCGCCGTTCTGGAACGCCGAGACGTACTGGTTGATGGTCGTCAGGACCGGCAGCAGGGCCGCGGTGACGCGCACGGCCAGGTCGGCGGTGATCGTGGATAACAGGCTGAGGTTGGCCTCGGCGACCGTCATCCCCGGACCGACGCCGATCTGGGCCAGTGCCGCAAGGGTGGGTGCGTCGATCGCCGGTGGTGGGTTCAGCGCCATCGCCGCGCTGATGGCGTCGAGATAGCCGATGCCGGGCTCGGGGATCGGGATCACCGGGCTGACGGTGCCCCCGGTGGGGTCGAGCGCGTACTGCTTGATCAACGCGATCGCGGCCTGTTGATCGGCTTCGTCGCCGGCCAGGGTGCGCCCAAGGGCGAGCATGCTGGCATACGGGACCAGGATCGTCTGGGCGCCGGGCACCTCCACCTGGGGGCCGTCGGTCCAGGTGATCGCGTAGCTGCCCGGACCGGAACCCGTTGTGCGCGAGCCGATGTAGCCCGACACGTTGGTGTAGGGATCGGTCAGCTGGAAACTGAAGTAGCGGTCTCCCATGTCGGGGATCGACAGCACCACCGGGCCGTTGCTCAGGTCGAGTTCGGCCAGGGAGTAGAAGGTGTCGACGTTGGGCCGCTTGCCGCCCCCGATCGCCAGCCAGATCGGATCGACGTCGGGGTTGGCGAAGCTGGTGAGCGAGTAGAGGGTGTTGACGGTTCCGACGGTCTGCCGGACTCGCTGGTATTCCATCAACGGGTAGCCGTAGATATAGGCCTGTGCCGCCAGGATCGCCGACTGGATGGGCCCGGGGTCGGCCGCGGCGACAGCGGAAGCGACCGGCGCGGCCGGTACGGCGGCCACCGACGGGGTCCCCGGAGCGCTGCTTGCGACCGGCTGCGGTGTGCCGGCACCGGAGGCTGCCGGCAGGGCTGAAGCCACAGCGGTGCGGTCGGCCGGCGTGGCGGCGCGCTTGGCCACCCGGATCGGACGCGAGAGGACCGTTCCGGTCTGGCCCTGCTCAGCCGCGGCCACCGCCGCGGCCGGGCTTGCCGAACGGGCCACCCCGCCACGCACCGCAGCGGCGACTTTCGGGGCCGTCGCTTTCAGGCCTGTTGCCCGTCCCCGCGAGTTCGCCGGGGCCGAGGAGTTTCGGGCCGGGCCGGCACTGGACGCGCCGGGAGCGTCCGCCTCATCCGCAGCGGCCACACCCGAGCCCGCGAACATCGCGGCACCCACTCCGGCAGCCACCGCGCCTGCTCCCAGTCCGGCTCGCAGCCAGGTACGCCTGTCTGGCGTCAATTGGAAACACCTGCTCTCGATGTCGACGTCGCCCTGGATTCTACGACCCCGGGTCAGGGGAACTCGATGTAGCGGCCCACCCCCGCGGCAGGCGCGCGATCCAGGATCAGCGCACTCAGGGCGACGTCGTCCATGGCGATTCCCATGTTGAGGAACATCCGTCGGCCCATGGTCGGAACGTCGACCTCGCCCGCAACCACCGCGGCCAGATGGGTATCGGGTTTGGGCAGGCCGAAAAAGTAGAGATCGTCGGCCACCGATCCGTACTGGCCGAGATCGTCGACGCAGTAGATCACCGCATCGTGGAATGCCTTCGGCGCCATGGCATCGTCGTAGTCCACCGGAAGCAACAGCGCGTTGGGATCGGTGTTGGCACAGTCCAGCTTCGGATCCAGCGGCACGGTGATGGTGGTGACCACGAGGTCGGCACCGGCCACCGCGTCGGCGGGCGAATCGGCCAGTCGGGTGACCCGGTCACCGGCCTTCTCGGCGAACATCCGCTGCACCCGGTCGGCGTTGCGGTCGTAGGCGGTGATGTGGGTGAGTCCGGGATGCACCTCGAGGGCCACCTCGAGGTGGCGCTGCCCCTGCAGTCCGCAGCCGACGATGGCCAGGTGGTTGGGATCGCCGGGCACGTGGCGCATGGTGACCCCGGAGACCCCGGGGGTGCGCATCTCGGTGACCCACCCGCCGTCGAGCATCGCGATGGGCCGGCCGGTGTCCGGGTCGTTCATGATCATGACGCCGTAGATATAGGGCAAGCCCTTGGTGTAGTTCTGCTCGTAGCCGGCGACCCATTTCAGTCCGATGCGGTCCGACCCACCCAGATAGGCCGGCATGGCATGGATGAAGGCGTCCTCGCGGGAGGCGACCTTGGGCTTGGGCGGGTTCTGCACCAGCCCGCGGGCCTTCTGCCGGAAGGCGTCCTCGAGAACGTCGATGATCTCGGTCCAGGTCAGCCCGAGGCTGTCAAGGTCGGCCCGGTTGAGCACCAGCATCTGGTTGTCACTCATCGGAAAACCATAGCGGTGGCGCGGCATGCGGACGCCGGGAACTTCGACACCGGCCTTCGCACGCCGGCATCGGCCGCCTCGCAGCACGTATCGTCTGGTCATGATCCAGAAAGTCGACAGCAGTCTTGACCGGTTCTCCTCCCCCGTTCTAGGTGTCTTCCGGATCGTCATCGGAGCCCTCTTCGCACTGCACGGCACGGCGAAGCTCTTCGGCTGGCCGGCCACCAAGAGCGGCGCGGTTCCCTTCGGCAGCTGGCCGCTGTGGTGGGCCGGGGCGATCGAACTGGTGGTGGGCCTGCTGGTGGCGCTGGGCCTGTTCGCCCGACTGGCGGCACTGTTGGGCTCGGGAACGATGGCCTTCGCCTACTTCACCGCGCATCAGCCCGAGGGCGTGCTGCCGATCCAGAACGGCGGCGAACTCGCGGTGCTGTACTGCTTCGCCCTGCTGCTGATCGCCTTCGCCGGACCGGGGGCCTTCGCCCTGGCGGGGGAAACCCGGCGCTGAGGGGCGGCCCCCTGCGGCCGAGCGTGCGCTTGACGCCAGGCTGGGTCAGCGCGACGCCGAACAGATCCGCACGCTCGCTGGACGGCGTCGAACAATCGGCTTATATTGATGTTTATCAAATCAAGGGAGGTCTGATGTCCCGCGTCCAACTCGCACTCAATGTCGACAACCTCGGCGACGCAATCACGTTCTATTCCAAACTCTTCGGCGTTGAGCCGGCCAAGGTCAAGCCCGGATACGCGAACTTCGCCATCGCCGATCCCCCGCTGAAGCTGGTGCTGCTGGAGGGCCCCGGCCAGGGCGGCACCCTGAACCACCTCGGCGTCGAGGTGGACAACAGCCAACAGGTGCACTCCGAGATCGCACGCCTCACCGGCGAGGGCCTGTTCACCGAGGAGGAGATCGGTACCACCTGCTGCTTCGCGCTACAGGACAAGGTGTGGGTCGGCGGTCCGGACGGCGAGCGCTGGGAGGTCTACACCAAGCTGGCGGACTCCGAGACCTTCTTCGAACTGCCGCTCACCGAAGCCTCCGGGGGCTGCTGCACGGCCGAGTAAGCGCACCGACCCCGCGCACTCCGCCCCGCGAGTCGGCCACGCGGCGGTAGTTTGGCCGGTATGGACGACACCGCCGTCGGCGTCCGCGCCCGCATGGCTGCCGGGCTCGCCGCGGCGGCCGTGGCACTGGGCGTCACCCAGGTCCTGGCCGTGTTTTTCTCCCCGGCCGCCGATGCCCGGACCGCCGTCGGCACTGCGGTCATCAACCTGACCCCCGGGCCGGTCAAGGAATGGGCGATCCAGACCTTCGGAACCGCCGACAAGACGTTTCTCACCGTGATGGTGGTCGTCGTGGTCGCCGCCCTCTGCTCAGTGGCCGCGATCTGGGAGCGCACCCGCATTCCGCTGGGCAGCCTGACCGTCATGGCCGCCGGGGCAGCCGGTTCACTGGCCGTGCTGGCCCAGCCCGGTGCGCGTCCCATCGACATCGTCCCGACCGTTCTCGGCGCGATCTGCGGTGTCATCGCCCTGCGGGTACTCACCGCGGCCGCCCCTCGGTCCGGATCCGGCCCGGACCCGGACCGGCGGCGCTCGCTGCTGACCCTGGGACTTCTCGGCGCAGGGGCTCTCGGCGGCGTGGCCGGGACGGTCCTGGACCGTCAACGGCGCTCGGTCGCCGGTGAACGCGACACCTTCAGCCTCCCGACGCCCGCCTCGCCCGCCCCGCCGATTCCACCCGGCGTACAGCCGGCCGCCGACGGTCTTCCGAGCTTCATCACCGCCAACGAGGACTTCTACCGGATCGACACCGCACTGAGCGTGCCCCAGATCGCCCGGTCCGACTGGACGTTACGCATCCACGGCATGGTCGATACGGAGATCACCTACACCCTCGACGACCTGGCCGAGTTCGAAGTGGTGCAACGGGCGGTGACTCTGACCTGCGTGTCCAACCCGGTCGGCGGCAACCTGATCTCGAATGCCATATGGACCGGATACCGAGTTCGGGACTTGTTGCAACGCAGCGGTATTCACCCAGAAGCGGATATGGTGCTGTCCACCTCCTCGGACGGTTTCACGGCGGGGACCCCGGTCGAGGCGCTGACAGACGACCGCGACGCCCTGTTGGCGATCGGGATGAACGGCGTTGCCCTTCCCGTCGAGCACGGCTACCCGGCCCGGTTGGTGGTCCCGGGTCTCTACGGCTTCGTCTCCGCCACCAAGTGGGTCGTCGACCTGGAACTGACCCGCTTCGACCGGGCCGAGGCGTACTGGACCAGGCTCGGCTGGTCCGCGCGCGCCCCGATCAAGACCGAGTCGCGTATCGACGTGCCGCGCGACGGTCAGCGACTGGACGCCGGCCGGGTCACGATCGGCGGAGTCGCGTGGGCGCAGCAACGCGGGATCCGGGCCGTCGAGGTGCGCATCGACGACGGCCCGTGGCGCCCGGCGCAATTGGGCGCGGCCTACTCCGAGGACACCTGGCGGCTCTGGACCTTCGACTGGGAGGCGACGTCCGGCCGCCACACCGTGACCGTTCGAGCCACCGACGGCACCGGTGAGGTCCAGACCGAGCAGTACAGTCCCCCCGCCCCGGACGGGGCCACCGGATGGCCGTCCATCTCCGTGGAGGTGCGTCAACCTTAGGGCTCTGCGATGTCAGGTTGGTCCGGCACGGTGACCGTCACCACCGTTCCGCCGCCGTCCCGGCGCCGGAAGTCCATCGTGCCGCCGGCGGCCTCGACCGCGACGACCAGCGACGCCAGGCCGATATGCCCCTCGCCGACCCGCCGTTCCAGGATCTGCGGGTCGAATCCGACCCCGTTGTCGGCGACCCGCAGCACGATCTCTCCCTGGCCACCGTGCAGTGCCAGATCCACCCGGGTTGCGCGGGCATGCTTGTGCACGTTGTTCAGCAGTTCCCGGGCGGCCCGGTAAACCAGGGCCGAGGCGGCCGGACGACCCACCTCGTCGATATCGGTGTGCACCGGAATCCCCCAGCGCTGGTCGTGTTGCACCGCGAGTTGGCCTACCGCGGCGGACAGGCCGACCTGGGCCAGCACCTGCGGGTGCAGCGTGGAGACGGTGGATCGCAACGCGGCGACCGTGTCGCGCAGCGCCCCGTCGAGGCGGTCGAATCCCTCGCTGGTGGGATGCTCCCGGAGTTCGTCCAGATCCAGGCGCGCCGCCAGGAGGTTCTGCAACGGGCCGTCGTGCAATTGTTCGGACAGCGACCGGTCATTGCGTTCGTCGGCCCGCATCAGTTCGGCCATCAGGCGGTGGCGCCCGTCCAACAGCATCCGCACCTTCGCGCGGCGGCGTCCCAGCGTGAACGACAACGCGGTGATCGCCGCCGTCAGCCACAGCAGGCAACCGACCTGGACGTAGACCAGTGCGGGAATCCGGTCGTCGACCGCGTCATCGCCGGCGGCGTAGAGCACCCAGACCAACAGATAGCCGAACGAGGCGCTCAGCCCCAGCCCACCAGTAATCACCGGGTTGTCCAGAAACGCGACCGAGATGGGCAGCAGAAAGAAGATCGGGTACAGGGAGATGGTCGCCGGACCGGAGGCGATGCACAACGCCAGCACCATCACGACGTCGACGCTCGTGGAGGCCCAACCGAACCACCACCGCCGCGGCTGGGTCAACACGTAAACCAGCCAGACCACCGCCCCGACGGCGTAACAGACCAGGATGACGTCGAACGCGGAACTGTTGTGGTGGGCGACGCGGCTGTAGTGGACCAGCAGGGCGATCAGCGCGATCAGGATCAGTCGCAAGAAGGAGCGGATCAGCAGCGGTTCGGCAGCCATCAGGCCCGGCAGCAGGCGCGGCAACCGCCGCAGCGACGCGACAGAAGAGACCGGCGGAGGCGGGGCGGGACCGGACACCTCGGGGCTAGTCCAACAGTCCCCGGCGCATCGCCTCGGCGACGGCGGCCGCACGATCTCCCACACCAAGCTTCTCGTAGAGCCGCTGAACGTGCGTCTTGACCGTCGACGGCGCCAGGAAGAGTTGTTTGGCGATCGCCGGGATACTGTCGCCATCGGCGATGAGGCCGAGGACCTCCCGTTCCCGAGCGCTGAGGGTCGGGCCGGCGGGAACGGCCCGGCGGCGGATCTCGGCGGCCAGGCCGGATGCCAGCTGCGGCGCGACGACATCACGCCCGTGCGCACAGTCCAGTACGGCGCTGACGATCTCCGAGCGCGACGACTCCTTGGACAGATAGCCGGCCGCACCCTGTTGCAGGGCGTGGTAGACGATCGCCGCATCGTTGTTGGCCGAGACCAGCAGCACCCGGGTCGACAATCCGTCGCGCTGCACCGCGGCGGCCACCTCACCGCCGTCCATACCCGGCATCTGGTGGTCGAGCAACGCCACCTCCGGGCGGAGTTCCCTGATCGCCGCCAGCGCCGCGGCACCGTCCTGCGCCTCGGCCACAACGTCCACCACACCGCTACCGGTCAGGGCGCGCACCAGACCCTCGCGGAACAGCGGGTGATCGTCGGCGACAACGACCCGTACCTTCTGGTTGTTGAAGGTTTCCCGCACTTCAGCATCGTGTCACACTTCCGGAGCGGATAGACCTGCCATCGGACGGTCCGGTTTCAAGACTTGGACGACACCAGCGACGGCGTTCCCACACCGATGGTGATCCGTGGATCGGCGGCCGGGTCAAGCCAGGTCAGGATGGATTTCATCTCCTCGCGGCCGATGGCCACGCAGCCCCAGGTGGGATTGCCGTCGGTCACGTGCAGAAAGATTCCCGAAACCTTGCCGGGAATGCGTTTGGGGTTGACCGCGATGTTGACCGCGTAGTCATAGACCGGTCCGGAGTCGTAGAGGTTCTCGGTGATCGAGGACGGATTGGTGGCCGAACGCACGTGGGTGTTGTAGGTCGGGGAACTGGCGTCCTCGTCCCACCAATCCTGATCGGTGGCCTGGAAATACGGCATCTTGGTGCCCGGATTGGGCTCGCGCCCAAAGGCCTGGTCGAAGGTGAACGTCCCCTCCGGAGTGCGGTAGACACCGTCGGCCGGAACACCGACACCGAGCTCGCCGACTTTCGCCTTCGTCGGTCCGAGCACCCGCTTCCACTGCTGGCCGACCTTCTGGAACGCGGTGAGCGTGCCGGTCGTCGCGTCAGCCTCGGGAACCCCGATGACGATCCACTGCGAGGTCTGCGCCGAGGCGGGCAGGGCGGGGGCCGCGCTCACCGGCGGGGCCGACGACAGAACGGCCAGCACCGCCCCGAGGTTGGCCGCCACGATCGCCAGTCTCCTGCCCGGTTTCACCCGGTCATCGTAGGCAGCGGCCCGCGCCCCGCCGACCGGTCGAATGGCTTCGCAGCGCAACCGCCGTCGTTTCGAGACGCTACGGAGACGGGAGGGCGTGACCGGCCTTGCGCGCCTGAGCAACAATGACCCCATGGCCATCCCCCGTCGTGTCCGCGAAGAAGAAGAGCTCAAGCCCTACCAGGTGGAGTTGCTCAAGCTGCAGCGCTACCTCGAAGCAGAGAACCGCAGAATGATCGTGCTGTTCGAGGGCCGCGACGCCGCCGGCAAGGGCGG
>JAGQTQ010000035.1 GCA_020438905.1 Mycobacterium sp.
CCCGGCCCACCGGCCGCACCCCCTAAACCACCGGCACCCCCGGCACCCCCAGAACCCCCGTCACCCCCGGGACCACCACGGCTGCCATCCCCCAGCACCGCCGCGTCAAAACCCTCACCACCAGCGGCACCATCACCACCGGCCCCACCGGCCCGACCCGCACCCCCGTTACCCGAAGCCCCCGCCACAGCACCACCACCAGCGACACCACCGGCACCGCCATCCCCACCCGAACCACCAACACCGCCCGCGCCGCCATCCCCACCGGCACCGCCATCACGACTGCCCGACGACCCGTCAACACCGGCCACCCCCGCAGCACCACCACCAGCAGACCCCGCATCACCACCATCACCACCGGCACCGCCATCGGCATCAACACCATTGGCGCCGATCAGGAACAGAATCCGACCCACGCCACCGGTGCCGCCGGCCCCGCCGGTGCCGCCGTCCCCACCGTTGCCGCCGCTCCCGCCGGCCCCGCCGGGGATAGCCGCGCCATCGGCACCGTCTCCGCCGTCACCGCCGCCGGCGGCGGCCCCTCCGGTGCCGCCGGAGCCACCGGTACCAAAGACCCAACTGCCGGCGCCGCCGTCGCCGCCGCGCCCACCATTGCCGCCGGATCTGCCGTCGGTGCCCGATCCTCCCGCGATCGCGGCGTCGCTGCCGGCAGCGCCGGCCAGCCCGGCACCACCATTTCCGCCGTCGCCGCCGTCACCGCTCACGGATAGCAATCCGGTGCCGCCGCCCTTACCTCCCGCACCGCCGTTACCGCCGGCGCCGGTGGCCGCTCCGCCAGCACCCCCGTTGCCACCGTTGCCGATGATCAACCCGCCAGTGCCGCCGTTGCCGCCCGCGGTCCCGTTGGTAGCTGCCACACCGGCTCCGCCGTTGCCGCCTTTACCGAACCAGCCGGCCGATCCGCCGTCACCGCCGTTGTAGCCGCTACCGCCATCACCGATCAGACCACCGTTACCGCCGACGCACGCCGTGGTCCCTACGCAGGTCGACGCCGTCCACGAGTAGCCGTTGCCGATCAGGATCCCGCCGTCGGGATGGGCGGCCGTGCCATCGCCGAACAGCCACAGATCACCGATTCCGATCGCCGGGGCCGTTGGCGTCGATCTCGATGAGCCCACTTGGCGGCTCACGGGGGCCGCCTCCGCCGAGATCAACGGTGTCGCTGGAATCAACGCCGTCGACGCCGAGGCCCCTCCTGGAGCCGCCCCGTTGGCCAACGGCGCTGGGGGGACGACCCGAAGATCGGAGCCACCGGAATCCGATTGCCTCGCGTCACCCGGCGGGCCACCGGCGGCGCCCGCCTCGTCGGTGAGCTCTACGACAAGATTCCCCGCACCTCGACCCGACCCGCGACTCGCACTGGCCGCTGCCGGCTCAGGCACCGGGGCATGAGAAGTCACCGAGCCCGCGCCCGCCGATCGCGACCTTCCAGGCCGCCTGGACTCGGTTCCCGACCTCGGACGTTCCGAAAGCCCTGACCCCGCCGACGGGGCTGACCTCGCTGACTGTCTGGCAACCGAGCTTGACGTCTCTGAGCCGGCGGCTCCCGTGTCGGCAGAGGCCGCCCCCGGGGCCAACGCCAGCGCCGCGCCCGCTATCAAGGATCCCCACCAAAGACCGACCAAGTGATAGCTCCGCCGGCCCGCCAGCCCACTCCCCTCACTGCGTCCGTCCCGGACGACGCCGGACATGTCGGCACCCGTGGAGCGGTGGGCCCGACGCAGCAAACCTGTGACACGGCCCGATGGATGTGGCAAACCCATCAGGCCCCCTCTCCTGCGCTTCGACTCGGTTCGCGTGCCGCGAACCGGCGGCAGGGGCCTCTGATTACTCACCTCGGCGCTGCGATATAGCCAATATGCACGCGAACCGGCGGTGCGGCAATGGTTTCAATGAATTCGTCGCTGACCACGACTCGGTTGCACAGAGACACTGCGGCCCGCGGAGACGTCGTCGGCACGGGCGGGGCCTCGACCAACGGCACTGCCAGCAAGGGCCGGAGCAGAGGTGCCGCCCTCGCGACCGGTACCGGCTCCACCGCCACCGACTGCAACCCGGGCCTGCCCAGCCAGCCGGTCCGAGACGGAGTTCGGCCCGCTCGGATCTGAGAGGGCCGAATTCCGTATCTGTGCGGGCGGAGGGACTCGAACCCACACGCTCTCTCGAGCACCGGCACCTAAAGCCGGCGTGTCTGCCATTTCACCACGCCCGCAAGCAAGGCTGATCCTATCGCGGCTGCTCACGGTGGCTCACGGTACGGTCGTGGGGTGTCCCTCCCCCGCCGCCGCAAGTACGGCCTGCTGATCCTGGCGACCGTCGCCGCCGGCGGCTGCCTGGCGCTGGCGTGGTGGCAGTGGAGCCGGTGGGAGTCGAATTCGGGCAGCTTCCAGAATCTGGGTTACGCGGTGCAGTGGCCGCTGTTCGCCGGGTTCTGCCTCTATGCCTACCGCAAGTTCATCCGCTACGAGGAAACCCCGCCCGAGACCCCGCAGCAGACCGGCGCGATGACCGAGATCCCGGACGGACTGCTGCCCGAGCGTCCGGCCCCGACAACCCAGCCCACGGACTCGGCGCTGGCCGAATACAACGCCTACCTCACCGAGTTGGCCCAGAAAGACACGGCGGCCCAGAAGGACAAGAGGACAACCCCATGACGGAGACCCCCGAAGCCCAGCCCATCGTCCCGGTCGAGAAAATCCGCTCCGCCCTCAATGGCTACCGGGTGCTGGCGTGGACCACCGGCATCTGGCTGATCGCGCTGGTCTACGAGATGGTGCTCAAGTACATCGTCAAGGTGGACAACCCGCCGAACTGGATCGGCGTGGTGCACGGCTGGGTGTACTTCATCTATCTGCTCTTCACCGCCAACCTCGCGGTCAAGGTGCGCTGGCCGATCGCCAAGACCATCGGGATCCTGCTGGCCGGCACCGTCCCCCTGCTGGGCATCATCGTCGAGCAGGTGCAGACCCGCGAGCTCAAGCAGCGCTTCAACCTCTAGCCAGCGCCCGCAGCGCCGGAACCAACAGCGCCAGCGCACGGCCACGGTGCGAGACGGCGTCCTTGTCTGCCGGGCTCAACTGGGCGGCGCTGCCCGTCCCGCCTTCGGGGACGAACACCGGGTCATAACCGAACCCGTTGTCGCCCAGCGGTTCCCGGGCGATCATGCCCGGCCACTCACCGCGCACCACGGTGACGTCATCCGGTCCGGTGACCAGCGCGCAGGCTGACACGAAGGCGGCACCGCGGCGCTCGTCGGGGACGTCGCGCAGCTGGGCCAGCAGCAGCGTGTAGTTGGCGGCGTCGTCGCCGTGCCCACCTGCCCATCGCGCCGAGAGCACTCCGGGCATGTCGTTGAGCGCGGCGACTTCCAAGCCCGAATCGTCGGCCAGGGTGGCGATGCCGGTCGCGGCGAAGCCGTCGCGGGCCTTGGCGATCGCGTTCTCCTCGAAGGTCGCCCCAGTCTCGGGCGCCTCGTCGTAGGGCGCCACATCATCCAGCGTCAGCAACTCCAGCCCGGTGATCCCCGCGGCGTCGAGGACCCGACTCAATTCGGCCAGTTTCTTGCGGTTGCGGCTGGCCACCAGCAGCGCGGTCAGCTTCCGAACGCCTTCTTCGGCGGGGGGCCTTCCGGCAGCTCCCCGGGATAGGGCAGCGCCAGCGCCTCGCGCTGGGCGGCGAACAGCTGATCGCAGGCACCCATCGCCGCGTCGAGCATCTTGTCCAGCGTCGAGCGCGGGAAGGTGGCCCCCTCGCCGGTGCCCTGGATCTCCACGAACGTGCCGGTGTCGGTGGCCACCACGTTCATGTCCACCTCGGCGCGGGAGTCCTCCTCGTAGGGCAGGTCCACGCGCACCCGCCCGTCGACCACCCCGACGCTGACCGCGGCGATCGCGCACGACAGCGGCTTGGGGTCGGTGAGCTTTCCGGCGGCGGCCAGATAGGTGACGGCATCGGCCAGGGCGACGTAGGCGCCGGTGATGGCCGCGGTACGGGTGCCTCCGTCGGCCTGCAGCACGTCGCAGTCCACGGCGATGGTGTTCTCCCCCAGCGCGGCCAGGTCGATGCAGGCCCGCAGCGACCGGCCCACCAGCCGGCTGATCTCCTGGGTGCGTCCGCCCAGGCGGCCCTTGACCGATTCGCGGTCCGAGCGGGTATGGGTGGCGGCGGGCAGCATGGCGTACTCGGCGGTCAGCCAGCCCAGGCCCGATCCCTTACGCCAGCGCGGCACGCCTTCGTTGACGCTGGCGGTACACATCACCCGGGTCTCGCCGAACGTGATCAGCACCGAACCGGCCGGATGAGAGGTGAAGCCGCGGGTGATGACCACGGGCCGCAGTTCGTCGTCCGCCCTGCCGTCGTGTCGTGGGGTCACGCCGAGAACCCTAACGTGCGATGTCGATGGTCTCACCCGGCACCACCGCGTGCACCGGGCCGTCGAACTCGGCCTTGGCCTCCGCGATCACGTCCTCGCGGCAGGTCCAGGGCGGGATGTGGGTCAGCAGCAGCTCGCCCACCCCGGCCTTCTTGGCGATACGGCCCGCCTCGGTGCCGGACAGGTGCAGGTGCTTGGGCCGGTCGGGGGAATCGGTCCAGGAGGCCTCGCACAGGAACACATCGGCGCCGCGGGCCAGTTCGGCCAGCGACTCGCACACCCCGGTATCGCCGCTGTAAACCAGGGTGGCGCCGCTGGGCTCGGCGATCCGCATGCCGAAGGACTCGGTGGGATGCATCACCAGCCGGGGTTGCACCGTGAGTCCCCCGAGTCGCACCGGCTCGCCGTCGACCCACTGACGAACCTCGAAGATGTCGGTGAAGTCGTCGAGGTCCCCGCCCAGCGGCGACGAGGCCGCCGCCAGCCGGGTCCAGGTGTCGCTGGGCCCGTAAATGATGCCGCGTTCGGTGGCCGGTGTGGGGTGATACCGCCGCCACACGAACAGGCCCGGAAGGTCGAGGCAGTGGTCGGCGTGCAGGTG
>JAGQTQ010000151.1 GCA_020438905.1 Mycobacterium sp.
TTGCCCGCTTAACTTCGAAGAGCCAGTTTGCCCAGCGCGAGGTCGAATTTCGCGTTCTGCGCCTCGTCGGTGGTCATGTCGTCGCGCTCGAAGTAGCCGCAGGTGTAGCCCATCGTCGGGCCGAGGAACAATTCGAAGAACTCGTTGGAGATGTCGTAGATCGATTGCAACTCGTCGTACTTCGGCGTCAACCGGCTCATGTTCCCCCATCGGGTCGGATCGACGTCGTTGACGCCGGCAGGTCCTCCGCGTCGGGTTCGGCGGCTACTTCTCACCGTAGCGGCCACCGGCGTCATGGGTGCGAAACCCCAGCTAGCGCGGCAGGCCGAGCAGCCGCTCCCCCGCCATGGTGAGCAGAATCTGCTCGGTTCCCCCGGCGATGGACAGGCACCGGGTGTTCAGGAAGCCCTGGACGGCGGGGTTGACAACGATCCCGGACCCGGGCGAGAGGTCCATCCGGAACTCCTCGAGCGACTGCCGGTAGCGCACCCCGATGAGCTTGCGGACGCTGGCTTCGGCGCTGGTGTCGTGGCCACCCAGCGCCAGCTGTGCGATGCGGTGGTCCAGAAGCGATCCCAGTTGGGCCGCCAGCAGCAGTGCGCCGAGCCGGTCGGACACCGCCGGGTCCAACGATGTACCGGCCAGTCTCCCGAGCATCTCCTCCATCGGGTTTCCCAGCGCGGTCCCGTGCGCCATGGCGATCCGTTCGTTGGCCAGGGTGGTGCGGGCCAGGCGCCAGCCGTCGTTGACCTCGCCCACCAGCGCATCGTCGGGGACGAACACATCGTCGAAGAACACCTCGTTGAACAACTCGTCACCGGTGATCTCCCGCAGGGGGCGGATCTGGATGCCCGGTGAGCGCATGTCGACCAGGAAGTAGCTGATGCCCTTGTGTTTCGGGGCTTCCGGGTCGGTCCTGGCCAGGCAGACACCCCAGTCCGCCCGGTGCGCCGCCGAGGTCCACACCTTCTGCCCGGTCAGCCTCCAGCCGCCCCCGACGCGAACGGCCCTGGTGCGCACGGCGGCCAGATCCGAGCCCGCCTCGGGTTCGCTGAACAACTGGCACCAAACGATCTCGCCGCGCAGCGTGGCGGGTACGAACTGTTCGATCTGCCGGGCCGTACCGGCCTGCAGAATGGTGGGAACCGCCCACCAGCCGATGACCAAGTCAGGGCGTTGCACGCCGGCCGCGTCGAGTTCGGCGTCGATCAGCAGCTGTTCGGCCGGCGAGGCTTCTCGCCCGTAGGGCCTGGGCCAGTGCGGCGCAAGAAGCCCCGAGTCGGCCAGCGCCGCCCGGCGCCGGCCGGCGGGCAGCGTGGCCACCTCGGCGGCAGCCGCGGCGATCTCCGGACGCAGGTGGGCCACCGAGTCCAGATCGACGTGCAGGGTGCGACGGACGCCGTCGAGGCTCAGTTGCGTGATGCGGCGCAGATGAGCGGACCGATCGCCGAGGGCCTGGCCGATGCCGTAGGCACGCCGCAGGTACAGATGTGCGTCGTGCTCCCAGGTGATGCCGATACCGCCGAGCACCTGGATGCAGTCCTTCGCGTTGGCCTTGGCGGCGTCGATCGCCTCCGCGGCGGCGACCGACGCGGCGATGGAAAGCTGATCGTCATCGCCGCCGACGGCCGCCGCGGCGTCGGCGGCCGCCACCGAGATCCGCCGGGAGCGCAGCAACATCTCGGCGCAAAGGTGCTTGACCGCTTGGAAGCTGCCGATCGGTTTGCCGAACTGTTCGCGGACCTTGGCGTACCCGGCGGCGGTGTCCAGTGCCCATCGGGCGACACCGGCCGCTTCGGCGGCCAGCAGGGTGGCGGCGAGATCGTCGAAGCGGCGTCGCGACACCGCCAGCCGGAGAGCCGGCGCACCGTCGAGGGTCGCCGCCGCGAGCGGACGGGAGAAGTCGGTGGCCGCCAGCGGCTCGACCTGCACCCCCGGGTCGGTCGAATCGACCAGAAACACGCTCTCGCCCACACCGAGCAGCATCAGTCCGCGACCGTCGGCACCCAGCACGTAGTCGGCCGAACCGGACACCAGACCGTCCCGCTCGCGCAGATCGCCCCCCAGCGCCAGGCCGACCGTCGATCTTCCTGACGAAACGGCCTGCAGCACAGCGGGGTCAACCACCACCAGGGTGGCCAGCGCGGTGCCGACAACCGGGCCGGGAATCAACGCCCGGGCGGCCTCCTCCACCATGGCGCACAGATCCTCGACCGACCCGCCGGCCCCACCGTCGGCCTCGTCCACCGCGGCGCCGAACAGTCCCAGCCCCGCCAGACCCTCGAAAATGGGCCGCCAGGCGTCCGGTTGGCCGCCTTCGACATCGCGTACCGCTTTCGTGGCGCCGGCGCCGGAAGCCCAGCCACGCACCAGTTCCCGGGCGGCGGACTGCTCCTCGGTGAAGGGGACGGACACCGTCGGCTCCTCGGCTCGGCAGCGGGGCTCCTCTCCTGCCGAAGCCCACTAGAACGTGTTCTAATAGTGCCAGCGATGCAACGTCAAGTCGACAGCGGTAGTCGCATAGTGAGGAGCAACAGTGCCGTCGCCAGCGCAGAAGTCCGGCGGTGGATCCGGTTCGCAGCCGCGAGAGGTCATGCCGGTCTCGGTTCTCACCGAGTCGGAGTTGGGCTCGGAGGCCCAACGGGAGCGACGCAAGCGGATCCTCGATGCGACGCTGGCGATCGCCTCGAAGGGCGGATACGAAGCGGTGCAGATGCGCGCGGTCGCCGACCGCGCCGACGTCGCGGTGGGAACGCTGTACCGGTACTTTCCCTCCAAGGTCCATCTGCTGGTCTCCGCACTGGGGCGTGAGTTCGAACGCATCGACGCGAAAACTGACCGGACCGCCGTCTCCGGGGGGACGCCGTACCAGCGATTGAGTTCCATGGTGGGCAAGCTCAACCGGGCCATGCAGCGCAACCCGTTACTGACCGAGGCTATGACCCGCGCCTACGTCTTCGCCG
>JAGQTQ010000036.1:0-16113 GCA_020438905.1 Mycobacterium sp.
CCCCGCACGCCCGGCGTGTCGGGGTCTTTTGCGTCTGCTCGCGGGGGAACGTAACCCCCATGGCCGATCTGATCCAGCGCGTGCGCGACGTCCTTCCCGCGGTTAGGCGCGATCTCGAGGATCTGGTGCGCATCGAATCGGTGTGGTCGGACCCGGCCCGTCGCGATGAGGTGCACCGCAGCGCCCGCGCCGTCGCCGCACTCCTGCAGCAGGCCGGGTTCGCTGAGGTCGAGATCGTCGCCGAGGGCGGTGCCCCGGCGGTGATCGCCCACCATCCCGCACCCCCGGGAGCCCCCACCGTGCTGCTCTACGCCCACCATGACGTGCAGCCGGAAGGCGATGCCGCGCAATGGGATTCCCCTCCGTTCGAGCCCACCGAACGAGACGGCCGGCTCTACGGCCGCGGCACCGCCGACGACAAGGCCGGTATCGCCGCTCACCTCATGGCGTTCCGCGCCCACGGTGGCCGCCCGCCGGTCGGGGTGACGGTGTTCGTCGAGGGGGAGGAGGAGTGCGGGTCGCCGTCGTTGGGCGCGCTGCTGGCCGCGCACTCCCACAAACTGGCCGCGGACGTCATCGTCATCGCCGACTCCGACAACTGGACCGTCGACATACCGGCGCTGACGGTATCGCTGCGCGGTCTGGCCGACTGCGTGGTGGAGGTTGCCACCCTGGACCACGGCCTGCACTCGGGGCTGTGGGGCGGGGTGGTTCCCGACGCGCTGAGTGTCCTGGTCCGGCTGCTGGCCAGCCTGCACGACGACGCCGGGAACGTGGCCGTCGCGGGCCTGCACGAGGCCCAGGCCGCGCCGGTCGACCGCGGTGCCGACTGGGTGCGCTCGGAATCCGGACTGCTCGACGGGGTGGGCGAAATCGGCTCCGGCACCGTCTCGCAACGGATGTGGGCCAAACCCGCGATCACCGTCATCGGGATCGACACCACCCCGATCGCCAAGGCCTCCAACACTCTGATCCCGCGGGCTTCGGCCAAGGTCAGCATGCGGGTGGCGCCCGGCGGTGACGCGGCTGTGCATCTCGACGCCCTGCGCCGCCACCTTGAGACGCACACCCCCTGGGGCGCCCACGTCACGGTCACCCCGGGCGATATCGGGCAGCCGTACGCGATCCACGCGGCCGGCCCGGTCTACGACGCGGCCCGGGCCGCTTTCCGCCAGGCCTGGGGCGTCGAGCCCGTCGACATGGGAATGGGCGGGTCGATCCCGTTCATCGCCGAGTTCGCCTCGGCCTTTCCCGACGCCACCATCCTGGTCACCGGTGTGGAGGATCCGGGCACCCAGGCCCACAGCGTCAACGAGAGCCTGCACCTCGGTGTGCTGGAGCGTGCGGCGGTCACCGAGGCGCTGTTGCTGCAGGCCCTGGGTCAGTCAGCGGGTCAGTCGTAATAGACCTCGCCGCCCTTCGGGTACCCGCCGCCGTAGGTGGCGATGTGCACGTGGGTGTAGTGGTTGGCGTCCGGGTTGCCCAGATCGTCCATCAGCCTCGACTTGCCCCCGGTGGGGTGATAGGTCCGCTTCCAGATGACGTGTTCGAGCTTGAACCGCTTGGCGTTGGCCAGGGCGAATTTGGCGATCCTGTCGCCCAGTGCCCGTCCGGCCGCGGTGTCCCAGTCCGGGATGATCACGTCGATGGCCAGACCGTTGGGGTGCCAGCGCATGCTGTCCGGGCGGACGCCACCGATCTCGACGATCTCTGGGAAGCGCGCGCTGATGGCGCGCTTGAGCCGGATCGTCTGGATCTGCAGACCGCGCTCGGAGCCCACCCCGGGGGCTAGGCCGCGCCGCACCGAACTGACGTAGTGCGCCGTTACGGGCTCGCTGACAGCACCGATGGTAGCGGCGGCGACGATCTGCGGTTCCCATCCCAGCGGCTGCGGGGGACTGACGGGGCCGGCGAGCACCGCGGCCGGGACGGCCACCGCCGCCGCAAGCACGGACAGCAGGCTTCGGCGAAATCTCATCGGCCCTCCGGTCATCACCCACACGCGGTGCCCCGCGATCGTTACCTGAGCGTGATGTCGCCCCGTCGGCTGCCGGTGTTACATCCGATCGCCAGCCAACTCACCGCCCCGCGGCGACAATGACGGCATGACCGACCTGCTTGCTCCACTGCGCGACTTCGTGCGCGATATGACCGACCTCGTGACCGTCGGCCCGGCCGAGGCCGTCCTGCTGGAGAAAGGCGGGGATCTGCTGGCCGGGCTGATCGCCGACGACGCCTGGTTGCCGGAAGAATTCGCCACCGCCCGCCCCGATCGCTACGCCCAGTACCTGTTGCACTGCGACCCGCTGGAACGCTTCAGCATGGTCAGCTTCGTCTGGGGCCCCGGGCAGCGCACACCGGTCCACGACCACACCGTCTGGGGCCTGGTCGGGGTGCTGCGCGGCGCCGAGCGCGCCGACGCCTTCGAACTGCGCGACGGCCTTCCCCGAGATCTGGGGGAGAGCCAGACCATGACCACGGGCGGCGTCGAGGCGGTCTCACCGACCATCGGCGACTGGCACCGGGTCACCAACGCCTCCGACGCGGTGTCGATCAGCATCCACGTCTACGGCGGCAATGTCGGCCGACTGCATCGTCACCGCCTCGACGAGCAGAGCGGCCGCCTGGTGGACTTCGTTTCCGGCTACGACAACGCGCTGACGCCGAACCTCTGGGGCGGGCCGGCCGCCGTACCCTGCTGAGGTTTCTAGACCGACAGGTCCTTGCGGAGCTTGGCCACGTGGCCGGTGGCCCGGACGTTGTACTGAGCCACCTCGATCTTGCCCTTCTCGTCGACGAGGAAGGTTGAGCGGATCACGCCCTGCACGGTCTTGCCGTACATCTTCTTCTCCCCGAAGGCGCCCCAGGCGGTCAGCACCTGCTTGTCCGGGTCGGAGAGCAGCGGGAAGGTCAGCGACTGCGCGTCGCGGAACTTGGCGAGCTTCTCCGGCTTGTCCGGCGAGATGCCCACCACGTCGATCCCGGAGTCGTTGAGTTCGGCGAGGTTGTCCCGGAAATCGCAGGCCTCCTTGGTGCACCCCGGTGTGGACGCCGCCGGGTAGAAGTAAACGAGCACCTTGCGGCCCTGATAGTCCGACAGCTTGACGGTATTGCCGTCGGCGTCGGTCAGGGAGAACGCCGGGGCCTTGTCGCCGGCTTCCAAACGTGCTGTCTCGCTCATGTGCGCATCCCTTCGATTCCCGTTGTGTGCCGCCCTTCGGCCCTCGGGGGCCGGTCGCTGTTCTAGGGTAGTGCCGCAGTGCGGCTCTATTTCTCGGGGCGGAAGCGAGGAGACCCAGTGGCGGACCGGGACCCGGAGGTCATCAAGCAGGAGATCGCTGCGGCGCGCGACCAGCTGGCGTCGACGGTGGACTCACTGGCCGAGCGGGCCAACCCGCAGCGTCTCGCCGAGGATTTCAAGACCGCGTTGATGCGCTTCCTGCAGAAACCCGCGGTGGCCGCGACCCTGGCCGGCGTCGGAGCGGTCACCGTGGTCATCGTGGTGCGCCGGATCCGCAACTAGCCGCGCCGCCGCCACCAGACGGGCAGCCGGGGGCGCGGCGGGCTGGCCTGCAGGCCGATGCGGCAGCACGTGTGGATGATCGGCACGTCGTCGTTGCTATGGGCGGTGGGTCGGCTGTGCGGGTCGTCCGGTTTCTCGGCCATGACACCCCCTGCCCCTAAGGGTTTACTCAGCTAAATTCTGATGGACGCTAGGTGTGGGTTAATCCAATGTCAAGGCTGCTGTGGGCTTTGCTCGGCAATTTTTGCTTATTTGCGGAACTCCCGGCGGACGCCCCCATTCTCGACGGCCAAGAGTGTCGAAGGATGCCGCCGGTGAGCCGCTGAACCGCTGAACCCGAATCGGTGGATCGGAAAGAGTCGCGAATTTCGCGACGCGTTCGAGAGCAGTTGGGCGAACTTGGAGTTACTCGCCGAATATGAGCGCGGGGAGACGGAGTACCTGGCGCCGATGTGCGGGCTGTGCCGGGAATGCTCGTGGCCCTTGGAGGACGACCAGTCGCAGCCCTGCCGGAAGTGCGCCGCCGCGGGGGCGAAGAAGGCGGCCGGATGGGGTTTTCTTCGCAGGGGCGCTCGCGCCGTTGGGGGCGGAGGCCGGGACCAAGGAGAACGGCTTACCGTAGCCCCACTCGTGGCGCTGAGGTCGACAAACTAATCACGGGTGCGGCCGTCACACGTGACGGTTGTGCTGATGGTGTAGAAGAAGCAATCAATTGCGTTGTCTGAGATGCGATTGTCTACTGCGACATGCATCTTCGTCAGGTGTCGGCGTCTGGGCGATGCGGCACGGACGGGCTGATTCTTGTGCGATGATGGTGCGCGGTTGGGGGCTTGGCGGGGGTTTCAACGGGTGAATCTTCTCGGGTCTCGCGGACCATCAGATCGCTCGGCATTCCCTGGGGTGCGCCGAGAAACGGGGGAGGTGCCCAGTGCGGGCTTCGGTGTTTGTCGGACGTGTCGGTGTTTTAGCGCTGGCGCTGGGGATCGGTTCGGGTGTCGCCATCGGTGGCGTGGGTGCGGCGTGGGCGGCGCCGGCGAACTCCGATTCCGCGGGTGGCGCTGATTCCGTCGGCGATGCAACCTCGACGCGTTCGAACTCCCGGCAGCCTTCGGCCCGTCAGCGCGGCGGGCGCTCGACACGGGTAGCGGAGAAGCCTGCAGCGGCTGGCTTGGCGGAGGGTGGGAACTCCGGTCTTGATGAGGTGTCCCCAGGAGCCGCGCCCAGTCGCGCAGGGCGCGCCTCTGCCGGCCTGCCGCCCCAAGGGGTGATCTCGGGGACTGAGGACGCCGCCGACGTCGCGACGGTGTTTCCGACGCCCTCGGCCTCCATGCAGGGTCTGTCAGATGAGCGCATGGTGCTGCCTCCGGCGGTGAATTCGCTGGCAACGCTGACCGTGCCCACGGCCGCGGAAGCGCCGCCCGCATCGCCGGTGTTGACCGCGCCGGAGGCTGAGCTGCCGGCCTCCGCCGTTGTTCCGCCGGTGATGGTCCCTACGCCACAGCGATCCGTCGCCGCGGCCGGTGCCGTCGAAGCGGTGCTGGCGACATTGTCCGGGGCGGGCCCCGCGGCCCCGTTGGAGTCGGCGGTGTCGTGGGTGATGCTGGCCGCGGCACGGCGCGAACTCGGCAGTCCGGCGGCGGCCCAGAGCACCCCGGCGGCGGCGGTGCCCACCGAGCCCCTAATCGACACCGAAGTGGCTCCGAGTCGGACCGCCACGCGATCGGCCGTCGCTGCTCCGGCCGCAGCCGCGGGGGCGGTACAAGCCATCGACCCGATCGCCGCAGCTACGGCGGTCGACCCGATCACCGCATTCGTCGAGCAGATTCAAGCCTTCGTCACCGGAGTCGTTACCGCGATCACCCAGGTGGTCAACCAGGTCGTCCAGGCAGTCACCCAGGCGGTGACGGCGATCGTCAACATCTTTGTGCCCGTTCCGGCCAACAGCGCCCCGTTCGCTGAGACCCCGACTGTCGGGACTCCGGATGCGGGCACCGGGGTGGTGACGGGCAAGGTGTCGGCCAGTGACCCCGACGGGGACGCCCTGACCTACAGCGCGCCGGCGAGCACCGCCAAGGGGTCGGTAGTCATTGATGGGGCAACCGGGGAGTTCACCTACACCCCGACGGATGCTGCCCGCCATGGCGCCGCCGCCCTCGACGCGACCAGTGCTGATCTGGCGGACTCCTTCACGGTGACCGTGGCTGACGGGTATGGCGGCTCTGCGACGGCGGTGGTCGGCGTCGTGATCAGTCCGGCCAATCGCGCCCCGGTGGCGGGTACCCCGACGGTGGGTAGTCCGAACGAGTCGACGGGCGTGGTCGTCGGAACCGTGATCGCCAGCGACTCTGACGGTGATCCGTTGACCTTCAGTGGTTCGGCCACCACGGCCAAGGGCAGCGTGGTGGTCGACGCTGATGGCGGGTTCACCTACACCCCGACCGCAGCGGCTCGGCATCAGGCGGCCAGCGAGGAGGCGGTGGCGGCCGATCTGGTCGACTCCTTCACCGTGACCGCCACCGACGGGTATGGCGGCTCTGCGACGGCGGTGGTCGGCGTCGTGATCAGTCCGGCCAATGCCGACCCAGTGGCAGGCACCCCGGTGGTGGGCGGCCCGGATGCGGCGGCCGGCGTGGTCATCGGCTCGGTGAGTGCCACGGATGGTGACGGTGATCCGTTGACCTTCAGTGGTTCGACCACCACGGCCAAGGGCAGCGTGGTGGTCGACGCTGATGGCGGGTTCACCTACACCCCGACCGCAGCGGCTCGGCATCAGGCGGCCAGCGAGGAAGCGGTGGCGGCCGATCTGGCGGACTCCTTCACGGTGACCCTTGTTGACGGGTATGGCGGCTCTGCGACGGCGGTGGTCGGCGTCGTGATCAGTCCGGCCAATCGCGCCCCGGTGGTGGGTACCCCGACGGTGGGTAGCCCGAACGAGTCGACGGGCGTGGTCGTCGGAACCGTGATCGCCAGCGACTCTGACGGTGATCCGTTGACCTTCATTGGTTCGACCACCACGGCCAAGGGCAGCGTGGTGGTCGACGCTGATGGCGGGTTCACCTACACCCCGACCGCAGCGGCTCGGCATCAGGCGGCCAGCGAGGAAGCGGTGGCGGCAGATCTGGTCGACTCCTTCACCGTGACGGTGGCCGATGGTTATGGCGGGTCGGTCGAGGTGCCCGTCGTGGTGGCTGTCAGCCCGCTTGCCGCAGCCCCGAACAATTCGGCGCCGGTTGTCGAAATCTCGACCGTAGGCGCCCCCGATGCGACCAGCGGCGTGGTTATCGGTCAGATCGACGCCAGTGATCCCGATGGGGACGTTCTCGTCTACGCCGCCCCGGCGAGCACCGCCAAGGGGGCGGTCGTCATTGATTCGGCCACCGGGGAGTTCACCTACACACCGACCGTAGCTGCGCGGCATGCCGCCGCTGGCCTCAACGCGACCAATGCTGGGCGCTCGGATAGCTTCACGGTGACCGTGGCTGACGGGTACGGCGGAACCGCGACTGCTCTGGTCAGCGTTGTGATCGCTCCGGCCAATGACGCCCCGGTGGCGGGCATTCCGGTGGTGGGCACCCCTGATGTCGTGACAGGAGTGGTCGTCGGTTCGGTCAGTGCCAGCGACTCTGACGGTGATGCGTTGATTTTCAGTGGTTCGACGACCACGGCTAAGGGCCGTGTGGTGGTCGACGCGGATGGAAGGTTCACCTATACCCCGACCGCAGCTGCGCGGCACGATGCGGCCAGCGATGGGGCAGTGGCTGCGGATCTGGCCGACTCCTTCACGGTGACGGTGTCTGATGGGCATGGCGGTTCGGTGGAGGTGCCGGTTGCGGTGTCGGTCAGCCCGTCCAACACGGCGCCGCAGTCGTTGGCGTCGTTCGTGGGTGACCCCGATGAATCGACCGGGGTGGTCACTGGTTCGGTGTCGGCCAGCGATGCTGACGGTGACAGCCTGACCTACAGCGGACCGATTGGCACTGCCAAGGGCTCCGTCGTGGTCGCCGCTGATGGCGGGTTCACCTACACTCCGACCGCGGCAGCCCGGCACGACGCCGCACGGGAGGGTGTCGGCGCCGCTGATCTGGCCGACTCCTTCACCGTGACGGTGGCCGATGGTCATGGTGGCGCTGCGACGGCGGTGGTCAGCGTTGTGATCGCTCCGGCCAATGACGCCCCGGTGGCGGGCAGTCCGGTGGTGGGCACCCCTGATGTCGTGACAGGAGTGGTCTTCGGTTCCGTCAGTGCCAGCGACTCTGACGGTGATGCGTTGACTTTCAGTGGTTCGACGACCACTGCTAAGGGCAGTGTGGTGGTCGACGCGGATGGCGGGTTCACCTACACCCCGACACCTGCTGCACTCGCTACTGCAGGAGGTGTCAATGCCACCGATGCCGACAGGACTGATGTCTTCACGGTGAATATCACCGACAACTTCGGTGGTTTCGCGGCGGTTGCTGTGTCTGTTCCCATCGGTACGAACGCCAATCCTGGCGTCACGGTGGCGATTAACAGCGGTTATAGCCCGGACTATCCGTCGTATGTGGATGAGGGCGACGGTGGGACAACGGTGGTGCCGGTGCGGGTGGAATTGTCGCGGGCATCCGATGTTGAGGTGACGGTCGATTACGTGGTCAGTTCTCGCTATCTGGCGGTCGCCGGTGAGGATTTCCTGGCGGAGACGGGTTCGGTGGTGTTCGCGCCGGGGCAGATGCAGGCAGAGATTCCGGTCACGATCTACGGCGATACTGACTACGAGCCTGACGAGGTCGTCCGGGTTGAGTTGACTGGCGTGACCAATGCGGCGCTGGTTCTGGAGGGTGCCGAAGAGTCGCGGTCGAGATTCGGCTCCGTCAGCATCATTAACGACGATTCAGTTGGGGGTAACGCCGCCCCGGTGGCGGGATCCCCAACGGTGGGCGTCCCGAACGTCTCCAGCGGTGTGGTCATCGGATCGGTGAACGCCACTGACCCCGACGGTGACGTTTTGCTCTTCAGTGGTTCGACCGCCACTGCTAAGGGCAGCGTGGTGGTCGACGCTGATGGTGCGTTCACCTACACCCCGACCGCGACGGCCCGGCACGACGCCGCGCGGGAGGGGGCCGGCGCTGCTGATCTGGCTGACTCCTTCACCGTGACCGTCACCGACGGGAATGGCGGAGCTGCGACTGCGGTGGTCAGCGTCGTGATCAGTCCTGCCAATGACACCCCGGTGGCGGGCCCTCCTGTGGTGAGCAGCCCTGACACAGAAACAGGGGTGGTCAGCGGAACCGTAAGCGCCACTGACGGCGATGGCGACAGCTTGATCTTCAGCGGTTCGGCCATCACCGCCAAGGGCAGCGTGGTGGTCAATGCCGATGGCGAGTTCACTTATACGCCGACCCCAGAAGCGCGCCGAGCCGCCTATCTCCCGAATGCAACTGGAGATGACCTTCACGACACCTTTTCGGTAACCCTCACTGACGGTCACGGCGGTTCGGCCGTCGTGACGTCCGCGGTGGCGATCGGCCCGGCCGTCACGTATTACGTGACCAAGGATGTGAAACGGGATCCGGTTACAGGTGTTATCGCTCTGCGAACGATCTTCCCAGAGAGCACTCAGCAGCCTGGAACCGAACTCCCCGGATATCTCAATTGGTTGGCTGTGACACCCAATGTGGGCGCCACACACCTGTTTCCTGCGGAGGTTGCGTCGTGGGACAACCTATTCCTGGTGGGAATGGATGAGGTATCCGATCCCTATAGCTCGCAAGTGGCGATGCCGACCGGCGCTGTATTGCGTAATCCGCAGAACGGCTCGGTGGCGATCCGCACGATTTTCGGTGAGGCTGAACCGGCCTTGGCCAACATGGCTTGGCTGATTGCCACGCCCTCGCAGGGTGCATTACACGTGCCCTCGACGAGTCTTGAGGGCTGGGACATACTCTTGGTGCCTGGCAGTACACCGGCAATCCTTGGCTATACGACTGCCGATCCCGAATCGAACGGAGTGGTCAGGGGGAACATCAACGCCGTCGACCCTGACGGCGACGTCTTGACCTACAGTGCACCCGCTGCAACGGGTAAAGGCTACGTTGTGGTCGACGCTGATTTGGGCGCCTTCGTTTACGCGCCCACCGCTGCCGCACGGCAATCTGCCGGGCAGGTGCAAGCTGGCGCAGACGGTCGATTCGACACCTTCACCGTGACCGTGAGTGATGGCTATTTTTCGTCCGAATCGGAGATCAGTGTTGTCGTCACTCCGGCGCCGGCACCCCGGGCGGGGGACATCCGAGTGCAACCTGGAGGTGCCGTGCGGGCGATGTATGCCCCCAATGTCACGTCGTGGGGAGACGATTGGATCGGCGTCGATCCTTCGAGTGGCGGGATGTGGCTTAGTGATGGCGAGCTCGCCGATTGGCTGGACGTTGCATCTCCAACCGGGGCCGAAACAGCGGGTTTCGGGCCTTACCAACCGGGTGATGTAAAGGTGCCTCCCGGCTCAGTTGCGGGATCGGTGACGTGGTTCGCAGTGAAATCAGGTCCGGAGTTGACCGACATGGGATACGGCTGGATGGTCTGCAATGTCAGCACTGCTTGCCACGGCAGTTCCGATGACGAGGTGATCTCATCCGTATCTGCGGTGCCTATCGGGCAGTGGGCCGATTTGAGGCATCCGCTGGAGATCGAGTTGGGCTAGTCGGGCGGAGCGAATATTGGCTGACCGCTTTGCTCGACCAAGTTCAGCCGTGAGTCGACGGAACCCCTCGGCATCCATGGATTGTTGAACCTCACCGTCGGCTCAGACCAAGACTGGACCGCCCACAACGACCTCCTGCCGATGACGGTGGACCGCCGGCTGTAGCCGCACTGATTTACTCCCGTACGGGCGGAGGAGAGATGGCGTTTCGTCGCACTCGCATACTCCGCCGCCGTCGACCAAGTTCAGGAACTTCGCCGAGGGTCGGGTGCGGCATCGTCGGGTCAAGGGTCGCGGATGTTGCCGGAATGGCGGGGTGCTTGCACCTGAGCGAGGCGCAGGTCACCGGCGAGTCCAGGCTGGGCCGTGGGAGGGCTGATGGTCAGTACCGAGGCCTGACCCGTCGGTGCCAGAAACAAAAAACCCCGGTGTAACCGGGATTTTGTTGGTGCGCCGTCAGGGTTTCGAACCCCGGACCCGCTGATTAAGAGTCAGCTGCTCTACCAACTGAGCTAACGGCGCGTGACAGCGACAATAACAGGCGAGCGCGGTCGAGGTGAAATCCGCTCCGCGCTGTCCCTGACCTGCGAAGTCGCGCAGTGTCGTAGTCGGCCCTTAGAATCGGACCCGATCATGCGGGACGACGTTCCCGCCTCAAGAATGCGAGTTTGGAGCCCAAGATGCGACACGTCGGCACGGCTACCCGTGCGCGCCGGGGTCCCTTGCTGGCCGTGCTTCTGCTGATCCCCGCCCTGCTGCTGGGTCTTTCCGGTTGCGGGTCGCGGGACTCCGGCCCCCAGGTTCTTGTCGGCAAGGGAACCCCCTACGGCAACCTCCTGGTGCCCAAGCTCACCGCGACGGTGGAGGACGGCGCCGTCGGCGTCCCGGTCGATCAGCCGATCACCCTGAGCGTTCAGGGCGGCGTGCTGGGGACCGTGTCGATGCTCGACCAGGAGGGCGAAGCTGTCGAGGGTGTGATGAGCCCGGACGGTCTGAGCTGGTCGGCCACCGAGCCGTTGGGCTACAACGAGCGCTACACGATCACCGCGCAATCGCTGGGCCTGGGCGGCATCGTCTCCGAGGCGATCAACTTCAAGTCGCACTCGCCGGCCAACCTGACCATGCCCTATCTGTCGCCCGGCGACGGATCCGTGGTCGGCGTCGGCCAACCGATTGCGGTGCGTTTCGACGAGAGCATCCCCGACCGGGCCGCGGCGGAGAAGGCGATCACCGTCGTCACCGATCCGCCGGTCGAGGGTGCGTTCTACTGGCTGAGCAACAGCGAGGTCCGGTGGCGTCCGCAGAATTTCTGGGAGCCTGGAACCAGGGTGACAGTCAAGGTGAACACCTACGGCGTCGACCTCGGTGAGGGTCTGTACGGCCAGGAGAACCTCAGTTCCAGCTTCACCATCGGCGACCGTTTGGTCGCGACGGCCGACGACAACACCAAGATGCTGACGGTCCGGCGCAACGGGGAAGTCGTCAAGACCATGCCGATCTCGATGGGCAAGGACAGCACGCCCACCAACAACGGCACCTTCATCATCGGCGACCGCTACCAGCGCCTGATCATGGACTCGTCGACCTACGGCGTTCCCACCAACTCGCCGGAGGGTTACCGCCTTGAGGTGGACTGGGCCACCCAGATGTCCTACAGCGGCATCTACGTCCACTCGGCGCCCTGGTCGGTAGGTTCACAGGGCAGTGCCAACACCAGCCACGGCTGCCTCAACGTCAGCCCGGAAAACGCCAAGTGGTTCTACAACAACACCAAGCGCGGCGACGTCGTCGAGGTGCAGGGCACCGTCGGCTCGGTGCTCTCCGGTGTCGAGGGCCTCGGCGACTGGAACATCCCCTGGGCGCAGTGGAAGGCCGGCAACGCCAAAGCCTGACGGCTCGACCAGCCGCCTCAGGCGAGGTAGCGGCCCATCGCCCAGACTCGCCTACCGGGCGGCTCGGGCGCCGATACCGCCTTGCCGTCCTGGAAGATCTCGTCCTGACGCACGAGTCCATGCTCGATGGCCTCAGTCCACGCTCGGGTCGGGCCTTCACCCCACTTGAGCCACGGTGTCAGGTCGTCGATGATGACGGCGGTCTGGGTCGTGCACAGCGCCTTGGCGTTCTCGATGTCCGCCTTGGCAACCTCGTAGTCGTGGCCGCCGTCGATGAAGAACAGATCGAAGCGCACATCCGGGTTCTGCCGGCTGAACTCGGGCACGGTCTTGGTCGAGTCGCCCGCTATCAGCGTGTGCCGGCCCGGAAACCTCTTGTCGAGGATCTCCTTGGCCACTTTGGTGTAACCGCGTTCGGCGAGGTCGAAGGAAACCACTGTCGCCTCCGGGTTGGCGGTCAGGAATACCTGGGTCGAAAACCCGGCGTTGAAACCGATCTCGCCGATCAGGCCGGCCCCGGTGTTCTCCACGGTGCCGGCCAGATAGTGCAATTCCTCCGGTGAGGTCGACCCCTCGAGGGGCGGGCGGCCCCGCAGCCACAACGAACGGACGATCCGTCGCCTGATATCGGTCACATCGGCCAGGGACATGTTCCCGGCTGCCGCCACGGTGTCTGTTCCTCACTCGGTTCGGGGCCCGACGGAGCAACGGACAATGCTCTGACTCCGCCGTGGATGACCCTACGGCGTGGCCGCTCATCCCACCGGCGGTCGGATGACGCATTTACCCCTTGCTCAGGCTATTCTCAGCTTGAAGGTCCGCTCGGTGGCCGGTTGAAGGAGAACGACGATGATCTCAGTGCGCTCATACCTGACGGTCGGGACGGCCGCCGTTGTCGGCGCGGGCGCGATCGCCCTGACCCCGGCACTGCCCGGACAGCCGCTGAGCCCGGCGGCTCTGCCGGCCCCTGCGATCGCCGAGATCGCCTTGACCGGATTCAGCCTCCCTGCCACCGACATCATCGGTGTGCTGCAGACCCTGGGCGGCCTCGGCGGGTCGATCGACGGCCTGCTCAGCGTCTTCCTGCCCGATCAACTGATCAACGCCGTCTTCACCGAGATCGCCGGCCAGGCCCTGCCGTTGCTCACCACGGCCGCCGGCGACGTCCTCGGCTACCTCGGCACCGCTGTGACGGGATTGCTGGTCGGTCCGGACTCGATTCCGGCCCGCATCGGCGCCGCGATCGGCGATATCCCCACGGTGTTGACCAGTGCCGTGGCGGCGCTCAGTGCCGGAGACCTCGCCACTGCAGTGCAGACGGTGACCACGGGGTTGGCCGCGCCGCTGACCGAGGTGGGGCAAACCCTGGCCGATGCCGCCGAGGCCTTCCAGGACTTCCTCAACAGTGAGCTCAACACGGTGGTCAACGCGCTGCCGGGGATCATCCTCGCGGCGATTCAGACCGTCGTCGGCGGCAATGTCGCTACCACCCTCGAGTCGATCACCAGCACCCTGTCGGGCCTGCTTGGTGGACTGTTGCCCGCCGCCGCCGAGAGTCCCACGGTGTCGGCGGCGGCTGCCGAGATTCCGGCGACCCCGCGGGCGGCCGCGGCGCTGGCGACTGGCCCCGCCGAGAGCGGGCCCGTTGGGAGCGCCGCTGCCGACAGCGCGCCTGCCGACCATGCACCCGCGAGCCCGGCCGCCGGGGGCGGGGCCCAGCCCGCCGAACCGCAGCCCGCCGAACCGCAGGCCCCTGAGGCGGGATCCCCGGCGGATCCGGTGTCCCCGGTGACGCGTGCGCGCTCGGGTGCCCAGCGCCCAGGCCTCACTGAGTCGGCGACGGCCGGAGCGGCGGTGACGGCCCAGGCCGCGCCGGGCTCGCGCGCCCGTGCGGGTGGGGGGAAGCCGTCGGCCGCCAGCGCATCCCGGGCGGCAAAGGCTGCCGGATAAAGCATGCGAATGACGAAAGCCCCCGCCGCGCGGCGGGGGCTTTCGTCATAGGGCGTGGCTGACGAAGAGCGGGCTACCGCCGATGGCCTTCTCCATCCCCAGGGTCACCCTTGTATACAATGAGAAACATGCCCGCGCAGGCCCCGCAACCGTGCAACGGTGCCGCCGAGTGGCTCATCACGGTGGGTGAAGCCTTGAGGCAACGCCGGCTCGGGATGGGGTTGGGTGTGGTTCGGACCGCGGAGCTGGCTGGAGTGTCGCGGGTGACCCTATATCGCGTCGAACGCGGCTCCCCGTCCGTCACGGCGGGCGCGTATGTGAACGTCGCCGCTGCGCTCAACCTCGTCCCTGCTCTTGTTGCGCAAGGAAGTCCTGAGCCTGCGAGTGCACCGACCGGCGACGTTTCGGGCCAAACCGCACGGATCAAGGTGTCGGACTATCCGCAGCTACGTCTACTCGCCTGGAATCTCAAGGAATCCTCGACGATCTCAGCGGAAGAGGCGCTGAGCCTCTACGAGAGGAACTGGCGTCACGTGGACGTTGAAGCGCTGTCGGACAGTGAGTCCGCACTCATCGACACCCTTGTCCGAACCGTCGGCAATGGGAGCCTTCTTGTTTAGCCGACCGCATCACCTGGCTGTGCGCACGATTCTGGAATCCTTGGACGCCGACCTTCTGCGCAGCCATCATTGCTATTTCGGCGGTGGTACTGCCATCGTGCTTCGCCGCAACGAGTACCGGGAATCCGTTGACGTCAACTTCCTCGTGTCGGACATCGACGGGTATCGAGAACTCCGACTGATGCTGACTGCCGCAGAGGGCATCAACACCATCACGACTCAACCGCTGCAGTTGCAGCGTGGAATCCGCGCTGACCACTACGGAATCAGGACCGTGATCGGTGTCGACGGAACATCCGTCAAATTCGAAGTCCTCCATGAGGGCAGAATTTCGCTGGACCGCCCGTCCGCGGGAGAAGCGGTATGCGGAGTCTCCACTCTCTCGGAGCTCGATGCCGCCGCCAGCAAACTACTTGCGAACTCAGATCGGTGGGCCGATCCGTACGTGCACTACCGGGACGTCATCGACTTGGCGATGCTGGAACCCTCACCTGGAGTGCTGGGCAGCGCAATCCAGAAGGCTTCCCACGCCTACGGGGCAAGCATCACGCGGTGCCTGTCCTCAGTTATCGACCACTTGGCCGAAAATCCGTCTCGGCTCGCCGAGGCGATGCGCCGGCTACAGGTGAGCGTGACCTACGAGGAGTTGTGGCTCCGTATCGAGGCTCTGCGGCCGGCCTAGGGGAGACCTGCGGGTCGGATGTGTGGCAACCACTCGAACCAGAAAACCGCCCCTGAACTTCTCAGGAGCGGTTTTCCGCATCGGGGTGGCTGACGGGACTCGAACCCGCGACAGCCAGGATCACAACCTGGTGCTCTACCAACTGAACTACAGCCACCATCGCCGCATGCAGCGGCTGGATCGATACTAACCGGTCTTCGGGCCGGCGGCCGAATCGGCGTCCGCGGTCCGGTCCAGCGCGGCCGCAGCCTCGACGATCTCACCGGTCGTCGGACCCGGCGCCGGGACGAAGGCGGTGCCCCGGTAATACCTCAGTTCCCGAATCGACTCGCGGATGTCGGCCAGGGCCCGGTGCGCCAGGCCCTTCTCCGGCTGTCCGTAGTAGATCCGGGGATACCAGCGTCGGCACAACTCCTTGATCGAACTGACGTCGATCATCCGGTAGTGCAGGTAGTCGTCCAGCGCCGGCATGTCCCTGGCTATGAAACCGCGATCGGTGGCGATGGAATTCCCGGCCAGCGGCGCGGTCTTGGCCGCCTTGACGTGGCCGCGGATGTAGTCCAGCACCATGGTCTCCGCGGTGGCCAGGTCGATGGTCGAGGCTCTGACCTCCTCGGTCAGGCCGGAGCTCTTGTGCATCCGGGCTACCACCTCGACCATTCCGTCCAACGCCTCGTCATCGGCGTGGATCACCACGTCGATCCCCTCGCCGAGCACGTTCAACTCGGCATCGGTCACCAGGGCAGCGATCTCGATCAGGCGGTCCGAGC
>JAGQTQ010000036.1:16265-17405 GCA_020438905.1 Mycobacterium sp.
CACGGGGCAGGCCCTGGAGCTGGGCACGGTGCTCGTGGGCGGTCAGGTGGATCCGTCGGCCCAGATCCGTATCCCGTTGGCCATGATGAACCGGCACGGACTGGTGGCCGGCGCCACCGGAACCGGCAAGACCAAGACGCTGCAGTTGATCGCCGAGCAACTCTCCGCCGCCGGGGTGCCGGTGGTGATGGCCGACTTCAAGGGCGACCTGTCCGGGCTGTCCCGGCCGGGGGAGGGCGGGGACAAGGTCGTCGAACGGTCCAAGGAGACCGGTGACGACTGGACGGCGACGCCGTACCCCGTCGAGTTTCTGTCGCTGGGGACCGGCGGGATCGGGGTTCCGGTGCGCGCGACGATCTCCGCCTTCGGTCCGATCCTGCTGTCGAAGGTGTTGGGGCTCAACCAGAATCAGGAGTCCACCCTCGGGCTGATCTTCCATTACGCCGACCAGCAGGGTCTGCCGCTGCTGGACCTGAAGGACCTGCGGTCGGTGATCACCTTCCTGACCACCACCGACGAGGGCAAGGCGCAGCTCAAAACTCTCGGTGCGGTGTCCCCTCAGACCGCCGGGGTGATCCTGCGCGCCCTGGTCAATCTGGAGGCCGAGGGTGGTGACACCTTCTTCGGCGAGCCGGAGCTGCAGCCAGCCGACCTGCTGCGCGTCGACGCCAACGGCCGCGGCATCATCAGCCTGTTCGAGGTGGGCGCCCAGGCTGCTCGCCCGGCGATGTTCTCGACGTTCCTGATGTGGGTTCTGGCGGATCTGTTCAACTATCTGCCCGAGGTCGGCGACGTCGACAAGCCCAAGCTGGTGTTCTTCTTCGACGAGGCGCACCTGCTGTTCAAGGACGCCTCCAAGGCGTTCATGAACCAGATCGAGCAGACCGTCAAACTCATCCGGTCCAAGGGCGTAGGGGTGTTCTTCTGCACCCAGTTGCCCACCGACGTGCCCAACGCGGTGCTGTCCCAACTCGGGGCCCGGGTCCAGCATGCGCTGCGTGCCTTCACTCCCGACGATCAGCAGGCGCTGTCCAAGACGGTGCGCACCTACCCCAAGACCGAGTTCTACGACCTCGCTTCGGATCTGACCGCGCTGGGCATCGGCGAGGCGATCGTCACGGTGCTCTCCGAGCGGGGCGC
>JAGQTQ010000036.1:17464-23588 GCA_020438905.1 Mycobacterium sp.
GATTACATCAAGGCGGTCGCCCAGTCCAGCCCGCTGTTCCTCAAATACGGCACGACCCAGGACCGCGAGTCCGCCTACGAGATGCTGGCGGCGGCGATGGCGCCACCGGCCGAGGTCGAAGCCGAGGCATATGACCTGCCGCCCATCCCGACCGGTATCGATATTCCGCCGATGCCCGCGCCGGTGGAACGGGCCGAGCCCAGCATGCTCGACAAGATGATGGATAACCCAGCCTTCAAGAGCGCGATGCGCTCGGCCGGGACGGTGATCGGGCGCGAGATCACCCGCAGCATTTTCGGCACGGGTCGACGCAGGCGCTGACGGGGCGCAGGCGCTGACGCCGTTTTCTGCTGCGATCCGCTTGGCTGACCGGTAGTGCTTCTGCCCACCTCCGCGCGACAAGGCCGAGTGGGGCGCCGGGTTGTCGCTCAAACGTGGGCAAAGAACACATAGGTCCTCCGGGCCCTGTCGCTCTCCGGGCCCTGTCACTCCCCGGGCTCTTAATCGCCCGGGCCCGTCATTCCCCGGAGCGTGCCACCGGATACCGCACCCGAAGCGCGGGCCGCACTCCCATCCCGCGGTCGCTTCCCCTAACACCGCTTGAGGGCACTGGTCTGACCACTTGACCTATGACCATCTGCATGGCATTCTCCGGTTATGGCCCTCCAGCCGGTCAACCGCCGCTCCGTCCCTGAGGACGTATTCGAGCAGATCCTCTCCGAGGTCCTCAGCGGGGAGATGCAGCCCGGTGAGTCGCTGCCCAGCGAGCGCCGGTTGTCCGAAGTGCTGGGGGTCTCCCGGCCGGCGGTCCGCGAGGCTCTCAAACGGGTTGCCGCGGCCGGGCTGGTCGAGGTGCGCCAGGGCGATGCCACCACGGTGCGCGACTTCCGCCGGCACGCGGGCCTGGACCTGCTGCCGCGCCTGCTGATCCGCGGTGGTGAACTCGACACCGCCGTGGTCCGCAGCATCCTGGAGGCCCGGCTGCACAACGGCCCCAAGGTGGCCGAGCTCGCTGCCTTACGCCGATCCCCGGAACTCATCGAGCGACTCGAGGCGTCCATCCGCGACCTCGAGGCCGACGCCGATCCGGTCGGACAGCAGCGCCACGCCCTGGCGTTCTGGGACCACGTCGTCGACGGCGCCGACTCGATCGTCTTCCGGCTGATGTTCAACACCCTGCGCGCCGCCTACGAGCCCGCCCTGCCGGCGCTGGCCATCATGATGGCCGCCGAGGTCGGGCGCAGCGAGGCCTACCGCACCCTGGCCCGGGCGATCGGGGCCGCCGATCCCGCGGCGGCACAGACCGCTGCCCGTGAACTTCTCGAACCCGCTACCGAAACGCTGATCGAGGCGTTGAGTGCAATGGAGGAATGGCGATGACCCAGGCGCGATCTGAAACAAGGACGGCCCGTCGCGGCATGACGCTGACCGACGCCGCGCGTGAATTCTGGCGCCACCCCACGCCCTGGCTGCTGGCCGGCGCGCTCGTCGCCGCCGTGCTCGTGCGGATCGTCCTGGGCGACTGGCAGTGGAGCGACGCCGTGCTGCCGCTGGTGGTCCTGGCGGTGTTTCCCTTTGTGGAGTGGATGATTCACGTTTTCATCCTGCACTGGCGCCCACGCAAGATCGCGGGCGTGATGGTCGATCCGGTGCTGGCCCGCAAACACCGTGAACACCACATCAATCCGCGGATCGTCAAGCTGATCTTCATCCCGCTGCAGTCGTTGTTCGGGGCGTTCGTCGCGATAATGATCGTCGGATTAATGCTCATCCCGCGCACCGCACTCGGGGTGACATTCCTGGTGACGGCGTTCGCGATCGGGATGGTCTACGAGTGGACCCACTACCTGGTCCACACCGACTACAAGGCCAAGCACGCCTTCTACCGGACCATCTACCGCAACCACCGGCTGCACCACTTCAAGAACGAGCACTACTGGTACGCGGTCACCAGCCCCGGCATCGCCGACCGCGTGCTCGGCACCTACCCGGACCCGCAGAGCGTCCCGAACTCACCGACGGCCAAGAACCTCTACGCGGCCGGTTAGCCGCCGCCCAGCTTCTTGTAGACCGCCCCGACGATCGGCGTCACGATCGCCCGCGGCGCGTAGCCGCTGGCCACCGACATCGCCTTGGAGGTCACCCCCGGCACCACCCGCATCTTGTTGTTCGCCAACCCGTCCAGCGACAGCTGGGCGGTGTGCTCGACGGAGATCCACAGGAAATCCGGGATCAGCCGGTCGACCAGCGAGGCCTCGTCGGGGTCGGGCATCTCGGTGCGGACCGGCCCCGGAGCGAGCAGCGTGACGTGCACACCGGTCTTCTTCAGTTCCCCGCGCAGGGATTCGCTGAAGGTGTTGGCGAACGCCTTGCTCGCTGCATAGGTGGCGTTGTTGGGGATCGGAGAGTTGCCCGCGGCCGAACCGGAGATGAGGATGCCGCCGGCGTTGCGCGACAGCATGCCGGGTAGGACCGCCAGCACCAGATCGTGCACGCCGAGCACATTGAGCTGAACCTGGGCCTGCTCGGCTGCCGGGTCGAGCTTGGCCACCGGGCCGAACGTCGCGGTGCCCGCATTGGCACACAGGATCGAAATGTTCCGCCGGCCCAGTTCGCCGGCCAGCTCCGCGCGCTGCGTTGGTTCGGCCAGGTCTACCGCCCGAACCTCGACGATCACGCCGAACCGCTCCTGCAGGCGTTCGGCGAGCGCCGCGAGCACCTCGGCCCGTCGGGCGGTGACGATCAGGTTGTGGCCGCGGGCGGCGAGCTCGGTGGCCAAGGCCTCGCCGATGCCCTGCGAGGCACCGGTGACGACGGCCCGGGCGTCCGGGGAGGGATCGGGGACTGGCATGCGGCCATCGTAGGGGGCTGGATAAGGTGACCTGCATGAGCAGTCCCGGCCCGGGAGTGCCGCGATCGAAAATCGCCGCATGGGCACTCTGGGACTGCGGCGCCACCGGTCTCAACGCGGTCGTCGTGACCTTTGTGTTCTCGGTGTACCTGACCGACACGGTCGGCAGCGGCGCCGCGGGCGACACGTCGCCGGCCAGCCTGCTGGGACGGGCGATGACCCTGGCCGGAGTGATGGTCGCCTTGCTGGCCCCGCTCACCGGTGTCCTGGTCCAGGCGCCGCATCGGCGGCGAGTCGCGGTGGCGACGCTGACCGCCCTGGCGGCGGCCACCACCGCCGCGATGAGCTTGATCCGCGCCGATCCGCGCTACCTGGCACCCGGCCTGGCCCTACTCGCACTGGCAGCGGCGTCCACCGACCTGGCCAGCGTTCCCTACAACGCCATGTTGCGCCAGGTCTCGACGCCCTCCAACGCCGGGCGCATCTCAGGCATGGGACTGGCCGCGGGCTACGTCGGCAGCGTCTCGCTGCTACTACTGGTCTACCTGGGCTTCATCCGGGGCGACGGGCCCCAGCGCGGACTGCTGGCGCTCCCCGCCGCCGACGGCGAGAACGTGCGCGCCTCGATGCTGCTGGCCGCCGCCTGGATGTTGGCCTTCGGGCTGCCGCTGCTGGTGGTGGGCCGCAGTCTTTCCGGACCCGTCGAACCGGCCGATCCGCCGGGGATCCTCGGTGGCTATCGGCAGCTGTGGGCCGACCTTCGTTCGGAGTGGCGCCGCGACCGCAACCTGGTCTACTACCTGTTCGTCAGCGCGGTCTTCCGCGACGGACTGACCGGGGTGTTCGCCTTCGGCGCGGTGCTGGGCGTGACCGTCTACGGCATCTCCCAGGCCGACGTGCTGATCTTCGGCATCGTCGCCTCCACGGTAGCCGCGCTGGGAGCCGTTGCCGGTGGCCGTTTGGATGACCGCGTCGGGGCCAAGCCGGTGATCGTCGCCTCGCTCAGCGCCATGATCGTGGTCGGCATCGCACTGCTGGCCTCGTCCGGGCCGGCCGCCTTCTGGGTGTGCGGGCTGCTGCTGTGCCTGTTCGTCGGGCCCATCCTGTCCGCTGCCCGCGCCCTGCTGCTGCGGATGACCGGCGAAGGCAAGGAAGGCGTGGTCTTCGGCCTTTACACCACCACCGGTCGGGCGGTCGCCTTCCTGGCGCCATGGCTGTTCTTCGTCTTCGTCGACCTGTTCGATGCCGACCGCGCCGGTTTGGCGGGCATCTGCGTGGTGCTCGCGGCCGGTCTGGTCGGGATGTTGCTGGTTCGTGTGCCGGGCCGGACCCGATCGGTTTAGGACAGCCCGGTGCAGATGGTCAGCCCACGGCCGGTGCGCTGGCGCACCTGGGCGCCGTTGACCGACACGCTGCAGGTGACGTCACGGCCGACGTTGACGACGGCAACACTGGCGGAGTTCTTGGCCGGAGCGGCTAGGGCCACCTCCTTGCTCCACGGCAACGCGACGTTGAACTCGGTCTGCATGACCCCGCCGGTGTCGACGTAGGTGATGTTGATCGCCCGGCCCTCCCCGGTGACGCTGTAGAACACGGTGTCGGTACCGACCGGGCCAGGGGTCGGGCTCTGGTCGGTCGGCTGCGGAACCGTCGTCGGGAGGGGTTGCGGCACCCGCCGGGTGGTGCTGGGGGAGGGCACCCGCGGCACGGTGGTCGCGCGCGGCGAGGTGGTCGTGGTGCTCGACGGCGACGCCGGGGCCAGCACCTTCGACTCCCTCGAGGACGAGCTGACGATCACCAGCGCCAGCACCAGGCCGGCGACCAGCAGGACCGCACCCGCCGCGGCGATCCACAGCCAGCGCGGTGACTTCGGCGGGGGAGGAGGCGGCGGGGGCGGGGGATAGCCCTGCGTGTAGGGCGAGCCCTGCTGCCAGTAGGCGGGCAGCTGCTGGGTGGGCTGGTTCGCCTGCGTGCCGTAGCCCGCTCCGTAGTAGGTGGGGCCCCAGGACTGGCCCGAATACTGACCGGAGTAGGCGGGATCGGTGTTGGGCGGATACTCGTTTTCCGGTCGCGTCGGGTCCGACCATTCCGGCCGCCGTGGATCGCTCATGCCCGCCTCACCCCACGCAGGCTACCGGCTTTCAGCGGACTGCCGGTGCGGGGCGCGGCGCGGTGATCGACAGCGCTGCGACCGTCATGGCCCGCAGCACGGCGCGCGACTGGTCCGAACCGGGTGAGCGGACGCTGTGCGGGGTGGAGTTGAGCAACCCGAACGCGGCGTGCGCCATCACCCTGGCCCGGGCCTCGTCGAGCCCGGGGTTCACCTCGCGCAGCACCTCGACCCAGATCTCGACGTAACGTCGCTGGGCCCGGCGCACCTGACGCTGCGCCGTCGCCGGCAGATTCGGCAGGTCGCGGTCCTGGATTCGGATCAGGCTCGGTTCGCCGAGGGCGAAGTCCAGGTGGAAGTCGATCAGCCCGTCCAGCGCGCCCGCGGCGTCCTCGGCTCCGTCAACCACCGACTGCCCGCCGGCGAGCAACCGGGCGCTGACCCCCACCAGGAGTTCCACCAACAGCGCCTCCTTACCGGCGAAGTGGCGGTAGATGGCCGGGCCGCTGACACCGGCCGCCGCACCGATGTCCTCGAGGCGCACGGCAAGGAATCCCCGTTCGGCGATCAACTGCTCGGCCGCGGTCAGCAGTTGGGACCGGCGGTCGGATTTCTGCCGCCCGCGCTGGGTGAGTGCCGTCACGAGAACCCTTCCCCCAGTACCGCGCAGTGGTGGTTTTGCGTTAATGTCCACTAACCTAACAGTTAGTCGTCGTTAACCGAAGGTGAGTTCATGGCATCATCCGCCACCAACCGCGAGGCGCATCTGCGGTTGGTAGACCAGCTGCGCGAGAAACTGGCCGCCGCCGCGCTGGGCGGACCGGAGCGCTCCCGTGCGCGCCATGTCGAACGCGGCAAGCTGCTGCCCAGGGACCGGGTCGACGGTCTGCTGGACCCGGGCAGCCCCCTGCTGGAGATCGCTCCGCTGGCCGCCGATGGCATGTACGACGACGACTCTCCGGCGGCCGGAATCATCGCCGGGATCGGCCGGGTATCGGGCCGGGAATGCATGATCGTGGCCAACGATGCCACCGTCAAAGGCGGCACCTACTATCCGATCTCGGTCAAGAAACACCTACGTGCCCAGGAGATCGCCGCCCAGAACCGGCTTCCCTGCATCTACCTGGTGGACTCCGGCGGGGCGTTCCTGCCCCGTCAGGACG
>JAGQTQ010000152.1 GCA_020438905.1 Mycobacterium sp.
ATGAAGACGGCAGAGCAAAGCCAGGTTGGACGGGTGAGTCGGCCCGCCGCGGCCGTAGGGCACGGTGTGGTCGATATCGCAGACCTCCGCGGGCTTGCCGCAGCCGGGGAACCGGCAACATAGGTCCCGGTTCCTGACAAATTCCGCCAGTGCGGTCGAGGGTCGGTATTGGGCCTCGGCCTGGAATTCGCCGGCGTCTCGCATCGGGCGCAGCAGCGCGCGTTCGGCGAGGATGCGGACCTGGTCGGCGGGAATGGCGCCGTGGCCGGGCAGGTAACCGGGGGCATCGCCGGTGCCGCTCACCGTGGCGGCCTCGGCCATCACGTGGATCACGATCTGGCCCGGCGCGGCGACGGAACCCCTCTTGCGGCAGTCGGCCGACTCGCAGCCGCAGACCATTGAGGTGCCGCCGGCGGTCAGCACCGCCATCGCGTCGGCCCGGCGCTGCTGCCGGGTGCGTGGGTCCCCGCGGCAGACGGTGGCGGTCAGCTGATTCAGGCGGCGGTCCAGCGCCGCGGCGTCGGGTGTGCGCAGTGTGCCCCAGAACTCGGTCAGCCCGTCGCGGGAGGGGCCGATCGTGACATTGCGGTCGGCGTCGGCGCTGCGGGCGTTGCGCTCCGCGGCAGGGTCGGCCTCGCGCACCCACCAGTCCACCAGTTCGGCGATCCTCGCGTTGGAGTAGGCGTTCCACCGAGGCGCCGCAGCGGCCAGGCGGGCGTCGAGGGCGGTGAGAACGTCCTCGTCGGTGACCAATCCGGTGCGGAACACCGCCACGGCGACCACCCGAAAATCCACCTCACCGGAGGCGAACACCGCCCCCAGCTTCGGAAGCCGCTCGAGCAGTTCCACCCCGTAGTTCATCTGCGTCGAGGCCCGGCGGCGGCTGATCCCCAGTTCCGCGCCGACCTCGGCGGCTACCGCCTCCCAGTTGTCCACACACCACTGAAATCGGTCCTCGGCATCGACATCGGCCATCCGCAGCTGGCACAACCGCCCGGCGGCAAGCAGTCGACGCGCCACCGCGACCCGCTCGTCGCGCTGCGCCTCGGCCATCACGCCGAGAAGCTCGGCGTCGCCTTTCTCATCGAACATGCGTTCGATTCTAGATCGGCCTCCCGACAGAACGCGTCCTCGCGTCGCGCGGTCACCACCACCCGGTCGCTTCGCCGAGCTGGCGGCCGAGTTCGGGTGTCATGGTCCGCATGTAGGTCGACGAGAGGTGGTGGGAATCGTGGTAGATCAGCACGTTGCCCTCGATGGCGCGGCAGTAGTCGTCCCGGCACACCGCGTCGCTCATGTCGAGCACCTTCATCGTCGGGAACCGGGAGAGGAAGTCGAGGGTCTGGTTGCGTTCGGAGAGCACTTGGGACCGTTTGGTCCCGCACGACTCCGCATCGCCACCCTTGGCCAGGCAGTCGGCCGGCACCAAAGCCTTGCCGTTCTTCACCAGCCAGGGGGTGTCCCGCATCGCCAGAATCGGGATCTGGTGCTTGGTCAGCGTCTTCCAGATGCCGATGTAGGTGGCGGGCATGGTGTCGCCGGGTTTGATGTTCCACGGCCGCGTCGAGGTGGTGAACACGAAGTCGGGATGGTCCTCGATGAGCTTGGCCATCACCCGCTCGTTCCACTGATGGCACTTGGGGTAGGGCCGGTTGTCGCCCATCACCCGCGGCACTGATTCGGTGGTCAGCGGGCAGCCCATCTTCAGATAGGTGACCACCTTGAACCCGTGCTGCTTGCCAAGAATGTCCAGTGCGGTGATCCAGTGCTCGGCGTGCGAGCCGCCGGCCAGCGCGATGGTGCGTGTCGCCGAGACGTCGCCGTAGGTGCAGTTGATGATCCCGACGTTCGAGAAGTCGCTGATGCATCCGTCGTTGGTTGATTCGGGCAGGTCGTCCTTGGCTTCGAGTACGGTGGGCCGGAAGGGCAGCCGCGGTACGCGGGCACTGTCGAGCAATGCCCGGGCGCCGGGGTAGTCCCCGTCGGCCAGTTCGGCGAGCTCGTTGCCGCCGGCCCGCTGCGCGGCCACGTGCTCACGCCAGGTGAACGAGGTGGTGACCAGCGCCACGCCGAGCAGTGCGATGGCGGTGCCGCCGACGGCGGCCGGGCGGGCTAGTCGCTTGCGCACCGGCACTGTGGGCTTCGCGACGTCGGCGGCCGACGAACGCCGGTAGCGCAGCGGCTCCTCGATGAAGCGCATGGTCAGGTAGGCCAGCACTCCCGAAATCAGCAGAATCGCCAGGCCGTCGAGAAACTGGGCGCGCTCACCGCCGGTGTAGGCGAGCCAGAAGATCAGCAGGGGCCAGTGCCACAGGTACAGCGAGTAGGCCATGGCGCCGAGCTTCACCAGCGGTTTGCTGGCCAGCAGCCGGTTGGGTGCCGGGAGGCGGTCCCGTGTGGACGGCCGGGCTCCGCGGTTGGCCCCGGCCAGGATGAGCAGCGCCGCGGCGCCGACCGGCACCAGCGCCCACGGTCCCGGGAACTGCTTGACGCCGTCGATGAGCGCCCCGCAGGACAGGATGGCCGCCAGGCCCACACCGGCCAGCAGGGAGCGCAGCCACATCGGCCAGCCGATATAGGGCACCAGCGCGCCCACCAGAACGCCCAGCAGCAGTTCCCAGGCCCGGGCGAAGCTGTTGTAGTAGGCGCTGACCTGGTCGGTCTGATGGGCGATGATCGCGTAGACGAACGAGGCCACCGTGAGAACGGTCAGCAGTGCGATGAAGGCGGTGCGCAGCCGTCGGCTGCCCAGCCGCCGGAAGGCGGCGGTGAATCCCAGAATGAGCAGCAGGAACGAGATGTAGAACTGACCCTGCACCGACATCGACCAGATGTGCTGCAACGGCGAGACGGTCTCACCGGCGCGCAGGTAGTCCGACGCCGTGGCCGACAGTTCCCAGTTCTGGTAGTAGCCCAGACTGGCCAGGCACTGGTTGGCGAAGGACTCCCACCGGGTCTGCGGCTGAATCAAAACGGTCAGCACCGCCGCGGCGGCCAGGACCGTCACCAGCGCCGGTAACAGCCGCCGGGCCAGCCGTTTGACATGCGGCCACGGCGACAGCGATGCCCCCGGCCGCAGTGCGGTGCGCAGCAGGGAACTGCCGAAGAAGAAGCCCGACAGTGCGAGGAACACGTCGACGCCGCCGGACACCCGACCGAACCAGACGTGGAATATCGCCACCAGGGCGATCGCGATGCCGCGCAGACCGTCCAGATCATGGCGATACGACGCAGCACGGTCCGGTGCTACCGGTCCGAGGCGGGTCGGACCCGGGGCGGGCGGTTTCGCCGGCCGGGTCAGGGTGAGGGTGGCCATGATCGCCCGTCAATCTACCAATTCCGTGACCTACCGATTTCCCGCCGCGATTCGGCGCTACCCCCGCGCGGCTAGGCTGCACATCGTGCCGGCGTTGACTCCGCAGCAGATCAGCGCCATCGACGCCGCCCATATCTGGCACCCGTACAGCACCGTCGGGGCCGAGGCGATCCAGCCCCTGGTGGCGGTTGGTGCCACCGGCGCCTGGCTGACGCTGGTTCGCGACGGGGCCGAGATTCGAGTGCTCGACGCGATGGCCTCGTGGTGGACCGCGGTCCACGGTCACGGCCACCCCGTACTGGACGCGGCCCTGAACCGGCAGCTGCGGGTGATGAATCACGTCATGTTCGGCGGCCTGACCCACGAGCCCGCGGCCCGGCTGGCACAACTGCTGGTCGACATCACCCCGGCAGGCCTGGATACGGTCTTCTTCTCCGACTCCGGGTCGGTCGGCGTCGAGGTCGCGGTCAAGATGGCGCTGCAGTACTGGCGCAGCAACGGACGGTTCGGGAAACGCCGCCTTATGACCTGGCGCGGCGGTTACCACGGCGACACCTTCACCCCGATGAGCGTCTGTGACCCCGAGGGCGGAATGCACTCGCTGTGGCGTGACGTGCTGGCCGAGCAGGTGTTCGCACCGCCGGTGCCCACCGAGTACGACCCGCGCTACATCGCGGCGTTCGAGGACCAACTGCGCGCCAACGCCGACGACCTGGCGGCGGTGATCATCGAGCCGCTGGTCCAGGGTGCCGGCGGCATGCGGTTCCACGATCCCCGCTATCTGGCCGATCTGCGAGCCGTCTGCGACCGCAACGATGTGCTGCTGATCTTCGACGAGATCGCGACCGGCTTCGGCCGCACCGGGGAACTGTTCGCCGCAGACCATGCCGGTGTCGCCCCGGACATCATGTGCGTCGGCAAGGCACTCACGGGGGGCTACATCACCCTGGCGGCCACCCTGTGCACACGGCGGATCGCCGAGGAGATCAGCGCGGGCCAGGCCGGTGCGCTCATGCACGGTCCGACGTTCATGGCCAATGCGCTGGCCTGCGCGGTGGGGGTGGCCTCGGTTGAACTGCTGCTGCGGCAGGACTGGAAGTCGCGGGTCGCCGCTATCAACGAAGGCCTCACGGCCGGCCTGGAACCGGCACGATCGCTGCCGTCGGTCGCCGATGTCCGGGTGCGCGGCGCGATCGGCGTGATCGAGACACGCCGGCCGGTGGACCTCCGGTCCGCCACCCCGGTGGCCTTGGACCACGGGGTGTGGTTGCGTCCGTTCCGCAACCTGATCTACGCGATGCCGCCCTTCATCTGCACACCGGCGGAGATCGAGCAGATCACCGCCGCCATGGTCGCCGTCGCCCGCGCCCTAGGCTAGAAGCCAAATGACGCCGGAAACCGACACTTCGCCGCTGGACTGGCTCGACGATGTCGAGCGCCGGCGCAGGCAGGCCGGGCTGCGCCGCTCGCTGCGCTCCCGTGCCCCGGGGGGGTGTGAGGTCGATCTGGCCTCCAACGATTATCTGGGTCTGTCGCAGCATCCCGAGGTCATCGATGCCGGGGTGCGCGCCCTGCGCACCTGGGGTGCCGGTTCGACCGGCTCACGGTTGGTGACCGGCAACACCGAATTGCACGAGGAATTCGAGTGCGCACTCGCGGAGTTCGTCGGAGCGCCGGCCGCCCTGTTGTTCTCCTCCGGCTACACCGCCAACCTCGGTGCGCTGGTCAGCCTTTCGGGCCCGGGATCACTGGTGGTCTCCGACGCCGCCGCGCACGCCTCCCTGGTGGACGCCTGCCGGTTGTCGAGAGCCCGGGTGGTGGTCGCCCCGCACCGGGATGTCGCCGCGGTCGGGGCGGCCTTGGCCGCCCGCGAAGAGGGGCGTGCGCTAGTGGTCACCGACTCGGTGTTCAGCACCGACGGTGCACTGGCCCCGCTTCGGGAGCTGCACGAGGTCTGCCGCGCCCACCGGGCCCTGCTGCTCGTCGACGAGGCGCACGGCCTCGGGGTTCGCGGCACCGGGGGCCGGGGTCTGTTGGAAGAGGCCGGGCTTGCCGGGTCGGCGGACGTCATCGTGACGACGACACTGTCAAAGGCGCTGGGCAGTCAGGGCGGGGCGGTGCTCGGTGCGGAGGCCGTCCGCGACCACCTCATCGACTCCGCGCGCCCGTTCATCTTCGATACCGGGCTGGCGCCGGCGTCCGTCGGCGCTGCGGCGGCCGCCCTGCGGATCCTGGCCGACGAACCCTGGCGGGTGGACGCGGTCCGGGACCACGCCCGCACCCTGGCCGAGGTGTGCGGTGTGCCCGAGCCGCCGCAGTCGGCCGTGGTGTCAGTCATCCTTGGCGATCCGGAATCGGCGGTGGCCGCCGCCGAGGACTGCCTGCGTTCCGGGGTTCGGGTGGGCTGTTTCCGGCCCCCGACGGTTCCGGCGGGAACCTCGCGGCTGAGGCTGACCGCGCGGGCATCGCTGACCGACAATGAGATGGAGCTGGCCCGGCGGGTACTGACCACCGTGCTCGCATCGCACCGCCGATGACCGTCGTCTTCGTGACCGGCACCGGAACCGGCGTCGGCAAGACCGTGGCGACCGCGGCGCTGGCCGCCGCCGCCCGTGCCGTCGGGATTGGGGTTTCGGTGTGCAAGCCGGTCCAGACCGGCGCCGGGGACGGTGACGACGACCTCGCCGAGGTGGCGCGGCTGGCCTCGGTGACCGAACTGGTCTCAGTGGCCCGCTACCGCGAACCGCTGGCCCCGGCCGCGGCCGCAGAGGAGGAGGGACGTCGACTACCCGCGGCTGGTGAGATTCTCGCGTCGATCACCGGCGCGGACCGCGACGGCGGCCTGACCCTGGTGGAGGGGGCGGGAGGACTGCTGGTGGAACTCGCCGACTCCGGGGTCACGCTGCGTGATTTGGCCGTCGAACTCACCGCGCCGGTGCTGGTGGTGTGCGACGCCGGGCTGGGCACCCTGAACCACACCGCATTGACGCTGGAAGCCCTTGAGGGCAAAGGGCTTTCGTGTGCGGGTCTGGTCATCGGCTCCTGGCCCGAGCTGCCTGGCGGGGCGGAAACCCACAACCGGGTGGCGCTGGCCCGGCTGGGACCGGTTCGCGCGGTGCTGCCGGCCGGGTCGGGCGCGCTGTCGGCGACGGCCTTCGCGCAGATGAGCCGCCGGGTGTTCGACCCGGACTGGGTCAAGGGTCTGGCCTGAGATGGCGCACTCCGTCGAACTGCTTCTCGACGCCCGCAGCGACGCGGCGATCCGCTCACTCTGGGGCGCCCTCGACGAAGCCGGCCTGCCGAGCCAGGCGCATGTCACGTCGCCGACGAACCGTCCGCACATCACCCTGCTGGCGGCGCGGTCTATCGGCCCGGAGGTCGACGACGCGCTGCGGGGGCTGCGCGCGCGGTTCCCGTTCGGTTGCGTCATCGGGGCGCCGCTGGTGTTCGGCGGCCCGCGCCAGACGCTGGCTCGGCTCATCGTGCCGTCGGCGGAGCTGCTGGACCTGCACGAGGCCGTCTACCGGCGGTGTCTGCCGCATCTGGCCGGAGACCCCTACGAGCACAGCCGACCCGGGCGCTGGACGCCACACGCCACCCTGGGGCGGCGGTTCGGCGAGGCCGAGATCGGTCCGGCGCTGGCCGTTGTCAACCGGATGGCTGCCGCCAAGGCTCGGAATATCACGGCTGAGGTCACCGGTCTGCGCCGCTGGGACCCGGACGCGCGCGTCGACCATCTGCTGGTGGGCTAACCTTTCCTGCGTGAACCAGCCAGCCCACCCGACTCTGCCGGACATCCTCGCGCAGGCCCGCGAACAGGTGCTCGAGCGCGGGCAGGGACTTTCCCGCGAGCAGGTGCTCGAGGTTCTGAAACTCTCCGACGACAGGCTCGAGGAACTGCTCGCCCTGGCCCACGAGGTCCGCATGCGCTGGTGCGGCCCGGAGGTCGAGGTCGAGGGCATCATCAGCCTCAAGACCGGCGGGTGCCCGGAGGACTGCCACTTCTGCGCCCAGTCCGGGCTGTTCGCCTCCCCGGTACGTAGCGCGTGGCTCGACATCCCGAGCCTGGTTGAGGCGGCCAAGCAGACCGCGAAGACCGGCGCCACGGAGTTCTGCATCGTTGCCGCAGTACGAGGCCCCGACGAGCGGCTGCTGGCCCAGGTCGCCGCGGGCATCGAGGCGATCCGCGACGAGGTGGAGATCCACATCGCCTGCTCGCTGGGCATGCTCAGCTCCGAGCAGGTGGAGCGGCTCGCGGCGATGGGTGTGCACCGCTATAACCACAACCTGGAGACCGCGCGTTCGTTCTTCCCCGAGGTGGTGACCACCCACACCTGGGAGGAACGCTGGGAGACGCTGCGGATGGTGCGCGATGCGGGTATGGAGGTGTGCTGCGGCGGGATCCTCGGTATGGGGGAGACGCTGGAGCAGCGCGCCGAGTTCGCCGCCGATCTCGCCGAACTCGACCCCCACGAGGTGCCGCTGAACTTCCTCAACCCCCGTCC